>CAMZLY010000184.1 GCA_947311825.1 uncultured bacterium
ATCAGTCACCAACTTCGCTAAAGTCGCCCCTCCGCCTACCTCGCTAAAGTCGCCCTTCCGCCCCTCCGCCCTTCCGCCTACCTCGCCAAAGTCGCCCCTCCGCCTCCTTCGCTAAAGTCTCCCTTACGCCCTCCCGCCTACCTCGCTAAAGTCGCCCTTCCGCCTCCTTCGCTAAAGTCGCCCTTCCGCCTACCTCGCTAAAGTCGCCCTTCCGCCCCTCCGCCTACCTCGCTAAAGTCGCCCTTCCGCCCCTCCGCCTACCTCGCCAAAGTCGCCCCTTCGCAATCACGCTCTCGGATGAAAACTAGAATGCACTGACCGCAACCGTCCTTGATCAACATGCGTATATATCTGCGTTGTGGAAATATCAGAATGACCCAACATCTCTTGTATCACTCGTAACGGAGCCCCGTTAGCCAGCAAATGACTGGCAAATGAATGACGCAAAGTATGAGGAGATACATTTTTTATAATGCCGGCACTTGCCGCATACTTCTTTATACTCTTCCAAATACCTTTACGCGAAAACTTTGCTCCCCTGTAAGTTAAAAAAACAGCTCGCTCATAATCATCTTTTACAAATTTCTCTCTAAATTCCACCAAATAACGTTGTAAACTATCACTAGCTCTACCGCCAAATGGTATTATCCGCTCTTTCATTCCCTTACCTAAACAGCGCAAATAACCTTCATCAAAATGCAAATCGTCCAACCGTAAATTCGCCACCTCAGAGACACGCAAGCCAGTAGCATACATCAACTCCAACATAGCCTTATCGCGAACAGAAATACGGTCGTTACCTACCGGCACAGAAAGCAATCTATCAACCTCAGTAGCAGATAACACCCCAGGCAACACTCGCCATAATCGAGGTGAATCCATCACGTCGGTAACGTTCTTATCAAGCATATTTTCCCGTTGCATATACCGAAAAAACATTTTTATCGCCACAAGATGTCGAGAAATAGAGTTAACAGAAAGACCACGCTCTTTCTCTGACATCAAATAATCTAATACATCCTGCCGGACAACATCATTAAAGCTAAAAGATTTGCCACCATCAAGAAAAGAAGAGAAACTTACCAAATCAGCCTTATATGCCTCTCGCGTATTAGGACTTAACCCCAATTCAAGCGAAAGATAATCAAGAAACTGATCTATAAGAATATTCATATTCTACGTTCTAACCTATAGCCTAATCCCCGACAACCGGCAACTCAGTAAAGATGTAGCGTTGGCCGTCTCTGGCCAAGCGTCCACGCAGTGGACACCATGTACAGCGCCTTGCCCCCATCCTTAGCTCTTCTAGGAGCTACGGAGGGCACAGCAGAGACGGTCAACACTACAAAAACCTTGCCGTTAGCAGTATTCCTACAGCCTAAAACCCTACAGCCCTATTTACACGATTCCGGCAATGCAGCTTGTGCCTTTTTATTTGCAGGAACTTCATTTGCCGCAAATCCAGCTTCAGCAATATAAAACTCAATATTCTTCATCGACATTAAGGTGCTTTCATACGTAACAAGAACAGTACGGTCCCCAATATTAACTTCCGTAAGCATATTACTGACACCTTTAACTTTTCCTAATGCACTCTTAATACGATCAGCACAAGCCTGATTTTTCATTTCTGGTACACTAATCCACATCGTACGAACATCATGTTTACGACATGAAACAGACAAAACAACTACAACCGACATTATTACTAATAATAAATTTTTCATATCCAAAGACTAGCAAAAGCACTCAATATAAGTACAGCAGAAAAATGCACTTTCTCCATAAGCATTGAAAAGGTCCTATTCACTATTCACTATTCATTATTAGTTATTCACTATATAATATAACTTGCTGAAAATCCGACTGCCTGTTAAAGTCCCAATAATATTTTAATGACAAGAAAGGAATAATCAAATGAGAAGTGATGAAATAAACAAAGGCGTTCAAAGAGCACCACACCGTAGCCTAATGCGTGCAACAGGACTTGTAACAGAAGATTTTAAAAAACCATATATAGGAATTTGCAACTCTTTTAATCAAGTAATCCCTGGCCATGTACACCTAGACAAAGTTGCAAAATATATTAAAGACCAAATCCGCAAGGCCGGTGGTGTCCCGGTAGAGTTTAACGTAATCGGAATATGCGACGGCATTGCGATGGGACATAAAGGCATGAAATACTCACTGCCCAGTCGTGAACTCATTGCCGACAGCGTAGAAACAATGGCAAATGCTCACTGTTTTGATGCCCTTGTATGTATTCCAAACTGTGATAAAATCGTACCCGGAATGCTTATGGGGGCTCTACGTGCCAATATTCCTACAATAATGATGAGTGGCGGACCTATGGCTGCCGGACATACAGCTGATGGAAAAGTTTGCGACTTAGTAACAGTTTTTGAAGGCGTTGCCGCACATGAACAAGGCAAAATGAATGATGAAGAACTGCAAGAACTTGAAGAATGCGCCTGTCCGGGACCAGGATCATGCTCTGGTATGTTTACAGCCAACTCAATGAACTGCCTCTGCGAAGCAATTGGTATCGCACTTCCCGGCAACGGAACAACCCTAGCAATGGATCCCGCACGAAAGAAACTCTACCGCCGAGGAGCCAAACGTATTGTCGAAATGGCAATCAACGAAGGCCCGCGCCCCAAGGAAATTGTAACCAAGGAGTCAATTGATAACGCATTCCTACTAGACATGGCAATGGGCGGCAGCACTAATACCGTTCTTCATACACTAGCCATTGCTAATGAAGCCGGAATAAAATATGACCTAGAACGCATAAATCAACTATCGGCAAAATGCCCAAATATCTGCAAAGTATCACCTAGCTCCGATATTCATATCGAAGACGTTTACCATGCTGGCGGAATTAGTGCCATTATCAACCGACTAGGAGATATCAAAGGCTTATTTAATAAAGACTGCCCAACAGTAACAGGTAAAACAATTTGGCAAAATGTAAATAGAGCAAAAGCAAAAGACGACAATATAATACGAACCATCGAAAATGCACATTCGCAAGATGGTGGATTAACAATTCTACGAGGAAATCTTTCAGAAGAAGGCTCAGTCGTCAAAAAAGCTGGCGTAGCAAAAAATATGCTTCAATTTGAAGGTGAAGCCATTATATACAATTCACAAGAAGATGCATGCGAGGGTATTCTTGCAGGAGAAGTAAAAGCTGGCCACGTTGTGGTTATTCGTTACGAAGGACCAAAAGGCGGACCGGGCATGCAGGAAATGCTTGCCCCCACATCATACATAATGGGGCAAGGTCTAGGAGAAAGCGTCGCCTTAATCACTGATGGCAGATTCTCCGGCGGCACACATGGTGCATGTATTGGCCATATATCTCCGGAAGCAGCTGAAGGTGGACTAATTGCACTATTAGAAAATGGCGATATCATAAAAATTGATATACCAAATCACTCCCTTGAAGCCATGCTTACCGATGGAGAAATTAACGAAAGACGAAACAAGCTGGTACCATTTGAACAAAAAATAAAAACCGGCTACCTATCCCGTTACGCAAAACTCGTACAAAATGCCGGCACAGGTGCAATCCTAAACGACGCATAACAACCAATATCGGTCGGATCAATCAGATCCGACCGATTATTTCCACCCTCTAACCCTTTTAGAACCCCCTTAGAACCATTTTACAACCTCCTTAGAACCCTTTTATAACCTTTTCAAAATGCAGACAGTATCATTTAAAACTATCGGTTGCCGTCTTAATAAAGCGGAAACAGCCAAAATCAGAGCTAACTTTATAGCCGCCGGTTACAAGGTAGTTGAGTTCAAAGAAAGTGCCGATGCTAGCATAATTCATACTTGCACCATTACCGGTATGGCCGAAAAAGAATGTATCCGACTCGCACGAAGCATTAAACGAAAACACCCGGCAACCTATGTTGTTATGGCAGGTTGTGCTGCTGAAGTTGAACAAGAACGATTAAAAAAAGAATCTGGTGCCGACCTTATTGCAGGTCAATCAATCAAATATAATCTACCGGAAATAATCGGCAACAACCTCGACTTACCACAAATATATATTCCAAACTCTAATGAACCAACAACACCTGTTTTTGATACCACCCGAGCATGGCTAAAAATCCAAGACGGCTGTAGTTTCAAATGCGCATATTGTATTGTGCCACTCACCCGCGGCAAATCACGCTCACTACCATTTACCAAAATAATCGCAGAAGCAGAAGCACTTGCAGCCAACGGATTCAAAGAAATAGTCATTACAGGTGTCAATATCGGATGCTACCGTAACGATAACAAAAAAATAGTTGATATAATAAAAGAACTTGAAACCATTGATCAAATAGAACGAATCAGAATCAGCTCAATTGAGATAACAACAACAGAACGCTCTATTATAGAATATATGGCAACATCAAAAAAACTATGTAACTTCTTGCACCTACCACTACAAACCGGAGATAACAATCTACTAAAATCCATGGGACGCCACTATAGTGCCGATCAATTCCGTGAGCTTATTGAATTTGTTATAAAAACTATTCCTGATATTGGGCTAGGTACAGACATCATAACCGGACTTCCCAGTGAAGATGAGCAAGCATTTGAAAACACATTCCAGCTAATAAAAGATTACCCGTTCAGCAATCTACATGTATTTCCATACAGTATAAGAAAAAATACCCGTGCCGCAGACATGGACAACCATGTACCACATAAAATTGCAAAAGAACGAACCGAAAAACTTATCAGACTAGGTGTCCAAAAAAAACAAGCCTTTGCCGAATCATTTGTCGGTAAAAAGGTCACAATTTTAACAGAACAAATAAAAAAAGACGGTATTGCCTCCGGCTGGACAGAGCAATACATAGCCGCCAAAATAACTCAAGCAAACATAAAACCAAACCAGGTAGTAAGCTTTATCCCCACCACATATCAAAATGGAAAACTTTGTTAACAAAAACTATTCTTCGTTTTGCACTTGCGTAAATTATTAATATAGTGTCAAATATAAAACAAATTTAGAAAAGGAATAATTATGACAAAGAATGATATCGTAACCAAAATATCCGAAGAAACCGGAATTATCAAAGAAGATGTATATGCCGTTGTGCAAAAGACTCTTGACGAAATTATCGATGCACTCGCTAATGGGAAAAATATAGAAATTAGAGGTTTTGGTGTATTTGAAGTAGCAGTTAGAAAAGCCAGAATCGGCCGCAATCCCAACAAACCAACAGAAACATTCCAAATACCGGAGCGTAAAGTTGTTAAATTTAAAGCCGGTAAGAAAATGAAAGAAGCAGTCTTGAACAGTTAACAAGTAACCAATAACAAGTAACAAGTAACTAATAACAAGTAACCAATAACCAATAATTTATTATGATTTCTTTTAATCCACCACGCGGCATGCGAGATTTCTATCCGGAAGACATGTTGCTCCGTAATGTAATTTTTGATGCTTGGAGATCCGCAGCACAAAACTACGGATTTGCCCAATATGATGCCTGTGTCGTAGAATCACTCGATCTCTTAAAACGAAAAGCCGGTGAAGAAATTACCGATCAGATATATGCCTTTAAAGATAAAAGTAATCGCGACCTTGCTCTTCGCCCTGAAATGACCCCTACCCTTGCCCGCATGGTTGCCGCAAAACAAGGGGCACTTACCTTTCCTATAAAATGGTTCACTATCGCACAATGCTTTCGCTATGAACGTACAACCAGAGGTCGAAAAAGAGAACATTATCAACTAAACCTCGATATCATTGGTGAGCCATCACTATTGGCTGAAGTAGAAATAATTAGAACAGCAATTAAATCCATGGAAATCATGGGACTAAAGCAAAACGATATTATCATAGATTTTAGCAGTAGAACACTTCTCTCCGACATTCTTACCAATTTAGGAATCAATGAAGAAGATCATGCCGCAGCATTTGTTGCCTTAGACAAACGCGGTAAAATCAGCGACGAAGCCCTTAAAATCATCTTATCAGAATACGGGCTAACTGATAAAACCGTTGACCAAATATTTAACTCCTTAGAAATAAAATCACTAAAAGATGTCGAAAACATACTACCTAAAAAAACAGAATCACTTCAGGAACTTTTACAATTTATTGATCTCCTAAAAATCTATGAGATTGATAATTGCGTAAACTTCAATATTTCCGTTATTCGCGGCTTAGCATACTATACAGGGATTGTATTTGAAGCATTCGATGCTGAACGTACATTACGTGCAATCTTCGGCGGTGGACGCTACGACAACCTTCTTTCTTCAATCGGTGGAAAACCAGCTACCGCAGTTGGTCTCGGCTTTGGTGATGTAGTTATAGGCGAGCTCCTTAATATGAAACAAGACATAAATATCCCCGACAGCATCGGCGGAACCGCTGTCGGATATATGCAACAAGAACAACAAACCCATGCCATAAAAATAGCAAACAAGCTACGTGCCAGAGGAACTAATGTTGACCTAGCACTCTCCGCTGAAAAAGCAAAAAAATTCTTTTCGCGGTGCAATAAATTAGGCTTCGAAGAAGCGGTCTATATTGGTCCAGACGATGTTGATTCCAACGAAATACGCATCAAAGACCTGAAAACACGTGAAGAAAGAACGGTTCAAGCGTAAAAACATCCGACAAATCAGTCCGGATCCGACAGATACGTCAGATCCGACAGATCAGTCAGATCTCCCCATAAACAACCACCGACCTACTTTACCGCTTTTCCTTGTTCCCTGATTTTAAGGTGCAACTCCCGCAACTGCAACTCGGAAACCTCTGCCGGTGCATTCATCATCAAATCTTGTGCACGTTGATTCATAGGAAAAGCAATAACTTCACGAATATTATCTTCTTGAGCAAGCAACATCACAATACGGTCAATTCCAGGGGCAATTCCACCATGTGGAGGTGCTCCATATTTAAAAGCATTCAGCAAGGCCGGAAATTTTTCTTCTACCACTTCGTTGCTATAACCAGCAATATCAAATGCCTTATACATAATCTCCGGTACATGATTTCTAATCGCACCACTAGATAATTCTATACCGTTACAAATAACATCATATTGGTATGCATCAATAGTCAGAGGATCCTTCTCTTTAAGAGCTTTAAGTCCACCCTGCGGCATAGAAAAAGGATTATGAGAAAAATCAATTTTCCCAGACTCTTCATCCATCTCAAACATCGGAAAATCAACTACCCAACAGAACTTATAAACACCCTCTTTAATCAACTCAAGATCATTACCAAGCTTAGTACGGATTTCACCACCAATTTTAGCCGCCTTATCAGGACTATCACAAACAAAGAAAACAACATCACCAACTTCAGCACCACACTGCTCGGCAAGCGACTTCATTTCATCATCAGATAAAAACTTCGCAATAGGACCTTTAACCTCACCCTCATTCCAAGCAAGATAAGCTAACCCCTTACTGCCGGAATCAATAGCAAACTTAACCAGTTTATCAAAGAAACTACGCGATTTACCAACAAGTCCCTTAACCGGAATAGCACGCACTACCGCCCCCTTCTTAATAGCACCCGCAAATGCATTAAAACCGGAACCTGCAAACAGATCACTTACATCCAGCATTTCAATCGGATTTCTTAGATCTGGCTTATCAGTACCGTACTTCAACATTGCTTCTCTAAACGGAATACGAACAAACGGGGTATCACTAACTTCCCAGTCAGAAAACTCATTAAACACACCGGCAAGCACATCTTCAACAACCTCAAAAATATCATCCTGTGTAACAAAAGACATTTCAATATCAAGCTGATAAAACTCACCCGGTGACCTATCCGCACGAGCATCTTCATCCCTAAAACATGGTGCAACCTGAAAATATCTATCAAAACCGGAAACCATTAACAACTGCTTAAATTGCTGCGGAGCTTGCGGTAAAGCGTAAAACTGACCATGATGCAATCTGCTAGGAACCAGGTAATCGCGAGCACCCTCCGGAGAACTACATGTAAGAATGGGAGTCTGAAACTCATTAAATCCATGATTTATCATACGTTGACGTAAACTGGAAATAATTTTTGAACGTAAAATTATATTCTTCTGCATCCGCTCACGCCGTAAATCAATATAACGATGCCGCAAACGCAAATCTTCAGGACCGTCATCACTGCCGGTAACTAAAAACGGAATAACACTTGATGCCCCTTCCACCACCAACTCCTGTGCAACAACCTCAATCTTGCCTGTCGGCATATCAGAGTTGATAGTCTCCTCCGAACGAGCATCAACACTACCGGTAACAGTAATCACACTTTCCGGATGAAGTTTTTCTACAGCACCGAAAAACTCTTTATCCGCCTGTATAACAACCTGAGTTATGCCATAATGATCACGCAAATCAATAAAAAGTAAACCACCATGATCACGCTTTCTAAATATCCATCCAGAAATACGAACTTCACTTCCGGCATCCTCTTTTCTTAACTCTCCACACGTATGTGTTCTATATTTGTGCATATTAAATAGTCCCTTTAAAAATAGTCCTTGATTATCTTTCCTAAAACAGCAAATTGTTTCATAACGCACCATAGAATACAAGCCATATTACAATATAAAGGACTATTTTAGTGAATAGTTAATAGTTAATAACTAATAGTGAATAGTGAACAGTTGAATCAACTATTTAAGATTGTTTTTAGTCGTTTTAATGCTGGAAGTTAGCATCTTAATTAACTCAACGCAATCTGGTTCAATACTGTTATACATTTCAACTGAGATATAATCGGAGTCTTTTAGCAAAGATAGCCAATGGTCTGTTTCATTTGCTTCTTTTAATGCAATACTAAGCTTACTGATAAAATCAGCCTTTGATTGTGCAAATTCAGCCTCCCTTACGAGTGCACCTATAGATGTTCCAGCTTTTAAGACTTGCTTGCTAATAACATACTCTTTTTTATCGTAACAAAGATATTTATATAGATTTATAATACGCAAAGCAAATGCATAACTTTTCTCTCTCAAAACACTCTTCACTAAAAGCCTCACTATTCACTAATAACAACCTTAGTACCGGCAGGAACTAGAGTAAATAACTCTTCTACATCACTATTGTGCATTCTAACACAACCTGCACTTGCGGCTTTTCCTATGCTATTATTAAGCCAGGTTCCATGAATACCATAACCACGTGCATCAGGGGTTTTTCCTGTAGCCTTCAAAGTCATCCAGCGGGTTCCAAGAATATTTTTAGGGTCGCCATAAGGAACCTCCTTACCATCTGGACTCCACCATACCGGTTCAACAGTTTTCTGCGTTATTTTAAAAGTTCCCTCCGGTGTCTTACCAAATTTACCAGTTGCAACAGAATAACGCTTAAAAAACTTATTATTTAGCTTTAACAATAATTCATTTTTACTCTTGCTTACATCTATCGAAAATGTCCCCTTGAGAACTAATAACCGATCACCTTTTTTAATCCTATTAGGATTAGCCAAATTATTACTCTGCTGAATTAACTGAACGGTAGTTCCATTTTTACGTGCAATTTTTCCAAGGAAATCACCATTTTTAACAAGATATATAATCTTATCATGCGGCATTGGCAATGGCGACATAACCAATTTTATATTTATCTCACCAAGTTTTCCCTCAACTTGCCGACATACTGCAGCATCATTACTTTTTTCCAACACACTCAAATATGAATCTCTAGCCGCAAGTAAATCACCTTTTTGAAGAGCCTGTTCAGCCTCAACAACCAGCATTTTAATATCCACATCATGAATAGTAACCGATACCGTTACCTTACGCGGTGCCATTGACTTGCTAGTAACATTAGTAACATCCGACACCTCATCAGTCTTTATATCAGACGGAGTTTCAGCCTTTTTAGTGGATTTATGACCAACAGCCAACCAGATCCCTGCACCAATAACAATCAAAACAATCAGCAGTAACCATGGCCGCCGCCGTGGAGTCTTATAATCAGTAAATTCTTGAAGTTGTACCATGTTAAAGTTCTCCCCACTTCACTCTTCGAGTTACAAAAGGTAAGCAGTTATTATTAATCTTTTAAACCATTTTTTTCTAAGTGCCTCTTGCAAAACTAAAAATTTTGGCTCATAGAGCCAACGTTACAACCGTTTTATCATCTAAAACATATTAAATGAGCATAAAACTTGTAGTGTTCGTTCTAAGAACGAATAGTTTTGCAAGAGGCTCCTAAGTGCAAACTTTTTCTATTTCATGCACCATAAAATCATAAACCTTCTGTGCGATTCATATTAACTGTAAACCATTCTTATTAATATCATTTATAAAGCTACTGCCTGATGCCAACAATATCTCCCACTCTAATTTTGTATACACTAATAAATCAACCGATATTTTTTTCGAACATTCCGTAAGATATTATTGATTCTCATTCTGTTTTTCAGTGAGTGTTTATAGTCAGATGACACATCGGGCGTATTTAAAACAACAACTAAGTCTATATCACTTTCATTATGTACATTTCCCGAAGCAAACGAACCGAAAACAATAGCGGTACTTGTGTTAACTACTTATAACAATTCTTTTATTTCATCTAAAATATTCATAATTTACAACAGCAGACACTGCCCCCAGCCAACAGCTTCGCAGTTAGGCGGGCAAGCTATTCACTAAAAAAACGCCGTAGGCACAACAACTATTCACTATTCACTATCCACTATTAGTTATTAGTTATTCACTAAAAAAATGTACCCTTAATAGTATTAGCAAATCTTTACGGAGCAACTGGTGCATTAGTTCCACCACCAGATGATGCAACAATCACATTAACTGTACCAGCTGAACCAACAACATCACCTGTTGCACCACTAGCAGAACTATAAGTTCCATTCATAATACGATCAAGCGTACCGGCACCGGAAACACCTATATTAGGCGTATACTGTCCTTGCAGAACACCAGAAATTTTTGAACCGTCAGCACCGGAAACATTGAAGTTAGCAACTACGGCACCGGAAACGGAGCCATCATTACCGCCACCGCTCAAACTTGTAATTTCACCGGAATATGTCATACCATTGCTATCACGGAACGATAATTTATTACCAGTTTGGTCAACCGAAATAGTATAAATAGCACTAGAACTTCCCGGCTGAGGATTTCCAGGAGATCCAGCAGCAGAATAGTGGTACGAAGCAAGAACATTCACACCGGCAGAAGGAGCCGTAGCAAATGAAGCCCGTATTACGCCTGTATTATAGTTAATAGAACCTGTCCCAGCTCCAGAAAGATTACCTGAGCCATCATCTGTCAAAAGAGCAGACCCCGCTCTAACAGAAACTGTTCCAGCAACAACAGGAGTAAGTAGTTGGCCATCAAAATTTGCAACCTGCCCAGCTGTACCAGTTCCAATAGACTGGCTCTTAAATGTAGTACTTGCTGAAGTTCCCCCACTCGAAGGTCCAAACTCAGAAACCACAAATGTCCTACCAGCCGTAGGGCGATACACTCCACCAAAGTCAGCCCAGCTGTACGAACTATTCCAAGAATCACCATCACTTGATGTCTGCCACTCACAACCTGTAATAAAAAGACCCAACAAAACAACCATCATACCTGCTAAAACATTCTTCATATACAATTTTCTCCTATTTATTTAATTACTCGTGGATAGTATCTAATATACCTGCCAAGTAACAAGAAAAAAAACCATAGAACAAAAAAAAGTTTAAAATATTGATGTGCTTGCAAAACTACTGTGCGAGGCAGTTTTTAGCATTTTAGGCGAGCAGATTCTGTCTTTTGAGCAATTGAGTTCACCCGCCACACTGTGAAACTGTGGGTGAGGCATACCCGTAGGGTCTGTAAAATTGCGAAAAAGCGGAATATGCCGCATAAAATCAAAAAGTGCCCGCAGATAGTTTTGCAAGTACCTCAACTATTTAAAAATAAAAGAAAGCAAAAAATGAGCAACGACCCAACTAAAATAGTAATAATCGGTGGTTCCGCTGCCGGACCTAAAGCCGCATCAAAAGCAAGACGCATGGATCAACATGCAGAAATCACACTTATCCAAAAAAGCCCCGACCTTTCAATGGCATCCTGTGGTTATCCCTACTATGTCGGCGGAACATTTGACAACCGCAATCAACTACTATGCACACCTACCGGAGTTACACGAGACCCGGAATTCTTTCTACGTGACAAAGATATCAAAGCCATAACAGAAACTGAAGTAACATCAATCAACCGTAAAGACAAAACCGTTACCTGCAAAAATCTTAAATCCGGCGAAGAAACAACCATTGCTTACGACAAACTCGTAATCTCAACCGGTGCATCACCTATCATCCCGCCTGTTCCCGGCACAGATTTAGAAGGTATAACAACATTGCAATCAATGCGCGATGCCGACTACCTCCGAAAAATCAGAGATGAAAAGAAAATAGAAAATGCCGTTGTTGTCGGCGGCGGACTAATCGGAATCGAAACCTGCGAAGCCCTAAACCTCGCCGGTATCAATATTACCGTTGTCGAAATGCTACCACAAATTCTTATGTTCCTGGACTGGGAACTCGCAAAAATCCTAGAAAATCATATTAGAACGAAGGCATCGCACATAGTAACCGACAACCCTGTCGCTGAATTTCTCGGCAAGGATGGCAAACTTTACGGAGTAAAACTAAGAAACGGTACCGAACTACCATGCGAACTGGCAGTAATTTCAGCCGGAGTAAAAGCAAACGGACAACTCGCCGCAGATGCCGGACTAGAAATGGGCGAACGCGGCTGTATCAGCATAAATGAATATATGCAAACTTCAGACCAGGACATATATGCAGCGGGTGATTGCGTTGAGATTCCTCATCTTATTACCGGCAAAAAAGTTCACGCACCATTTGGTGACCTTGCCAACCTAGAAGGGCGTATTGTTGGACAAAACATCATTACCGGCAACCAGAAAAAGTTCCCGGGCACAACCCAAACCGGAGTATGCAAAGTATTTGACTACAACGCCGGAGCAACCGGATTATCAGAAGCAAACGCAATCAAAAGCGGCTACGATGCAGTATCGGTAATTACAGCATCACCGGACAAACCAGGATTTATGGGAGCAAAACTTCTCATAATAAAAATGGTTGCCGATGCAAAAACTGGGCAAGTGCTCGGCGTCCAATGTATCGGCCCCGGCGATGCAAGCAAGCGTATAGCAATTGCAGCTATGGCAGTAAACAACAAAATGACCGTAGAACAAATGACCACTCTTGATCTACCCTATGCACCACCATTCTCACCTGCAATTGATAATATCATTGCTTCTGCTCATGCCATGGAAAATAAAATGAACGGACAAATGAACGGTATTTCCTGCAGAGAAGTAAAAGCCAAAGTTGATGCCGGTGAAGATGTATACATTCTTGATAACCGTAGTCCAGGTGAATACCAACAAATGCGTCTCGGTATCGGTGAAGTTCTAATTCCTATTGGCGACTTACGTAAACGTATGAATGAACTACCAGAAGACAAAAATAAAGAAATAATATGCTACTGCAAAATCTCATTACGTGGCTACGAAGCAGCCAGCCTACTTATGGCTAACGGCTGGACAAACGTAAAAGTTATGGAAGGCGGCATTTTGGCCTGGCCGTTCCCTCGCGAAAAATAAGCATCTCGCCGTTGAATTAATTTTGCTGTTGATATTTGTCTTTTGTATTGTATGTTTTCTTCTGACTAAGCTATTTAGCTTAGTATAATAACACAAAAAAAGACAATGCGACAAAAAAAAATTTTAATACTGAAATGCACACTTGCCTTTGTTTGAGAACCATGTCTGCCATAGCATGAAAACGCTGGTCGATAATGTTACGCTCGCCCCCTACAAAAAGATTGCTCTCGACGGGAAAGGAAAACTCATAGATCCAAGCACTGCACGGTCGCATGCCAATGTATCAGTCGGGAGAACTCGCCCTACCAACGGATATTTTCACCAATGGAGTGTCAAAACATCTTTTCACGTAACAAGAAAATAATTCTGTCACCCATAATTCTGTCACAGCACCTTTGTACATTTTTCTTAACTTTCTATAAAACTATTGTTACTATGTTTGAAAATAATTTTATAGAGGTGTAATAATGACATGTTTATCAACATTTTGTAGTAACAAGCTGGAAATAATGGCTGATAAGATGTTTGAGTCTCTATATGTGAAGAAGCAGTACGATCCTATGGTTCCGTGTTGTATTGTTACTAATAGTCCGGCAATGAAAGCTTGGCTTCGACATTATTTCGTCTTTGAATGGCAGCACCGCCATAATAAAGTTCTGGCTAATTGTGATTTTCAGCTCTTTTTACCTTTTGTTAACGACTGGATGGATAAATTACTTAATAAAAATAGTAATAAACGTGATCCAAATAGTCACCCTTACTCCAAAACAAACCTGCAATGGCGTATTTATCGGCTATTATCGGAAAACAAGCTTGTTTCCAATGGTTTTGCGGAAATTATGTCGTATTTAGACGATAACGCCTCTCCTCGCCGGCAATTTCAATTGGCTGGCAGGCTGGCAACTCTATTTGATGATTATCAGGTCTATCGCTGCGATATTATTTCTAAATGGGAATCTGAGAATAACACAAATAACTGGCAGGCTGAATTGTGGAAAATGTTAATAGCGGATAATAACAATTCATATTCCGGAACTTTCAATAAAATGGAGAGTTTTTCTCTTGAAGATGCAAAGAGTGCTTTTGACAATAAATATAGAGAAGTAGCCATATTTGGTGCCACGACCATGGCTATGCCGTACATATATTTTCTAAATAACGTAATGTCAAAGGTTGTTAATATTAATATGTACGTTCTAAATCCCGGCAAAGGATACTGGCTAGAAGATGTTTCGACCGCTAAACAGGAACATTTTAAAGAAAAACTGTTTTTGGAAGCACCTGAACTTATTGATGACCCGCTATATATACCGGAAAAAGGGCATGAACTACTTTGTAGCTTAGGTAATTCTTTACAGGAATATCTATTTATACTAAATGAGCAATACAATCAAATTTATGATAACTTCTCTGAATCCGATGCCGAGACATTACTGGGTAGCTTGCAGAATGAAATATTGAATAGCAAAGAAGAGTATGATCAGTGCAACAAGCTAACATGGAATGAAGGCGACGATTCAATTCAAATACATATATGCCATAGTCAACGCCGCGAAGTTGAGGTTTTATACAACCATCTTCTAAAATGGCTTACTGAGAACCAATATAACAATAAAACGCTTCAACCATACCAAATACAAGTCTTAGTCACTGACATAAAGGAATACTCACCGCATATTGATGCTATTTTCGGTTCTGCGGCAAAAACATCACCTCATGAGGTTCCGTATGCAATTGATACTCATGCAATATCTGCCGAAAGCGAGATTCTTAACGCCTTTATAACTCTATGTAACATCGTAACCAGCCGTTTTGAGCTGAGTTCTATTTTTGATCTACTCTCCGTGGAATCAGTTATGACCGCCTTCGATCTGGCGGCAAAAGATTTAAATATTTTGGAGCAAATAATAAGAAACGGCAATATCAGATGGGGACTGGATGCTGAACACCGAAAAACGGTTGCAAATGTAGATATGTCGCCATATATGACTTGGGAATATGGGCTTGATCGACTATTGATGGGATATGCAGTAGGAGAAAATGAATGGCTGAATGACCTGTACACCTCCGACTATGCAGAAGGAGCAGGTGCTATCGTATTAGGTAAACTAACTGCCTTTATTTATAAATTAAAATATTATAGGGATAATATTATAAAACAAAAGACAAGAAATCTTTCAGAATGGCATAACCTATTTACCGAATTGCTTGATACATTCTTTGTATCGACAGAAAATACGTACCAAGAAATAACAAAGATTTATCAAGTTATCAGCGATCTGCAATCATTAAAAAAAAATAGCGGCATAGCTGAACAAAATGTTCCGTTTGAAGTAATTATTACTCATATTGAAAAGACCCTAAGCGGCACAGCATCCAGTGGCGATAGTCTTACACCAAACGTAGTTACTTTTTGCCAACTTCGCACCATGAATAGCCATCCTGCGGCAATAACTTGTGTTCTGGGACTAAACGATGGTGCCTTTCCACATAAAGATAATCGGCCCACATTTGATCTGCTTAATACAACAAGAAGACGGGGCGACCGATCTCTACGCCGAGATGACCGTTGTGCATTTCTTGAATCTTTAATAAATGCTCGCCAAAAAATATACTTAAGCTATGTGGGCAGAACAGACAAGGGCGATGAACCTATGCCACCATCAATAGTATTACAGGAACTGCACAGCTACTTAATCAATCAATGTAGTTTGTCGAAAACCACCCTGATGGACGGTAGTAGTGGAACGCCGCTTGAAACACTTCACCATTTGAATTCAATTCATCCTGATTATTTCGACAAGAACAATAGTGTACTATTCTCATATTCAAAAGAGGATTTCTTGGCGGCTAAACAACTTATAAAAAGAGACTATAGCAACAACGATGAAAACGACAGCAGCAACAGCCCCATACCAACGGACGAAACAACAGAAATAGAGCTAGAAACACTTAAACTATTTTTTGTTAATCCTGCAAAATATTATTATCAGAATATACTTGGTGTTCGGCTAAATATACAAGAGTCACTACTCCCATACGATGATGAACCGATGAAGAGTGACACTCTTCAAGATTACAAATTAAAAATAGATCTCATGAATGAGCAGCTTCCACTTGATGAAATAACTCGAGTTTCCGAAGTCGAAGGTGCTATTCCTCTTGCAGAAGCAGGACAAGAACATATAAGAGCCGTTGCCGATAATATAGAACATTGGTTGAAGGATAATTTAATAATTGATGATATGGATTACGGTAGGTTAAAAGAATCCTTAAATAAGCAATCGGAAATTCAGGAAGAAGCAAAAGATCTAAATATTAATTTGGATAATAATCAAAAAAGAATCATACACGGGGCATTAAGAAAATTTGCAATAACCGGGCACAGAATAACAAAAAAAACAAAACAAGATTCCGAACCTCAGGCAACACCCGAAACAGTAAAACTAAACATTCAACTTGAGGCTCGCCCTACTAACATAAAAGCCAAAGATAAAGTGCGTGCATGGATTTCTCATCTTTTTGCCTGTGCCGTTGCTAAAAATGAAAACGATGCACCTTATACCGTTATAATAGGATTACAAAACAAAAAAGAATTAGAATCTGAATGTTTTATGCCTTTAGATAGTGATATGGCAAAAGAAAACCTACAAACACTAATTACACTTTATCATACCGGACAACTGGCACCATTACCTTTTGTGCCTGAAACATCAAAGGCATATTACACCAGCGTAGATAATCAATATATAGCAATTATAAGTGCAGTTAATAAATGGGGTAGCAATACAAACAGTGCGTATGGTAGAAGTGAAGCTATGGATAATTTCATGTTTCATGCATTTGGTGAGAATGGTCCAGCTATTAAAAATGGAATGGTAAACGAGTTGTTTGAAAAGACGGCTAAAGCTTTCTATAAACCATTATTTGAAAACATCTGTAACAACAAGGACTCAAAATAATGGAACCATTATCAAGACATATACTAGATAGAAATTTTAATATTTCCGGTACAAATCTAATAGAAGCAAGTGCCGGCACAGGAAAAACATATAGTATTCAAACGCTGTTTCTACGGTTAGTTGTTGTCGAAGAATTTCCCGTACAAGATCTCCTTATTGTAACCTTTACTGATGCCGCAACAAAAGAACTGCGGGAACGACTTCATGCTATTTTAGATAAATGCCTGCTCTATGCAGATAAAAAACTAACGTCGGAAGATGCAGACTATGATCGTATTAAAGGTGTTATAGACCTCACGATGAACACTGAAGAAAAGAATTTTAAACGACGCATAAAACGAGCGTTACTTGATTTTGATCAAGCAGCTATTTATACAATACATGGGTTCTGCCAACAAACTTTAACAGAGTATGCCTTTGAGTGCGGATTCGATTTTGACACAGAAGTTAATAATAGTGATGCCCCCATTCGTCTGCTATGTACCGACTGGTGGCGGCAAGTTAAATATAACGAAAACAACGATCTGCTATCGAAAATATTAAAAAATAGAATTCCCGAACCTGACAAATTGCTCAACTTGGCAAAGGAAATTATAAAACGTCCTATGGCAAAGATTTTACCTGATGATGGAGGTGATAATTTATCCTTCGAACAGACAACTAGTGACGCTGTTAAATATTTACGAGACAATAAAGATAAGGTCACCGATGATCTTAACCGTGACCACACAAGCAATTTCATACCGCAAGAAACTAAAGACGAAATAGAGAACAGCATAAATATATTATGCAACCCTCCGGCAACGGATAATTATACTCTATTTCAGGAACTCACGAAACTTATAGACTTGCTCGCCCCCAAAAAAATAACAAACCTTTACAACCCACCGTTAAAAGTACAAGAGTGTATTAACGCCTATGATAAATGTAATGTTATTATAAAAAATAAGGGAGTTAAAATTCAGAAAGGAGAATTTGTACCAACTGCAGAATATAAAGAAGAATGGGAAAATGCCTTTAAAAATACTAAAACTTTAATTGACAAAAATTACGACGCCTTTGAAAAATTCACAAAAGAAATTAAGTTTTTCTATACTGGGCAAAACAAAGCCTTTGCCGATGAATCATATCGCACTGACAAACTAGAGGCACTAAAAAACCAAACCCCGGCAACGACATATAAGACCGCTGTAAATAAAATATGTTCTCTTAAAAAATACGAAACCGTTACCTGGATACCTCTCCCCGAAACAGCGGGCTTTAAAGATACTCTTGCTCTATTAAAAAAAGAGGCAAAGAAACAAGTATTAACAGAACAAGCAAAAGGCCTAAAAGAAGTAATAGAAAAATACACCGCAGCCAAACGTGAAGCATGCGAGATGACTTATGATGATATGTTACAGTTACTAAATAATGCACTTACAGGTGATAAGTCTAACAGACTAATTGAGGCCCTTAAAAAAAAATACCGTGCCGCGCTTATTGATGAATTCCAAGATACTGATCCTATTCAATATAATATATTTAATGCAATCTTCGGTGAAAGTAAATCGCCACTCTTTTATGTTGGCGATCCTAAACAGTCTGTTTACTCATTCCGCGGAGGTGACATCTTCACATACACAAAAGCTGTAAATTCAGTTAACGATGAAAACAGATATTCTCTCGATACAAACTATCGTTCGCAAGCACCTTTGATTAATGCAATTAATAATATATTTATGGATAGAGAACAAAAATCCGTATTTGATACTGAACAAATAAACTATGCAGAAAAACTTAAATGCAATGATCTAAACACACGCATATTTGACAACGGCAAGCTTGATCAAAGTCCTTTTATAATATGGAATTACAAGAAAAATGAATCCGACAAGAAAACAAGTAGTTATAGTTCTAATGAAGCACATATTATATATCAGGAAGTTGCAAAAGAAGTGATACGTCTGCTAAATGGCAAAAACACAGGGTTTGTAAAACAGTGCTCAGAACAGGGAACCAGCAAGAATAATATAAAACGAGTACAACCATCTGATATTGCAATTCTTGTAAAACGGCATGGTGAAGCTGCTCACATATATCGCTACCTGACAGAAAAAGGAGTTCCCGCGGTACGGCAAGCAGGCAATAATGTGTTTGATTCATCTGAAGCAACCGAACTATTCTATATACTTAAAGCAATGGTAAATCCAGAGAATATATCAACAATACAAACAGCACTCGCTTCAAAATTGATACCTATAAGCGATGATAATCTTATTAATCTTAATAACTCCGAACCCCTTACAAGTAATACTATCGCAAACCTGGAAATAAAAGCTTTGCCTAACTCTTTGGAGCAATGGATTCATCTATTCAAAGAAACCAAAGAACTATGGCTCAGGAAAAACTTCTCTACAGCTTTTTCTCATTTCACAAAAAAAACAGGAATATATGTAAACCTTGCATCACAACAATTAGCAGAACGGCACATAACTAATTTAAAACAACTTAACGATCTTATCCATCAAGTTTCTATAGAACGTCATTTGGGAAAAGAGAGTATTATAAAATGGTTTTCCAAACAGCTTGAGAAAGATACCAGAGAAGAAAATGACGCATTTGAAACCAGACTGGAGAGTGATAGCAATGCTGTGCATATTATGACAATCTTTAAAAGTAAAGGTCTTGAGTTTCCTATTGTATTTGCACCAACACTCTGGACCAACCGTGTAGGAAAAAAACTCGAAGTTTGCAGAGTATATCATAATCAGGAAGACAATGAAAATGAAGCAATTATTCACCTCGACATGGGTGATCCTCCAAAAAAAGATACAGCACAAAAAAATGCAGATAAAGAAAAAACAGAAGAAGAAATACGAAACATATATGTCGCTGTAACTCGTGCTAGCCATAGGGTGTATATGGTTGCCGGAGAACTTGGCAGTAATAATAATGCACTTAGTAAAGTTGCACCGTCAGAACTAATCGAACAATGGGATCAGGATGAAACATCAGGCATTAGCGTTATAAATAAAAACTTTAGTGAATTTCCCAGCTCAGGAAAATACCAAACTAGTAACACAACAGACATAAATGAACTAGAAGTCAAAACAGCCAGAATTGATACATCGCGTAGCCATGCAAGTTTTTCATCAATTACCCCTCAAGGACATATAACACCATCACCAATATCCGACTTACGCGATTTTGATGCCAATACGACAACGCCAGATATTGATGTAGAACAAACAGACAAAGAACTAAATATCTTTACTTTTCCAGCCGGAGCAAAAACCGGTGAATGTTGGCACTCCATTTTTGAGCTTCTAGATTTTCAAGCTGATGACAGCACCATAAAAAATGTCGTTGAAAAACAACTAAAACTATTTCAACTAGATACCGGCAATAACGATACCGTAATAGAAAAGCGCACAATTATTATAAATATGGTTAAAGCCGTTTTATCAGCAAAAATGAAAGCATCAAACAACAACATTGTAACCCTAAATGAAATAAGCAAAAAACAGAAACTGGCAGAAATGGCTTTTGATTTCTCACTAGAGACTGCAATCCAAAATCAGAATAATCAGAATTCAATATTAACAGTACTTAATGATGAATGGAAAGATGCGGCAGAGGGTTCTGAAGAGAAAATATTTTTACAAAGACTAAAAGGATGGAAAACAAAAATCCCTAATGGATTTATGACCGGCTTCATTGATCTTCTTTTTGAACACAACGGCAAATATTACATATTAGACTGGAAATCAAACCGTATAAACTGCACGCCGGAAAGCTTTGATCGTAACGGGCTAGTAGCAGAAATAGCCACTCACTCATACTTCCTCCAATATTTAATTTACACCGTTGCCGTGCATTTATATTTAAGTCAATCCCTCAAGGATTATAACTATGACAACCATTTTGGTGGGATTCTTTATATATTCCTCAGAGGTATAGACCAAGCTACTATTAATGACAACCAAAATGGTATATTTTACACCATGCCAAAAAAGAAACTTATTGAGAACCTATCGTATGCCCTAATGGGAGATGCAGGAGGGAATTAACTGATATGACCATAACAAAAGACGATATAAAAAAACTGTACAACCAAGGCAGCTTACGTGAGATAGACTACTTCTTAACTGAAACCCTTGCCAGAAGATACAATAATCAAGAATCAGAAACACTACTTGCTGCCGCACTTACAAGTTTTAATATCAACGATAATCATATATGCCTTAATCTAAATAAAATTGCCGGCAAGCAGTGGCCGCCATCAATCGGTGACAAAGAAAACTTATTTACAATCACATTGCCAGATATATCACGCTGGATTGACATATTAAACAATTCAGAAATATGCGGACAAAACAACAATCATAAAACTCCGCTAGTTCTAAATAACAACAACCTTTATCTCCGCCGTTATTATAACTACGAACAAAAAGTAGCCAAAAAGCTTCTTGACCTTGCCGCAGCAAGCCAAGGCAACAACCAACAGACTCATGGTCATAGTGAGACAAATCAAAAACTGCTAAATATATTATTTCCCGGCGACACAAATAAAATACAACGAGCTGCTACAAAAGTAATATTAAAGAATAAACTATTAATCATATCGGGAGGACCGGGAACAGGAAAAACCTATACGCTCGCACGCTTAACCGCAATGCTCCTTACTGATAACACACAAGTAATCAGAATGGCTGCACCTACAGGCAAAGCCGCCATGCGAATGCGTGAAAGCATAAAAGCTGCAAAAGAAAATATCAAAACCACTATTTCTGAAAATAAAAATAATTTAGATGATATAGATATGTTGCGAAATATAATTAATAATATTCCGGAAAATGCCTGCACAATTCATCGACTATTGGGAACAATTATGCACACATCAAAATTTAGGCATAATGCCGACAACCAATTGCCGGCAGATATAGTTATTATAGATGAAGCCAGTATGATTGATCTACCAATGATGGCAAAAATATTAGACGCACTGCAGCCGGAAACAAAGCTTATTCTACTCGGCGACATGCATCAGCTTTCATCCGTAGATCCGGGATATGTTCTCGGCGATATCTGTAAAGCAGCCCAAGATATCCCCGAAAGTAATTTAGGAAAATCATTAGTAGAACTAACCTACAGTCATCGATTCAAGTCTGATAGTTCTATCGGACAACTAAGCAACGCTCTCCATAATGCCGGCAACGTAAATGATACTGCCGGTGAGAACGCATGGAGAAAACTCAAAGAACTAAATGAGCAAAATAATAATGAAATAAGATTATACGAAACCCCCGATAACCTTTTTAATAAAAACAGACAGCCAATAAAGAATATGAGTGAGATTATTCAAGCGAATCACAAAGAATTCTTACAAGCAGAAACTGTTCAAGATGCTTTTACGGCAATAAACAAATTTAGAATATTCTCACCACTCCGCAACGGTCCACATGGATTATTAACTATAAATAGATTAATAGAGCAATCTTTATCCATAAAGACCGAACACAATATTAAGCCACTTAACACCAATACGGAATTTTATAACCATAGAGTAATTATGATAACCAGAAATGATTACGGATTAAAACTTTTTAACGGTGACATTGGTATCGTCATGCCGGAAAACATAAAGAATATCAAAACCGAAGAAACAAAGAATGTTGTCTGGTTTGAAAGTATAAATGAAGAAACCGGAGAAAAAAGTTTTCGTGCCTTTCCATGTAATATGCTGCCAGAACATGAAACATCATTTGCCATGACCATTCATAAATCACAAGGCTCACAATACAAAAACATAATGATTATAATGCCGGCAACCGATAACGAAAAACTTTTTACTAAAGAGCTACTATACACAGCAATTACCCGAGCAGAAAAAAAGATTTACCTATGGTGTAATGAAGATATTTTTAAAGCCACCGCCGTCAGAATAACAGAATCCACGTCAGGCCTAGTGAAACTGTTAACCTAAAATAATTATTTACGATTTTACTTGAAATACATTGAGCCGGTCAAAGAGAACGTTAATTCCGGAATTTATAAAGAACAAAGCATAATACCAATCCAATCTTTTGAAGGAGTTCTTGGACTTCAATTTGAGAATTTGGTTTTGAATAATTTGCCACAGCTATTGAAACAGCTGCAAATTAA
>CAMZLY010000185.1 GCA_947311825.1 uncultured bacterium
ACCAATCCCCACTGGGCTTGCACGGCTATATTTCTCGCACCGAACCAATCCCCACTGGGCTTGCCCCAGTGGGATTAAAGATTGAAATAATAACCAAAATAACTACTATATTCAAGAATAAATCCTTTTAACTTCCGCATAAAAACCTTATATTCACTTGAACTAAATAAAAGGAAATCATGTCATGCCAGAAAAAATATTCCTCACCCCTGATCAGATGTTTAACGACTCATTTATCTTAGCCAAACAAATCTTTGATTCCGGTTTCCAGCCAGACGTAATAATAGTCTTATGGCGAGGAGGCACGCCTGTCGGTATGGCAGTACATGAATTTCTACTATATAAAGATGTAAAATCTTACCACACCGTTATCAAGACAGAATCATATACTGGTATCGGTACGCATGCAGAAGTAAAAGTCGAGCACATAGATGCCATGCTATCTACAGTTAAAATAAACAGCAAAGTTCTAGTTATAGATGATATATTCGATTCTGGACACACAATGCATAAGGTCAATGAGCTGCTAGAGGCAAAAACCACCAACGTTAAGCTAGCAACACTCTACTATAAACCAAATGCCAACAAAACTGACATAACGCCTGATTTTTTCGTTACAGAAACGGAACAGTGGATAGTCTTTCCGCATGAACTTATGGATCTGACACAGGAAGAAATACAAAGAAAAGATCCGCGTATATTTGATCTACTGCAAAGCTGAGAGTAATTTTTCAGCATTACCCCACAAAATTCTTTCTTTAAGCTCATCAGATATATCAAGTCCATTAATCATCTTTATTTCCTCGCCTTGATCAGTCCATGGCGAATCTGTGCCAAACAGAAGGTATTCGGATAAATGTGCCTTAATAAGCTCTGTAGCACGCTCTTTTCCACATAGTTTAACGACAAAAGAAGTATCAAAATATATCTGTTTGCCAACTAAGTATTTTCCGACATTATCCCAATCACCCCATCCCCCCATGTGTGCACCTACTATTTTAAGTTCAGGAAATTTATCTACAATACCAACAAACTTTACCGGGTCAGCAATACGTTCTTGCGGATACCCAACATCAAAACCTGCATGAAATAACGCTATCAACCCACACTCTTGCATGCACTCATAAAGCGGATACATTTTAGGATCATCCACGGTGAATCCCTGATAATACGGGTGCATCTTTAGTCCCTTAAAGCCAGCATCAGCAACTTCCGTAATATGATCGCATGCAAGCGGATCATCAGGGTGTACCGAAGGAAACACAACAAAGCGGTCTGAAGCAATTTCATGCGACCATTTCATAATATTATCAAATTGACTTGGGCGGGTTGCGATAGAGCATAAGACTGATTGTTTTATACCGTTACTATCCATAGATTCAAGCAGAGATGTTATTTTTCCATCAAGGCATGATTCAACATTACCCAACGACGCAACTTTGCCGACTGTTTTTTCCGCAATGCGATCAGGAAATGCATGAGTATGAAAATCTATTATTCTCATAATTATATTAATTTATCCATTACCACGTCTGGAGAGTCTGGATCATGAGGCTCTGTCGCAAAAGCAATTAGCATAGTATCAATATCACCGATATTTTTAACCGCATGAGTTACTCCAGCATCAAATCGAAAACGATAAGCTTCACCAGCAGGAACATCAACATCACTTATAATACCATCACAACGAGTCCGTACTAAAGACGGCCCCAAAACAACCATAACTTCAGATGTATTCTTATGATAATGATTAGCTCGTATTGCGCCCGGCGTAGAAATAACGATATGTACATTCTTTGCACTTGCAAGCTCTTCAACACCAACCGGCTCAAAAACACACCCCCGCTCATCTGCATGAATCTTTATAGGTTCTCTATCCATAATATTCTCACTTCCTTCACTAATAACCAGTAACCAATAACCAGTAACTAATTTACGATACCTCTTCAATTATATGATCATAGAATGATATACAATCATCAGGAGTATCACCGGCACGCCATTTAATAGCATCACGCGGATGTTGATTCAGTTGACCGGTAATAGCATAAGGAAGGCTATACCCCCAATCAATCTTCTTGGATAGCGGCATAAAGATATCATTACAACACTCTAACACCGGGCGTAACTTGAATTTCGGATTATGAAGGAATCCGATCAAAAGCTCAAGTGGACAATTCCCTGCACCACGACCGATACCATTAATAGTTGCATCAATCCTGTTTGCACCATTAATAACAGCTTCAATTGAGTTAGAAAATGCCAACTGCTGATTATTATGAGCATGAAAACCTATCTCAATGCCTGAACCATCAAGAGCCTTATTATATATACGCATAATATCACGTACTTGTTCAGAATACAAAGCACCAAAGCTATCAACCACATATACTGCCGTTGGCAGTTCGCTTTTAACAACCAACTCCAAACCAGCAGCTAAATCAGCCTTGTCAATTACAGATGATGCCATAAGTTGCATAGTAACTTCATACCCTTTATCACGAGAATCTTTCATAATTTCAATTGCCAAAGGCACCTGATGGATATAACAAGCCACCCTAACTGCATCAATCACACTATCTTCTTTAGGCAAAATATCTGTTTCATAATCCGTACGACCAGTATCAACCATAACAGACAGCTTCATATCGGAAGGATTTTCACCTACAAGATCACGCAAGTCATCTTCATCACAGAACTTCATTGGTCCAAATTCGTCACGAGAGTATATTTTTTTAGATGATTTGTAGCCAAGTTCCATGTAATCCACACCGGCATCTATACAAGTTTTATAAACCTTTTCGGTGAATCCGGCATCGAACTGATGATCTGTTACCAAACCACCATCGCGTAATGTACAATCTAAAATCTTAATATCAGGGCGATACCCAACCCAGCGCTCATGCGAGGTTTTATCTTTTTTCTTATCACTCATAATTTATAGTCTTTCTTTTCAATCTGCTTTATGTCACACTTTCTCTATCAATAACATTCAAGTGCGTACAGTACATAGTAAACGGTATATAGGTCAATGATAATAAAGGACTATTCTTATGCAGTGGTTTTATACGATAAACGGTAAAAAAGAAGGACCAGTTGAATATTCAGAAATTCAGAATCTTATATCCGATGGAACAATAACTCCGGATGATTACCTTTGGAACCAAACAATGGGCGAACAATGGAGCCAAGTATCTTCCTTACCTGAATTTTCAGATACCAATCCGACACCACCACTACCAAGTATAATTAACACCGAATACACACAGCCGATAATGCCGCAGACACATATCAGACCAGACCATCTTGACGGAAATATAAGCTGTACTGCACCGGTACGCCCCGCCTGGGAACGTATGAAAGATATTCTTTTCCGTCCTTTTAATATGAGAAAATGGTTTATCCTTGGTGTATCGGCATGGCTGGCAACACTAGGTAAAGGCGGTAGCGGTTCAACCTCTAGTAATGCTAGAGATTTAGGTGGCTCTGACGAAATTAATCATGATAGTTTCGCACAAGGCATTGCCTACATTCATAATTTCTGGTCTACATATAGCAACTATATAATCATTGGTGCTATTGCACTAACCATAATTATAATTGGGATAAGTCTACTTGTTGGCTGGCTAAAAGCACATGGCAAATTCATGTTACTTGATAATGTAATCAACAACAGTGCAGAAATAAATGCACCTTGGATAGAATTCACGCAACATAGCAGATCATTATTTTTATGGTATATCTGTTTCAGTGTGGTAAACATGCTAGTATTCTTGATTATTGGTGGAATAGGCATTTTATCAATTGCCATACCATGTATAAAAGCAAGCACCTTTGCACCAGCAGCAATACCCGGTATAGTTGCAGTGTCAACAGTCACGCTAATCTATATAATAGCAGCCGCATATATAGGACGCTTTGTAGAAGATTTTATTATTCCCTTAATGTATAACTTAGACATGACCATTACTGAGGCATGGCATAAATTCAAAGAAATATACAGTGAAAACAGCAGTTCTTTTATAGTATACGGATTATTCTATTTGGTACTCACCTTTGCATCATCTATTGCAATAGTAACTTTTGCCATAGCAACCTGCTGTATTGGTGGTTGCCTAATGATGATTCCATTTGTCGGAACCGTTGTATTACTGCCGGTAACTATATTCTTCCGTGCCTATAGTGTCGAATACCTAGCACAATTCGGCGAAGATTTCATCTGCTTCCCAGACGAAAAATAGAGAACAATTATTCACTATTAGCTATTTACTATCTTTTAAACGTCATATAATAAAAGAAAGCATAACAAGCAATAGTACCAATCAGATTCCAGTGTGCGTTGTTACGAAAGAATAATTCTTTTCTGAAATAGGGCAATGATTTCCAATCAACATTTTTAAACGATGGAAAGAAACGGTTCACATCTCGGCAATACTGCTGATACGACTCACCGAAAATATCAATAAGCACTGCTTCTTCACGCTTAACACGATTAAACATATAAAAATAATATATTACTGTAAAAACAATCAATAACCAGAGCGATTTTGGTCCAAGCAACAAAAAGAAACCAAACAATATAAGATATCGCCCCAAATACATAGGATTACGTACCAACACATAAAGCCCTTTAACCGCTAGTATTTTCTTCTTTTTAAGTGCAGAAAAGCACCATACCTGAATAAATTCACCAACTGCAGTAACAATAAATCCAGCCCAAAAATAAGCAGGATCAATCATCGTCGACATCAACACAAGGACCCCTATTGCTAAAGGAACTCTAAGTAACAGTAAAAACTTTCTAACTGCCTTATTGTTAAACAGTCGGTGCACTGCTGACAATCCATTATCTTTTTTATCTAAGTCTATCTCTTGATTCATAATGCCGTGTAATAAAACCTAACCCCACATTTTTTGCAAGACAAATCGTATTCTTGTTATTTAGGTATTATTTTTAATAACAAAAAGTAGTTGCCTATCTCCGAGAGGCAACAGGCATGCATACTGCCCTCTCGGAGCTCTACCTCTCGGAGATAGGTAGATACCTCAATAGTCTTTTTTCCAATTAACAGTCATTCCCGAACTCATTAACCGCCGCCGCAACTGCCGGTGAACCGCTTTTTAACAATACTTTAACGACCGGCGGTGACGGAGCATTGCTTGTACTCCCCACATATTCAGTTGTCAAATCTCTGAACTTATATTGTGCATTAAGCTCCGCCCTGATACCACGCTTAACTCTACCACTTTATAACCCACAAATTTTACAATAAATTTAATTGTGATTTTTTTCACAATAATATATTGACTTAATTTTACAATATGCTAATTTAACTGTGTATTTTTTCACAACTAGAAAAGTTTATATTTTTTACGCAACACTAAACAGACAAAAGGAGCCTTATGAGCAAGGAAAAAATTAATATAGAACTCTGTCTTGGGAGTTCTTGCTTCTCCAAGGGAAGCAATAAAATAGTTGATTTTTTGGAAGAAAAACTTTCTGACAACTTTTTTGATATTGAAATATCATTAAAAGGATGCCTATGTAAAGATAAGTGTACAGAAGGACCTATTGTTAAAATCAACGATAAGTTATACACAAATGTTTCAACTGACAACATCACCAGCCTAATCAATGAACATATTAGTAATTAGGATTAAATGACTATGAATGAAAATATAATATATACGAACGAGAATGATTGCCAAGACTGTTATAAATGTGTCCGTAACTGCCCCGTTAACGCCATCAGTATGATAGATAATCATGCGTCTATTGATGACGAGCGTTGCATATATTGCGGTGGGTGTATTAAAATATGCCCTGTTGGTGCACAAAAGTACCGGAATGATGAAACTAAAGTAAAAGAACTTTTGAATTCTGATAAAAAAGTTTTCTTATCAATAGCACCATCATTTGTAGGTGAAATGAACATCAGTGTTAAAACATTAATTAATACTATGAAGCAATTGGGCTTTGAAGGAGTATCAGAAACAGCACTTGGTGCACAACTTGTAACACACGAGCAACGTAATTTACTTAATGAATCAGATAAAACGGTTTTCTCTACTGCCTGCCCTACTTTCGTTCAATTAATTATGAAGTATTATTCCGAGTTAAAAGACAACTTATCTACACTTTTGTCTCCATTATTATCACATTGTACGATGCTACGAAACCTTTATGGCAATAATATCGCCATTGTATTTGCTGGCCCGTGCTTAGCGAAAAAGTTTGAATCTGATTCACATCAAGAATTACTGGATGTTGCAATTACTTTTGATGAATTAAAAAATATTATTCAAACTGCTAATATAGATATAGAAAAAGCAGAAACTGAGCAAAATGAAGGTTTTATGCCGATACACAGTAATGGAGGTGCAATATATCCACTTGATGGAGGCATGGTAGAAACAATCAAACGCTTAACTCCACAATCTGTGACAGACACTTCTTTCTTTAATTTTTCTGGTTTAGAAGAAACAAAGAAACTACTTAAAAGTGAAGACTTTAAAAACAACCCGAATCTATTTTGTGAATTTCTTGCCTGTGATGGCGGATGCATTAACGGTTCCGGTGTCTATGATAATCACCCCATTATTACTAAGAAAAATAAAGTTGCAACATATTACAAGTCATTGCCTGCATATTCAGAAGAACATTTTATTGATAAGTATGCCCCCAGCTCAATAGAAACTAACTATGATATGTGTAAACCTGTCATAACCAAGGAATACACGCTAAAAGAAAAAGAAACAATATGGCTAAAGCTAGGCAAATATACAAAGGAGGATTTCATTGACTGTGGAGCCTGCGGCTATAACACTTGTGAGAATTTTGCCATTGCCTGTTTAGAAAAACGAGCCGAACTGGAAATGTGTGCTGTTAGTATGCGTAAAAAAGCTCAGGAAAAAACAACCGCCCTTATGAAAGCAATACCGGTCGGGCTATGTGTAGTTAACGAATCTTTTAATATCACTGAATGTAATTATAAATTTATTGAACTCTCCACAGATGTGGACATTAACATTACAGATGCAGTTCTTGAACAAGTTATCAACGTGGAAATTGACCGATTCTTTAAGTTATCTAAACATATTAAAAGTGTTCTCAACTCAAAAGAACGCACAAGTATTTTGCTAAATAAAGATAAAAGAACTTTTAATATAATATTATTCCCTCTTGGTAATAACACCACTCTAACAGGATTGATCATTCAAGATATAACAGAACCTTCTATGAAACGTGATATTGTAATTCGAAATGCAGAGGACGTTATCAGGGACAATTTGCACACAGTGCAAAAAGTTGCTTTTCTCTTAGGCGAAACAGCAGCAAAAACAGAAATAACCTTAAATGATATTATTTCCGCATACAAAACTAGCGAGGATACACATGAATAATACCATTGAAGTCGCACATTATAATCTACATAAATATAAGGAAAAAGTTGCTGGCGACTGCTTCCTTATGAATAAAGCCCCGGATGAGCGAATTGTTGCAACTCTTGCTGACGGTATGGGTAGTGGCGTTAAAGCCAATATTTTATCAGAGCTGACAGCCTCCATGCTACAACGCTTTATGCTCGCCAATGTCAACACGGTTCGTGCAGCAAACTCCATCATGGAAACGTTACCAATTTGCTCTGTGCGAAAAGTTAGTTATTCAACTTTTACATCACTAAATATATCACCCGATGGAGTAACAAAAACTCTCGAATATGACAACCCTGAACTATTGTGGTTTCGAAATAATGAATTTCTTCAAATCACCAAAAAAACTTCTAGCATCGAAACAAATACAACAAGAAACACAACCTTATATGCCGAAATAAAACTAGAGTTTGGCGACCGCCTTATAATGTTTTCTGACGGGGTCACACAAGCCGGAATGGGATTCTCCGCAACTCCACTAGGTTGGAGAATCAACAATGTAAAAAAATATATAAAAGATATTATCAGCAATGAAACTACAATATCAGCAAAAGACTTATCATTTAATATTGTTGAAAAGGCAAAAGAAATGGATTTAAATCAACCAAAAGATGATATAACCTGTGCCGTGGTGTATTATAGAAAAACAAGGGAACTTATGGTAATTACCGGTCCTCCCGGAGATCGTAACAAATGCCCGTATATGGTTGAACAGTTCCAACAATTCTCTGGAAAGAAAATTGTGTCAGGTGGTACAACATCCAAAATTATTGCCGACGGAATAGGAGCAGATCTTGAAGTTGATATGACTGATATGCATTCAGATATTCCACCACGCTCAATAATGAAAGGTGCCGCCCTAGTAACTGAAGGCTTATTAACAATTAATAAAGTAATAAATATTTTAGACAACGAGAATATCACACAAATAAAAGATATTGATGCAGCACATAGAATGGTTGAACTATTTATTGACACAGATTCTATTTACTTTTTAGTAGGAACTGCTATTAACGAAGCACATCAAAACCAGAATATGCCCGTAGAAATGGGACTAAGAAGAATATCAATCAACAAACTAGCAAATATTTTAAGAGAAAAATATCTGAAAAAAGTAACCATTGAATATGTTTAAAAAGGAGAATTAAAATGAAAATCACTGTACAAATTTGTAGTGGCACCGCTTGTTATGTAATGGGTGGAGCCGAGCTCTTAAGTATTTCAGAACACTTAACCCCTGACGAACTTGAACAAGTTGACATCAAAGGCATTATGTGTCTTGGATTATGCGAAAACTACAATCCCAACACTCCTTATGTTAAAATTGATGATGAGATTATTAAAAATGTCACCATTGAAACTTTAACAGAAAGAATCAGACTAGCCATTAAAGCAAAAGCAGAAAAATAATCATGAATATAACAAATAAAATCAACAACCTAAGAAAAAGTCTTGGTGCCGAAATCATATCCCTATATTTTGCAGATAAACTTGAAATAGAAATAGATAAAACTCCCATTAAAAGGGCACCAAAAAACAGATCTTCACTCAGGTGCTGTACATATAAAGATAGAGCAATGTATAGGTATCGGCTTCTTTCATTAATGGGTATCGATATCGAAAAAGAAGATGACGAATATCGCTCAATCTCCAGCTTTGCTAAAGAAGCACTGCAACGAAATCAGATTGATCATAAAATCTTGACAGTTATTGATATTGCATGTGCATCATGCCAACAAAACACATACATGGTAACCGACATGTGTAAAGGATGTGTAGCGAGACCATGCGAAGAAAACTGCCCAAAAGATGCAATTCAAATTATTAATAACAAGTCAATTATTAACCAAGATTTATGTATAAGTTGCGGAAAATGCGAAAAAGTTTGTCCCTACAATGCCATTATATATTCCCCCGTGCCGTGTGAAGACAAATGCCCGGTAAATGCAATCTCACGTAATCCAGAAACCGGCAAAGAGGAAATTGACTACGATAAATGTATATATTGCGGACGCTGCACCCGTGCCTGCCCGTTTGGCACAATCATGGAACGCAGCCAAATACTGGATATATCCAAACAATTAAAGCATAAAAAAAATCCAGTTATCGCAATGATCGCACCATCAATTATCGGACAATTCCCAGGAACTATAGGGCAAATAATTTACGGACTAAAAGAACTGGGCTTTGACTACGTATACGAAGTAGCTGTCGGTGCAGACATAACAGCACAAAAAGAAGCAGAAGAATTTATAGAAAAACAGAAAGAAGGACAACCCATACTAGGAACATCATGCTGTCCGGCCTATGTTGAAAGTGTAAAAAAACATGTTAAAACTTTTGAGAAATATATATCACATACAAAAACACCCATGGCATACACCGCTGAACTGGCAAAAAAAGAACACCCTGAATCCACAACTCTGTTTATTGGACCTTGTATCGCAAAAAAATATGAAGGCACAAATGACCAAAATGTCGATTATGTACTAACCTTTGAAGAACTAAGTTCATTTTTTCTTGCACTCAAAATTGATCTATTAAAACTTGAAGAAGCAAAATATGATACAATTGATGCCACAATCGAAGCACAACGATTCTGTATAAACGGAGGTGTAGCAGCGGCCGTCAAATATTACCTGAATAAAACAACACCAGACATAGAAATAAATCCATACTACATAAACGGACTAGACAAAAAAGGTCTCAAACAACTTGAAATTGCTGCCAACGGCAAACTTCCCAATAATCTAGTTGAATGTATGTCGTGCGAAGGCGGCTGCCTATCCGGTCCGGGAGTAATTGTCTCTCCTGCAGTTAGTGCCAGAAAACTAGTGAAACCGACCTAATAAATCATCACCATAAAGCCTCTTAAAAAAACGATCACTTTTGATCCTACGCGACTTAACTGATACTGAAATGATCGAGCGAATAGACTTGGTCGATCTACTAAAAAAACGGAAAAAAGATGGTATCAGAGGCGATCTTCTCCATCGCATGAATATAGCAATGGTTTTTGAAAAAACATCCACTCGCACTCGCTGTGCAACCTCCGTAGCTGCTGCCGACGAAGGCGGACGTGGAGAATATCTCGAAAAATGCACCACCCTAACCGCACAACACTTTCATAATATCACCATAGAAGCCTTCGGCATGACAACCGAAGAATACAGCAGACTCGCCAAAGCAGGATGCACCGGCATCACACCATACCAAGAAACCTATAACCAAGAGCTATACAAAAAGCTCCATCGCTGGGGAGAAAAACGTAATTACCAATTCCGTATAGATGCTCCGGCAAGAGCACTAGAAGCCGGTATGCGAACCATAGGCATGGGCACACTACTAGGATTAGCAGATCCAACCCAAGAAATGATTTCGCTATTCACTCACATACGCTATCTTCAAAAAAAATACTGGCAAGCAGGATTCTCCGTTTCATTCCCTCGCATTCGCCATCAACTTGGTGAATTCAAACCTGAATTTAAAGTCAACGACAAACAACTTGCCCGCATAATCTTCGCATTCAGAATATGTTTGCCCAACATCTCACTTGTCCTCTCAACCAGAGAAAACGAGACACTAAGAGACGGCTTAGCCGGTATCGGCATCAACCGAATGAGCGTTGCCAGCAAAACCACAGTAGGCGGATACGCAGAAACAAAAGATAGCAAAACCGGACAATTCGATATAAGTGACGACCGCAACGTAGAAACCTTTTGCACAATGCTTTGCACAAAAGGTCTCGAACCAGTATTCAAAAACTGGGATGCTATCTTTCAAAACCTTTAAAAAATACCACAAGCAATATTTTCCTTGACTTACCCAAAAGAAAATGTTCGAGTGCCGCACATCATGAGAAATCAGAAATCAGAAATCAGAAATCAGAAATCAGAAATCAGAAATCAGAAATCAGAAATCA
>CAMZLY010000186.1 GCA_947311825.1 uncultured bacterium
CTTTATCCCCTTCATCCATGTTAATTCCCCACCGTAGAGCGACAATCCTTCACCATCCCCTTTATCCCCTTCATCCATGTTAATTCCCCACCGTAGAGCGACAATCCTTCACCATCCCCTTTATCCCCTTCATCCATGTTAATTCCCCCACCGTAGAGCGACAATCCTTCACCCTTCTTCACTTAACAATCACTATCGGTGTCTTCCCTGATTTACTTTTCTCCAACACATCAACCTTCGCAAAACCAATCCTCATATCTGCCCCCAGCTTACCCCGTAACGCATCAGCAATTTTCTCCGTAAATCCAGAATTCATATCCGCCTCCCCACAAATTATATTAACCGTAATATCCCCAGGCCTATTCTGAATAATCTGATACCCATCAACCCACTCAAATTCCTTCATCAAATGCGGAACAAACAATGCCGTCAACTTTTCACCATCAGCCTTAATAATCACTTCCTGAATACGACCATCAACACTTTTCAATCTTAAAAAAGGCAACTTACAAGGACACCGATCCCCAGAATCATCTATAACCCCCATATCCCCAATCTCATACCGAATAAACGGATTTGCATAATTACGTAAATCAGTTACCACAATTCTTCCAAGCTCACCATGCGGCAACGAACACCCATTTTCATCAACAACCTCCGTATAAAGATTTGTCCCCAACAAATGATACCCATTATGCTGCCAACACTCCATACCAATCATCATAAATTCACGACTACCATAAGACTGGAAAACCTCATCAACCAAATACTCCTCAAGTAATTCACGCTGACCAGGATGCAACCCCTCCGCCGCAGTTATCAACGTTTTTGCTTTCCACTTCAACGCACCCGGATTATCACGCACAAACATCGCCAACTCCACCAAATTACCAGTATAACCAACCAACGAATACGGCTTAACTCTATTTATAGCCTTACAACATCGCAACTTCTGCTCATCATCAAAATCAAAACTATTAAAATACGTTCTCCGCTGAAGCCAATGATGTAACCCCGTTTTTATCCGACTTAACAATGCAGGATTTCTTATCGGCGTACCCCAAACATAGAAACTCTTCTGTCCCTCTTCCGCACCTGCAAGGCAATATCCATAATTTGATACCGCCGTACGCCACTCATAACTTTCCCGGGTAACATAAAAACGTGTCGGCTTGCCTGTTGAACCACCAGTAGCATGCACAAAACTATTCTCAGCCGGAGGACCATCTAATGAATCAAACAACCTATTCTGATCCTCACGTGTCCAAATAGGTAATTCTTCAATATTCACATATTCATCTTCACCCGGAAGATGCCTTCGAAAAGCCTTAACCTTTGCCGCATACATAGGAAATCTACGAATAGCATCATGAACCCTTTTCTGAAACAACTCATCCTGCAACTCATCAAGTTTATCAGGCGACATCCCCACAGAATTCCACACATCACGATGAATACGCCAACGCCCATACCCGCGCAACTGCCCATATAATTTATTAAAAAACAAATACATATATCTTCACCCGAACAAAATATATCCTGCTATTTTTATAAAAATAATTAATGATACAAAATTATTCTTTTAAAACAAATAGCATATTCTTTACATTAAGCAAAATAATGGCTAACATTGGTTTTTATTTTACTCTCAAAATAAAAAATCACTTTAAATAATTATAAAAGGAATATTTATCAATGCAACGTAATATCAAAAAACTAAGAAGTTTTCTCGGACATTATAAAGAATTAATTAAAAATACTAAATTACGCAAATACCTATTACACCATTATAATCACTATGACGTTTCTCTTCTAAAAAAAACAGATGACACAATAAAGTTTATTCAACAATGTATTACTGATGCCACAAAAGAGGTTTCAAAACTTGCACTGCCGGAAGGTGACCCTATACTAGATATTCACGGCATGTCTAGTGACAAAAATCGCCATTTACTAAATAACATTTGTTCATTAAAAAATGCTCGTTATCTCGAAGTCGGTGTATGGCAAGGCTCTACATTTATAAGTGCTGGCTATAAAAATATTCTCAATATGGTTGCTATTGATAACTGGAGTCAATTTGACGGACCAAGTGATAATTTTATTGAAAATTGTAAAAAATATATAAACAACAATAAATTCAAACAATATGATCAAGACGCTTTCTCAATAAATCCAGAATCACTAGGAAAATCTTTTAACATCTACTTCTACGACGGCGACCATAGTTATGATGCACAATATAAAGCATTCACACACTTCAACCCCATTCTTGACAACACTTTTATTGCAATCGTAGATGACTTTAATGCAAAAGATGTACAAGAAGGGACTTATGATGCATTTAAAAAACTTAACTATAACATTCTTTTTGAGCAAAAACTACTTACGCCGGCAAACTCTGATACATCATCTTGGTGGAATGGTATTTATATTGGATTAATTCAGAAAAAGGAAATATAATTATCTAAATAAATACATAAAACAAATCGTTCTACGCTTCCCTATTTTTCATAATCCCCTGCAGAGTTCCCAAACCCACACTTTTCAATCACATTCTGCATAGCCGGATTATTTTCTGAAGTATCAATATAAAAAGTATTATAACCCAAAGCTAACAATGAATTAATAGTTCGTTTCAATAGCGAGGTTGCTAATCCTTTGCCACGCATATTACCATCAGTCCACACTGGTCCCAAAACCGCCGCACTCTCATCCACCTCATAAAAACGACACTTACCAATAACAACATAAACTTCCGATACAATTCTATTATCATCAACAATACAAAAATAATAACGACCAGCAGTAAAAAGTTTTACAACATCTTTAACATACCCAGCAATTCCCCTATGCCAAATCAATAAAGCCATATATTTAATAGCATCAATACCATTACGATACTTTATAAAATCAATCCCATCCGAATCCTCCAATTCAAATGGAGCCAAACATTCATATCTATATATTAATTGTTTCATAATTTCCACTTAACATTATACGGCTTAAACCCAAACTTCTTCTTAAATCTCCTCAACGTCTCACCGGCACCAAGAAAAGTATCATAAGTATAAAACCTAACATTATCCCATTCAGAAATCATTTCCCCGGCAATTCCCATAATCAACATCGGCACCACCCCATCAGACTGAAACTTTGCATGACCATATATATGCTCAATTGCACAAAGCTCACCACTAATCATACATCCCGCATAAGCAAACAGCTTGCCATCTTTCAAAACCCCATAATAACAATAATCATGCACATCCGTCTTCGATTCCGGATGCGTCATCGGTGTTACACGCCCCTCCTTAATATGGACAGGAACTTCCCCCTGCCGTACTGTTGCCGACTTCCAAATCTCACTTATATCATCAATAAAATCATTATGAACAATTTTCTTAAATTCATACCCAAGTCGTTTAGCCTTTTTAAAGTTTCTACGTGCAGCACCCTCAACCATCATAAAATACTCATCAAAAGTTTCCGGCAAAACCAACAACGCAACACCATACTGATCATGTCTAATTAAAGGAAACTTTCTATGCCGTTTCCTCGTATAAACATAATACTCATCAACCATTTTCTGATAAAACAACTCATTACTATTTGCCTTATCAGCCATAAGTGCAACTGTGACCTTCGGCATACCACGTAGCTTAAAAATCTCTTTCCAAAAATGTAAAACCTTTTTCACTTACCCCTCTCTTACAAAACAGTAATTGTAAAACAATATTCAGTACACCTACGGCAATACTGATTCAGCTAATTTTCTTGAAAATTTTATAGCTCCAATATCATTTAAATGATCTGTATCTTTAAAAAAAGAACTTTTATCTATGTATAATTCTTTATAGTCATACACAGTACATCCATTTTCCATAAGAATCTTATCAGCACCATAATTTCTATCACCAATCGCCTTTACATAATTTTTATCTAAAGGGAACTTAACGCCTATGAGCTCTATGTTGTTATTTTTACAAGTCTTTATTATCTCATTCAGTGCAAAAACCAACGCATCAGAGCTATTGGTATTTGATAAAAACTGCTTTTTATATCTCATCAAAGACTGCTCTTTCTTAAATACATCCGGCATATCAGGCCAATAAAATCCTTTTTTCTTCTTACTCACCTTAGACTTAAAATACACCTTCAATATATCTCTACTTTTAGGATCTAATAATACCATGTAACGTTTAATATACACTCCAAGCAACGAGAATATATTCGAATACTCTTTCCTTGATATAAAAGATACCGATCTATCCAAATTATTAGCCTTAATTCTATATGGAGATAAAGAATGATCACCCACACCTACTATCACCCGCTCAATCTTTGCTTTATTAACTAAATACTTCAGCTTTCGTTGCATATCAATGTATGAATCGCTACCAACGGAAAAATTACAAATTCCGTACTTTTCGATTCCATTACCCAAAGCCTCGCCATGCGAATCTGACAATAAATACGTATTATAATCAACCGAAACAGTTTCATAAGGCATTAAGTATAAATTATAAACTATATGGAAAAATAAACCATTAATCACCAATAAAAGCAACATAAAGATAAAGACATTTAGTATAAACTTTTTCATAACTAAAATTGAAAATATATAAACTCTATTGAATCAGAAAAATTACCAAAGAAATATATCGTTAATATCAACGTAATATATAAACTCCACCTTACTGGCTTTGATAAAAGCTCCTCTAAACCAACAAGAGGGTGTTGCTGTTCTCTACCCAACCACTCCACAATCATAAACACAACAACTATTATCATTGTAGTGTTTAATCCTCTAGCACCACAAAAATATGGAACCGTCAATAATGACCTCGAGAATATTCCGGAAAAATATTTTAAAGCATCTCCAATACTCTCAGCTCTAAAAAAGACCCAAGCGATCACAACTAACCCAAAAGTAAACAACATATCAAAAATATCTCGAACACCAGGTAATTTCCTCCCACTTGCAACAGTATCAACATTATCTCTGTTCTTATTAAACAATAACAATGGAAGGAAATAGAGAGCATTTAACGCTCCCCATATAACAAAAGTCCAATTAGCACCATGCCATAAACCACTAATTATAAAAATTATAAACACATTTCTTACTTTTGCAAATGAACTACCTCTACTACCACCCAATGGAATATAAAGATAATCTCTAAACCATGTAGATAAAGAAATATGCCACCTCCTCCAAAACTCAGCAATATCCCGTGAAAAATATGGAAATGCAAAATTTCTCATCAAATCAAACCCAAAAAGACGAGACGTTCCAATAGCAATATCAGAATACCCGGAAAAATCACAATAAATCTGTATGGCAAAGAATAACGCACCAAAAACCAACGTACTACCAGAGCAATCTTCTACATTATTAAAAGCTATATTCACATACTTTGCACAATTATCTGCAATTACTATTTTCTTAAGGAGCCCCCACAGTATCTGCCTCAAACCATCAACAGCTTTAGCGTAACTAAATGTCCGTCTAGTATGAAACTGTGGAAGTAGGTGCGTAGCCCTCTCAATCGGCCCTGCGACTAGTTGCGGAAAAAAACTAACAAAAGAACAAAAGGCTATAAAATCCCTAGTCGGTTCAAGCCTTTTCCTATAAACATCTATTGAATAACTTAAAGTCTGAAACGTATAAAAACTAATACCAACAGGTAATACAATGCTCAAACTGCGAGCTCTTAAACCTATCCCCAAAAAAGAAAATGCGGCGACAAAATTATCAAGAAAGAAATTGTAATACTTAAAAAAACCCAAGAAACCTAGATTAACAACAATGCTAATTACTAATAATAGCTTTCGTATATTCTGTTTCTCGTATTTTGCGAGCCCCACACCAACCAAATAATCTACTACACTGCTAAATAAAATCAAAAATAAAAATCTCCAATCCCACCAGCCGTAGAAAATATAACTTGCTACAACAATAAGCAAATTTTGCGTCCGTAAATTCTTATTGGCGAAGAACCAATATAGGATAAAAACTATCGGCAAAAATATTGCAAAATCAATTGAGTTAAATATCATTTTTTAAATAGCCATACCAATTAAAATCAGAAATAGGAAATAGGAAATCAGAAAAATAGTCCTATCATTCCATGATTCTGTCATTAAATGGTTCTGTCAAATCCTTTTCCATAGAGCGAAAAATAGTCCTGCCCTTAAATAGTCTTGCTTTAACCTAGTATTTCACCAACCCAGGAAATAAAACCTTCGCTCTAAACCGCCCAAAATCTTCCCCAACCTCAGCCTTAATCCTTCTCATCCTCCAAGGCTCAAACCCCACCTTCTCATTAACCCCGTGCTCATATACAACGGCAAACTTATATCCAGCATCCTTAACCACATCCACAATATCATCATTCGCCGAACTCATACGTCCAACCGGATAAGAAAAAGAAATAACATCCATCTCAATTTCCCGCTCTATCCTTTTCTTCGACTCAAAAATCTCAAATAGCAATTTATTTCCATCTTCAACATTCCCCAATATAGGATGTGATACCGTATGACTTCCAATTTCCATCCCAGCCGCAACCAGCCCCCTCACATCATCCCAACTCATCATTAAATCATTATCAACTAAATCACTATCCATCCGCATTTCATTCAACAAAGCAATCCGCTCATCATCTGATATACTCTTGCAATAAGCCAATAATTCTTCCACCGTACGGGCGGAATATTTTCCGCCCTCGGAATATTTTCTGCCCTCGAAATATTTTCCGCCCATCGCTTTACTGCCACAATACATGACCTCATCCCACCACGGAATAGATTTTCCGTCAATATAATCTGTCGTAACAAAAAATACAGCTGAAACACCTACATCTTTCAATATTGGTAAAACAACATCAAAATTATCCTTATAGCCATCATCAAAAGTAACAACTAACGGTCTTCTATAATAATCAGCACCATTTTTATTAATATCATTAAAAGTAACCACATCAAAATTCCTAGCAACAAACTCCATCTCACGCCTAAACTCTTTAGCACTACAACTAACAACATCCCGATCATACAGAAAATCATTCGGCACCGGATTCAGAACACGATGATAAGCCAAAACCCTTAATTTTAAAGACACGCCAAAATACAAAGCTACCGCTTTACCGGTCAACAAGCCGGAATAACGAAGCCCTTCACAAATTATATCAGTTTTAGTCATAAAAATAGTATTCAGTAGTTAGTATTTAGAATTCAGAATGTCCAATACATCCCCTTAATCCCCTTTATCAATGTTAATTCCCCACCGTCGAGTACCGAGCAACATTCACGTCCATTAGTGCATTCGTGGCTATCCCTCACCGTCGAGCGGTAACCACTTGAGTAAATATGCCTACAAAACGTCTCACACTCCAACTAAAATTCTTTCGTGCAATACAAACATCACTAACCTTAACCACATCACTAGTCCAGCGATCCTTATACGAACCAGCACGCCCCTTAAAAAAATGAAATTCCTTAAATCCATTCTTAATCGCATCTTCAATAACATACGATAAACCAACTGTTCCCGGACTCAACTTACCATACCGCTCAATATCAACCGCACTATTATAAAAAAACAATCCATACCCAACTCTAAACAACAAAAAAGATGCAGCCATATCTCCATCCAGTACTAATGTTGAAAACTGCACTTTCCCCTGTTCAGAACACAACCCAACAACTCTATCCAGAAAACAAGTAAACTCATCACTCGCAAAACAGCCACCTTTACCCTCTCTTACCCACCGTTGCTGATGCAATGTCTTAAACTCCTCCAACACGTCACCTATCTCATTCACATTATCAACAACAGCAAACTCAGACTCCACCTTCTTTTTAATACGTCTACGCTCATATCTCACCAATTTCTTTGTTCGTTTACCTAGTCCATCAAAATACTCATCCCAACTATTTGGCAACTTAATAACCGGACATCTCCCCACCGACCGAATAACAGCATCAATCTTTTTATTATTTAAGAACCTACGATAAACCATGCCCATAACAGAATCATCAACATCAGCAATATCCCTACAAATCAGCTCATCCCAATCATTATCATTTTGTAAATATTCAGCAACCATATCTGCAACAACAGCTCGCTTATCATCAACAGAAATAATATCCAATAATTCAGAACAGGTTTCATGCTCCTCCGGCTCCCCTGTTCCCAGAAACATAATAGATCTAACCCGTAGCCCATATTTTTTTGCTGTCAGGATATAAAACGGGGCAACGCCTAAAAGCTCATCATTATCATCACGCACAGCCAACACATATAATTCACAAGGTGCCAATAACTTCTTATACGACTCCCACCAGGAAAAACACCATTCCCAAGTCAACATCGGACTAATCATATCGGCTTTCTCAAATAATTTACGCCATTCAGCACCAATAACGGCAAACTCATATTCTCTTATTCTTTCACACTTCATTCTTTTTCCTAAAACAAAACGTAACTTCTAAAAATAACACTTATATAACGTCACCACTGGGCTTGCCCCAGTGGAACGATGATTGACTGCTACAAAGTACATATCACTACGCCCTACTCCCCGCCCGCCATTTGTGCCGCTTTGAGGAACACATGGCGGGCGAGGACATTACCGAAGGCTAGTATTAATTTTCAAACAATGCTCCACCGTGGCACACAACTCTCCAGGAACCATTCAGAACCCCCGTAGAACCTTTTTAGAACTCAGTTAGAACCCTTTTTAAACCTTTTTTCCATCCTTGACTTTTCCACAAATTAAAACAACTATAACTCCATGCATAACACAAAAAACAA
>CAMZLY010000187.1 GCA_947311825.1 uncultured bacterium
GTCCAGTTAATACAGTCGGACAACCCAGAAGCAAGTCTTAATCGCCTTTCGGCTTCTTCCCCTTTTCCGACCGAGGTCCAAGACGGTAATAACCGGACTCTTGCACTTCAATGTCTTAATCGCCTTGCGGCTTCTTCCCCTTTTCCGACGTAAAACACAAGGTAAGGAAATTGAAAATCTACCTTGTAAGGGTCTTAATCGCCTTTCGGCTTCTTCCCCTTTTCCGACAAATCAGTGAGTTAGTAGTGAGGGTTAAAAACCCTCGGTTGTCTTAATCGCCTTTCGGCTTCTTCCCCTTTTCCGACTTACCCCCGTTTGTGTCCTTTAAACACGGGGGCAAACAGCCCTGTTCGGCAGGAGAAGTGATAAAGATATAAAAAACCTGATTCATTTGCAACACTTTTTTGCTAAGTATCTATATTTAAATAAGTTATATTTCGGCGGGAGATGGCTGTTTTTGGCATTTTAAGTCTGCCGCCGAATATTGTCGATAATCCTAATCAAAAATAGTCTTTTTTGTCCCGTAAGATTTGGGCTTTTTTGTTCTTTTAGCTTTTTTGCGTAGAATCTCTATATAAAATGATTCTAACTCTCGCTTTTCTGCATCATCAATATATTTATCTAGTTCAGCCATGTGAACAGTTTTTGCTTCTGCTTCTGTATCGCCATATTTACAGTCAAAATCCCAGAAATCTGCACCTTTAGGTAGTTCTCTTTTACGTTCTCGTTTAATATATTTACGGATCTCATGTTTTACGCCTTCTACAAGCCGTGGTACTTTTATCTTTGGGTGAGTTAGTTTAAATGTTTTTTTCATAATTTCCTTTAACGTTTTTTTAGATACCTTTTAAGGAGTATTACTACGATTAAAATGGTGAGCTTTTTATTCATAATGATGTAATAGTGTCGCATATTGTGCGAATAGCTGCAATAAGTAAAAATCAGTATTGATGAAATGTACATGGGTGAGGTGGTAACGTCACTACTGGGCTTGCCCCAGTGGTGGCATAAATTCTAAATCCATAATTTATTGAGAGGTTACACGAAATGGTAAAGCTTAGGTTGCCTTTTCTTACTAAAAGGTGATATACTGTAACCTACTTTTTTACTAGGAAAATATTATGAGAAAATTTATTATTTTATTCTTGGCAATATTCATTGCCGGTAGTTTGTTATATGTTTGGCATGATAGACGCTCTAATTCGCAATTATTATCAGATGTTATTCAAGAAGATATTCCGGCTGTAACCGCTGTTGCGATGGATAAACATTCGGCAACGAGCCGGCAAACATCCGGCAACGGCTTAAGTGCACAATCCTCTGCCGAAGGTTTTGCGGCAACGACACAAAAAACATCCGGCAACGAAGTGACTTATCGTGTTTCGGCAAAGCGTCCTGTTGGACAACTGGCGGATCCTGAATATCGTGCGGCACAGGTTCGTTTAAAAACGGTTGAATCTAAAATTGCAATGGCGGAGGCTACTGCCAAAGCTAAGCGAAACGGGTGGTCGCCAATTGATGAATCAGGAGATATTGGACAGGGGCAGTTGATGGCGATCAGAAATGGAAAGCCGCTTGTTTATCATGTTGAAAATATTAATGCCGGGATTTCTACTGCGGCTGATCTGGTACGAGACAATCCTCTGTATGGTGTTATGGGAAGCAATATTGTTATTGGGCTTTGGGATGCCGGTTCCGTTCGGGCGACACATCAGGAGTTTAGAACTAATCGAGTATCGGTAATAGATAATGTGGCTATGAATTATCATTCTACACATGTATGCGGAACTCTGATTGCCAGTGGAGTTTACTCTTACGCCAAAGGCATGGCTCCGTTCGGTAGGGTTGAGTCACGTAATTGGATTTATGATCTTGCGGAAATGACTTCTCGTGCAATGGCAGCACCGTCGGAAACAAATCAATTACAACTTTCTAATCATTCTTACGGGATTATTGCCGGATGGCATAATTCTGTATCACCTGTAGCATGGTACGGAACTTGGGGGCTCGGAAGAGAATCTGATACTTTTGGGAATTATAGCTATAGTGCTGCGAGTTGGGATGCACTTTGTTATGATGCGCCATATTTTCTGCCTGTTAAATCAGCCGGTAACGACCGCTCTGATAGTGCACCATCTGCAGGAACTACGTTTCAATATTATGATCAAGGCACATGGAAAAGTAAGGCGTATGATCCGGCAACGGATCCACTATCTGACTATTCAAAAGGAGGATATGATACTATTCCTGATGTTGCCAACGCAAAGAACATACTTACGATTGGCTCGGTTGACGATGCTGTTATAGGTACAAATAGAGCTCTTTCACAAGCGACGATGACATCGTATAGCGGTTGGGGGCCTGCTGATGATGGGCGTATAAAACCGGATATTGTGGCTAATGGTGCAGCTGTTACTTCTACCGATTCGGGAGCGGATGATGATTATCGCACGTTGCAGGGAACGAGTATGGCGTCACCTAATGCGGCTGGTTCTGCGGCATTACTGGTTGAGTATTACAAGAAGTTGTTTGATGAGCCTATTAGCAGTGAATTACTAAAAGGGCTTATTATCCATACCGCTGATGATCTTGGTTCTGCCGGTCCTGACTATAAATTTGGTTGGGGGCTCATGAATACTCAAGCTGCTGCTGAGTATATACGCCTTCATCATAAATATCCATTATCGGATATTATGTATGAGCCATTTCTTGATACGAATAATGCTGTAAGAAATATTTCTATTGTGAGGAATGATAGTGAGCCGATAAAAGTTACTATATGCTGGACTGATCCTGCTGGTATAGAAAAGCATGGGTTGGATAATCGAACACCTGTATTGGTTAATGATCTCGATTTAAGAATCATTGATCCTGCCGGCATAACAAATTTTCCGTTCACGTTAAGCGTTACTAATCCGGCAGCATTAGCGGTGCCTGGTGATAATATTTTGGATAATATGGAGCAGATTATTATTCCATCACCAATCGCTGGTGATTATACAATCTCTGTTTCTCATAAAGGAGTGTTAGATGGAGGATTGCAATATTATGCACTAATTATTGGTGGTGCAGCTTCCATGCCGGAAATTCAACACACGCCGTTAATTAACACAACAAACCTTGTTGATCCTTATGTGATTGATGCAACAATAACTTCAATTGATCCTTTAAAAGTAAATGGTGTATGGATGTTTTGGAGTACAAATAATTTTATTTCGGTAACCGCAAGCAATCTGATGAATAATATTAGTAACGACTTGTTTACGGCATCAATTCCGGCACAACCATTAAACACAAAAATTTCTTATTACATCTATGCCGAAACAACTAATTCTTTAACTGCAACAGATCCACAAAATGCTCCGGCAACGGTACATAGTTTTATTGTTGCACCGCTGGTTAGCTTGGATGTATGGGGCTCGCCCAACGAACTAGGGACAGTTAGTCCTTACTATGGTAGAACTATATTTCCGTCTGGTATTGTTGTGAATGCTTCCGCTTCTGAGTTCACACAAGAAGGTGCCGGGCATAGGTTTGCTTCAGGCGGCTGGCTTGGTGCCAATGATGTTCCGGCATCAGGTTTATCCAATAATGTTTCGTTTTTGATTAAACATAATTCTGCAATATTTTGGAAATGGACATCTCAATATAGTTTGACACAAACTTCATCTGTACCCGATATTGTTAATACCACTAACTGGTGGGACGAAGCATCTTCGGCTGTAACTATAACTGCTCAGGTTGAGGTTGTGCATAATAGTATATCGTATCATTTTGCAGAGTGGCAACTTGATGGCGAAAGGCGACCGGATGCAACCAATGTTGCCGTTAATCCCGTTGCCGGAATATTTATGGAAACCTCCCGAGTTGCAACAGCTATTTATTTGCCTTCAAATGAAGATTCTGATAATGACAGCCTGCCGGACTGGTGGGAGAGATACTATTTCGGTTCATTAATTTATGGTGCTAATGATGACCCTGATAATGATGGCTATTTAAATATAGAAGAGTTAGAAGATAAATCTAACCCACACGACTCATTATCAACTCCTACTGCTCCGAAAATTGTACATACTCCTTTGCCGGCAATTATCTCTAATCCTGCACCATGGCAAGTTATGGCAGAAGTTACAGATAATAATGCTGTTGCCGATGTCCTTTTGAAATGGCGACGTAATGGACTTAGCTGGCGACAGGTTTCCATGGTGCTTAACGGCACATCTAATAATTATGAAGCGAATATACCGGTGCCGGGAATATTTGGAGATAGTTTTGAATATATTATTCAGGCAACTGATACCGCAGGTTATTATGCTGAAGATGGCCCGCATAATATATTTGTGGCATATCCGGTAATTGATATATCACAGCCTGCCCCATTTAACTTCTTCATGCTAAAAAACAATATTACCAATGGAACATTTTCAATAGGAAATAACGGCAATACAAATCTTGATTTCACCATCACAATGGAGCCCGTCGGTTTATGGGAAAATATGGAAAATGGCACAAATGAATGGACACATAATGGCTTGCAAGATAATTGGCATATATCAACCAATCGTTATTATTCCAGTTCAAATTCTTGGTATTGTGGGGATGTCACCAAGAAGATGTATAATAATGGAACAGATGCATCCTTGATTACGCCCAAGATTTTACTAGCTGATAATTCGCAACTTACTTTTATGCAGTGGATACTGGCTGAACAGGATGTTGCACCTTATGTATGGGATGGTGGAGTAATAGAAATTTCCACCGATAATGGTACAACATATCAAACTCTTATCCCTGAAGGCGGTTATCCTAAATTGATTGTTAATAATCCGGATTCTCCTTTTGCACCTGACACACCATGTTTTGGCGGTACCGGCGGTTGGGAGCGTGTTGTAGTTGATCTTTCTGCTTATGCCGGTAAAGAGTCTTTAATTCGTTTTAGGTTTGGGGCTGATTTATTTGTTACCGAAGAAGGATGGTATATTGATGATGTGCAAATAACGCCATTGAGCATAACTAATGATTGGCTTACATTGAATACAATGCAGGGTAATATTCCGGCAACGGGTTCACCTTCAACAATCAACCTTACGGTAAATAACACAAATTTACCACCGAGATATAGCGATGCAATAATGTTGATTCTTCATGCTAATGATCCGCTTATACCGGAATCATTCATTCCTGTTTCATTATATATAGAATCAATACCACAAGTAGAAGTATCCTTTGCCGAGCAATCATCACGTAACGGAGAAGGTGTAGTAACCATCAGCAATAAAGTTTTTGATTTGGATTATGATATATGTTCATTAGAAATATTATACTCACTTAATAACGGGCAGACCTTTACCAATGTAATTGTGGAGAATGCTTTTGGCGAAACGGGAACCATCGCAATTAGTAATAATGCGCCACCGCAAATACGGGGAATTGTCACCACCACAAACTTTGTCGATGGTAGCACAAATACTGTTACGGCATTATGGGTAACAACCAATGACGTTGATTCAATATTGCTGGCAACGAATGTTCTTATTTCTTGTCGTGCTTGGGATGGAAAATATTGGAGCTATGCAGTAACAAGTCAGCCGTTTATGGTGGACAATGAAGTACCATCAACACCGGCAACATTAACAGTTACATCTCACAATATCGGTAACTGGTCAACTAACAAAACTTTTAACTTTAATTGGGCGGCAGCGAACGACGGTAACGGCATTGGTGTTACCGGGTATCTATTTTCTGTTACAAATGTTTATAACACAAAACCTCCGGCAACGAATTTTACATCCACTCTATCCGCAGTGGATAGCACACAATATGATGGCACAAATTTATGGGTGACTGTTGCAACCATTGATGTGTTCGGAAACAGAAGTAGTGCAATCTTGCAAGGGCCATTTATGGTTGATTCTATTCCACCGTCAGCACAATCCGTTACCGTGCAGTTTGTAACCAGCCTATTTGGTAATTATATTATCGGCACAAATATAAACTGTTCTTGGAGTGGTTTTGCCGATAATTTGTCTGGTATTGCCAGCTACTATATTGCAACGATCAACAACACTCCAACAACCAATGATAATTGGATTATTCAACCATCGTCTATTGTAAGTAATACTGTTCCTAATCAGACAAATACTGTGTATATTTGGGCGATAGATAATGCAGGTTTGATAAGCAGTTTTGTTGCCGAGACGATTTTAGTTTTAGATAAAGTAAGCGATTATGATGGCGACGGCATGAATAATGGATATGAAGATATTGCCGGTACAGATGCTAACGATGATAACAGCATCTTCAAGATAAGTTCTGAAGTCACTGTTGGTTCTTTCAGTAACAATATTGTATCTTGGAATAGTATTACTAATCGTTTTTATACGCTATTTAATGCAACAAATTTAATGGAGAACAGTTGGCAAATTATTCCGGCAGTAAGTAATCAGCCGGGCAACGATAGCATTATGACGTATACAAATAATATTGAATCCGGGTTTTATAAAGTGAACGTGAAAGAAGGGGACATATAATAAATTATCTTGTGAATACATTGTGGATGATTTTGATGCACTACTAAACTGAATCTGCACGAGGTGTAATAATAACTTTCCCTTGGCATCATAAAGATCAGTTTGGTCGTATTATAATATCTCAATGCTATGCAGAGAAACTAACTTATATTACTGTTAATGAGACTTGCTCAAAATGTAACATTAATTGTCTATGGTGATAAAAATTTATGAATAATCTACTTAACCCAAACAGGGAACACCCAGAAGTTTATGTTACACATGGGGCTGACGCTTACGCCAATACAATTGCTGTCTTGAAAAAGTTTGATCTGTCGCCGGTGTTAGGTAAAAAAGTTTTACTTAAACCTAATGTCGGTCGTATGGCAAAAATTGGTACAGGCACTAATACTAATCCAGAGGTGGTTGCTGCGGCTATTGATGTTTTTAGAGATGCTGGTGCTATTGTGGCTATTGGGGAAAGCCCCATTAGTGGTGTCAAAACAATGGAGTCTTTTAAATTAGCGGGGATTACGGCTATCGCAGAAGAACGGGGGTGTCGGCTAATAGATCTTGATCGACAAAAACCGGTTATAACAGATATTCCAGGCGGACGGGCTATACAATCACTTAAAATATGTGCTGATATTTTCGATTTTGATTTTGTTGTATCTATTCCTGTTATGAAAATTCATATGCATACCGACGTTACGCTTTCAATAAAGAATATGAAAGGGTGTTTATGGAGACGCAGTAAAGTTGATTTACACATGTTGCCGCAGCTGGAGGGAACGTCATTCAAATCACTTGATATTGCAATTGGCGATATGGCGGTTGTTTTGCGTCCTGATTTTTCAATTATTGATGGTTCTATATGTATGGAAGGGCTTGGGCCTGGAGCGGGAACACCAAAAGAATTGAATGTTGTACTGGCTGGTGGTGATGGATTTGCTACTGATGCAGTAGCGTGTCGGCTGATGGGGCTTGATGCACATAATGTTCCACACTTATTGACAGGTTCAGAGAATGGTTGTGGGGTTATTGATTTGGAGCAGATAAAAGTTTTTCCTGAGAATTGGATGGATTTTTCATCTGAGTTTGCGGCGGCTCCAAAAAATCTTACATTTGAATTTGATAATGTAGAAGTATTTGACAAAAACTCATGCAGTGCTTGCCAATCTACTCTGCTACTATTTCTACAAAAGTATGGTAACTTACTTCCCGATTATATTCCTGAAGGTGAGCGGTTGAAAGTTGCGATTGGTAAAGGTCATGAGTCCCTCCCTGAAGGTACGTTATGTATTGGACAGTGTACTGTTCAGCATAAAGAATTTGGTGTTTTTGTTCCTGGCTGTCCACCGGTTGGCAGTCAGATATTTAATGCCTTAAAAGAGAGTAGTTACCTATCTCCGAGAGGTAACAGTCCCGAAGTCGGTTCCACGCAATGGTAGCCGTTTACATCGAAAAAGATATAGTTACAAAAGAGCGCAAGGAATCCAAAAAACTTTTAAATTATGAAATATGATATTATATCTATTCTTGGCCCTACAGCAATTGGTAAGACAAAAGTTGCAATTATGCTTGCAAAACGAATTGGTGGTGAGGTTATCAGTGCAGATTCTCGGCAGGTTTATCGCCGAATGGACATAGGAACGGGTAAAGATCTTGCTGAATACACGATTGATGGTCAGGAAATTCCGTATCATCTAATAGATATTGTTGAGCCAGGTACAGAATTTAATCTGTTTGAGTATCAGCAGGCATTTCTTAACTCTTATAGCAAGATCAAAGATTCAGGGAATGTTCCTATATTATGCGGTGGTACAGGAATGTATATTGATGCCGTTATTAATGGTTATAACCTAGTTCGAGTTGAACGAGATGATACTCTTCGTGCTGGATTAGCTGATAAAAGTGATGATGAATTATCAGGAATGCTTGCTGCACTAAAGCCGTTACATAATAGTACTGACACCATTGATAGAGAGCGATTGATTCGGGCTATAGAGATTGCCGTTCATGCTGGTGATGAAATCCCGGCAAAGGATCGTTTCCCAAAGTTTAATACGCAGATATTCGGGCTTAAACTAGATCGGACAATATTAAAAGAGAGAATTAATGTTCGCCTAAAAGAGCGGCTTAACAACGGAATGGTAGAGGAGATTGAGTCGCTATTAGAGCAGGGGGTAACGCCGCAACAATTAGAATTTTATGGACTAGAATATAGATTAGTAACACAATATATAATTGGACAATTAAACTATAACGACATGTATCAAAAACTTAGAGAAGCAATATATCAATTTGCACGCCGTCAGGAAAAATGGTTCAGAAAAATGGAACGCAAAGGAACCGTAATAAACTGGCTTGATACAAAAGAAAAAGATGCTGCACAACTTGTTGAGACTATTTGCGGTTTTTTGTTTCATAATTTAAAAAGGTGATTGTAATCTAGTGCTGATTGGCGTAATAATGATGATTAATAGTTTTTCAAGCATCTCGTTATGAGTCGCATAATCAATTTAAAAATAGGTTCTATAAGATATGAGTGAACAGTATTTGTCGTTTGAGGAAAAGGCGTTATTCGAAAAAGGTGATTTTAACTATATCCCGTTGTTAATTGTACTTTCTGCACCATCGGGGGCGGGTAAGACAACATTATGCGACCGTTTGCTTAGACACAATGATTCAATTGTATATTCAGTTTCTTGCACAACTCGTAAACCACGAGGTGAAGAACAGGATGGAGTTGATTACAATTTTATGACGGAAGAGCAGTTTAAGGGGTATATTAAAGAAAAACAGTTTCTTGAGTTCGCAGTTGTACATGGAAATTATTATGGAACTCTTGCGTCAACTATACGGCAAGCACTTAATGCGGGAAAACATGTTCTGTTGGATATTGATGTGCAGGGTGCGGGACAGATCCGGGAAAAACTGCCATTATTATTAGAAGATGATCCTATCAGGCAGGGTTATCTTGATATATTTGTTGCACCACCTTCATTAGAAGAGCTTAGATCTCGTTTGGTGGGACGTGCTGAAGATACGCAAGAAGTTATTGATGAACGAATGGCTAATGCGGAAGATGAAATGCTGCATGCTGATGAATATGAATATCAGATTATAAATGATGATCTTGATGTTGCTTTCCAACGACTGAACAATATTATTGAAAAGGAGAGCGAAGTTGATGAGTAAACATATTGTACTTGGTGTTACCGGTTCGATTGCCGCATATAAAGCTGCTGAATTAGTTCGACTGATAAAAACATCCGGCAACGAGGTTTCTGTTGTTATGACTAAGTCGGCAACTAAGTTTGTTGCACCTTTAACTTTTAAGACGTTATCACAAAACGATGTTGCTGTTGAAATGTTTGACGATTCCATGGTGTGGAATCCTGTTCACATAAACATGGCAGATAAAGCGGATATTATTGTTATTGCTCCCTGCACGGCTAATGTGTTGGCAAAAACTGCACACGGACTGGCTGATGATTTGTTGAGTGCCACTGTATTGGCAACAAAAGTTCCGGTTTTGATTGCTCCGGCAATGAACGACAGGATGTGGAGCAATGCCGCCACGCAGGCTAATGTGGAAACTGTCCGGCAACGAGGAATTGAAGTAATGGAAGCTGGTGAGGGTGATCTCGCCTGTGGATATTGCGGCAGTGGGCGTATGCCGGAGCCTAAAGATATAATGAAGGCTATAGCCAAAATACTAGATGTGGAAATGGATAGTTAAACGAAATTTCAACATGAATGTAGAGGATATACAGGATAAAAGTACTTAAAAAAGGATAATGAAATGACAAAAAAAGTTTTATGGGCGTTGGTTCTTATGTTTGTGGTAGTGATTGTTTTGATAATGAATACTGACAAAGGAAGTGTTAATTTGATATTTGGTACGGTTAAGGCAATTAATTCTATCATATATCTTTGCTTTGTCGGTATCGGGGTTGTGGTTGGTGTTCTACTCAAATGAGTAGCTTGAAATTAAAAAAAGGTGAGAATATCTTAATAGAGCATATTGAGCCTGCATTCAGTCTTTTTTCGAGAATGCGTGGTCTACTCGGGCGTACTGGGTTAGAAAAAGACCATGCTCTTTATATCAAACCATGCAATTCTATTCATACCTTTTTTATGCGGTTTGAGCTGGATCTTATCTTTCTTGATAAGAATTTAAAAGTTGTAAGAATAGTTCGTAATGTTGCACCGAATAAAATGGTGATGGGTGGCAAACATGCGGCATCGGTTATAGAAATGGAATCCGGCTGGTTCGACTGGAATCAATTGGGCGAGGGTGATGTTTTAGAGGTAGTCTGAAAAGGGAATAAGAAATGGCAATAAAAGGAATATTATTTGATTTGGACGGTACGGTTTATCTTGGTGAACACGAGGTGCCGGGTGCCGGTGAGTTTGTGCGTAAGTTAAAGCAGAATGGGATTAGATCTCTGTTTGTTACTAATCGTTCTAACCGTAGTGCGGAAGTGGTATGTGAACATCTTAGGGGGTATGGTATTGAATGTGAAAATGATGATATTATTAGTACCTCTGATGCGGCAGCATTATATTTGAAGCCGAGTAGCTATTATGCTATTGGGGAAAAGAATCTGTTTGATACGCTCAATAGAAACGGATTTACTTATGATGATAAAAATCCGAATTATGTGATTGTAAGTTTTGATCGTGAGTTTAATTATGACAAACTAAAAACGGCGGTTGGGCTGATTTATAAAGGTGCTAAGTTTATTTCTACTAATCCTGATCATGCATTGAAGATGTATAATGATATTTTGCCGGGAACGGGTGCTATTGTGGCGGCGGTTGAAGTTGGTTCTGGGGTTAAGCCTATTACGGTGGGTAAGCCGGAACGGATTATTTTTGATATTGCCATTGAGCGTATGGGGGTTAATCGCTCGGAGGTAATTGCCGTGGGGGATAATTTGCTGACTGATATCCCGGCAGGAGCCGCTGCCGGTATCCGTACCGTATTGATTTTATCCGGTATGTCTAAGCGTGAAGATGTTGCTGGTTCGCCGGTTGAGCCGACCTGGATTGTAGAAGACTATAAGGAGTTCGGGGATATAATTACAAATATTAATTAGAGCATTTCTGCAAGCACCTCTAAAGGATATGATTTTCAGATTGGTCATTCATACTTTATGGGAGAAAATAGTGACATCGTTAATATCATGAATAAAAAAGTTATCCCGCTACTTATGGAATATTATATGAATGATGAAAAAGAAGTGAATAGTATTTTAATCAATGCAAAATTAGAGATAAAAGATAACTCTTGGTCAGTTGAAATTACAGGTAAAAAAAGTGATTAATCTTTTTGAATATCAGAATAAAAAAACGATACCAGAATCATTTACCGGGCTAGATGGTTTTCTTGATGACGTTTGGAATAATCGTGAGAAAAATGCTTATACAAAAAATTATAGATAAGAGAGGCACTTGCAAAACTATCTGCGAACACTTTTTGATTTTATGCGGCATATTCCGCTTTTTCGCAATTTCACAGA
>CAMZLY010000188.1 GCA_947311825.1 uncultured bacterium
ATCAGGTGCATACCCAAGTATATATTCATTTTCCGACACATCGTCAGACAAACTAGCAACACTGACACTTATATCTGTACCCCGTGAATAATTTGTTAAGGAGGTAGTCGTTCCCCAAGTTCCATTGCTGTTTTTTCTCCGCACATAAACTCGTTTAACTACCCAATCTTCATCTATGTTTACCCAAGAAACTGTTGGTCTTTCATTATAACAAGTAATACTTGGAGTTAGGTTCTCATCATAATCTGGGCTATTTGATGGAACCGATTGATGCGAGTAATAAAATTGACTATTTTCATATTTCATACGTGTATATCTAATATTGGAGCCCCCCATTACGTTCTGCTGCCATGCAAGATGGAAATATAGCACGTCCGAACTTATTGTTGGGTGCGATGAGCTATTATCAGAATTTGGTATTGCTTCAAGATCTTTTAGTGTCATCAAACCTGCATTAAGCAAAATAGACCTCAGTATATCATTTTTTCGTTTGAATACTATATTAATTTCCCCAAGGTAGTTTACGGCAATTACCGGTTCCCCCAATTCTGAGCATGAAGTTATTTGTCTCTCATATTTTCCTCCTGTATAATCTGTTAAGATATTCCCATTTGCATCAATACGAACTACCCACAAAGCATCTTGACTTGGAGTGGACAATAAGTAGCAAACCGCCATAACAAAGTGATTGGGAACATCATTATGGGGTGCTATACCTATTGAAGGACTACTTGCAGGTGTTCCTCCGCCGGTGTCATAGCTTATCGGTTGCCCATTATTTGCCAATACCCAAGTGCTACCGTCGTTTGTACTTTTTTCTAGCCATATTTTATTTAGGCTTTCGTAAACCCTAAACATTGTGCCATTTTCCGTGCGTAATATTTTGCGTTGGTTATTATTCTGGTAAGCATTGGCGTTGTTGGAACGTGCAACGGCTTTATATTGTGCTGTAAAATTGTGTTCTTCCCAAATGGTTGTTGTTAGTGGATTATCCGTTGAGCTTGTTTCTTCCCAACCAACAAAAGGGTGTCCTCCTATTGAACTTGGGGCTGTTATTGTAAACTCAATTCCTTCATAGACTGTATGAGTCTGAACATTCTCGTATAGTTGATCAAATTCAGTACAATCATGATTTACTTGGATAGTAAACTCTTCAGGAATAATACCTGCTTCATTTGCAAACCAATAAAATAAACCAGCAGTTGCTCTAATTGCATGTGGAAAAGTTGCATCACGGATATTTTCGTGTAAAATAACTTTTGTAAATGGAGAATAAGGATTAGTATAGGTACCACTAGAAGAGGGAGCTATCCCAGTAGGGTAATACTGGTTTAATTCAGAATTATCACTTACTTTTACATCATCCCCGTCGTAGTGAAAGCTAGCAAAATGATCCGCATATTGATTTAACGTGTACATTAAATGATGAATTGGATCATCATTAGATACATAAGGGTCCATAATACTACCAAAGTCATTCCATACTTTTTGAGCATCCCAATAATTTACATTTGCATTACTATAAGGGGACGCAACATAGTCAATATGCATATATTGTCCTTCATATGTTTCATCACTCGTATCACGATGTTCGTCAACTTTCACATGAGCTGGAACAGACATATCACCAAGTAAATGAGCCATTCTACCTAGAACTTCCCAAACTACTTTATTTTTTGGACCTTCATTTAATTGAAGAGTTAAATAACCATTTGTTGGTTGAACCATAACGTCATGACCATCATCATCAGAAAGAATATAATTTGCATTTGCAAGAGCTACTTTTACTACACCAGTTTTATAAAATTCTATTAGATCATCATAATAAAAGTATGTGATGGTACTACTTTGCAGATTATAAAGACAAACATTTCTACCATTATATTTATACATATATTTATCTAATCCACCCCCAGGGACATTCCAATTACCATCTGCATACTTTCTTATTTTTTGATATGCATTTGGTATATCTGAAAATGGAACACCAGGTGTATAATAAGAAGCAAAATTGCTAGGGTATTCATCCCCAAAGTCAGCATTCCAAAAATGTGTAAGAGAAGCAAACCATTCTTCTGTTCCTGCTTCACCATACCCCCAAACTACGTCATTAACATCCTCTCTATAGGCTCCAGCGGCAATTTTTCCTGACGTAAATTCATCTCCTCTATTATACCAAGAAGTATATCCATTCGTTTCAGTTGAGCCGAGATATTCTAACATTTCTGGGACATCCACACCAATTTGGAATTTTAGCAAATTATAGCCCTCTAAAACTAAATACTGATGCACCCTTTCTGAGTGTCCTAATAGTAAACTAAAGTTTAGCAACATGATTAATAATGAGAATTTAAATTGTTTAATGATTTTCATTTTTGACCTCTTATATTGTTATTGATATTCCTGCTGTTAGTATCCACGGTACATCTGAGAATATATATGGGAAACTCATTCTGAAATTATTTTTAACAAAAATCTCATAATGTTTTAGTGAATATTTAACCTGCAGATTGGCAAAATAACTTAAAAAACTTGCTATGTCATTACTAAATACTCCAATTCCTAAATCAACTTCAAAAGCAATTTTTGGGGATATCTGACTGTGTCTTTTATAAAAAACATCTAATATCAAACTAAAATCTCTTGTTAACCCTGGACCGGGTCCATAAGTATCTTCGTGTCCAACTATTCCAATGCCAATAAAATTTTTTCCAGTATTCCAAAAATCTTTTGCAACTTCAAAAGTAAATGCAAATCCTGGGTTTTTAATTTCTAAATCTTTTGGTTTACTTATATCGTACTTAGCACCTATTCCAAAACTAATTTGGACAGATTTAGATTCTTTAAGAATCTTATCAATTTCTTGTGCTTCTATGATATAGCTGATAGAAGAAAAAATCAATAAACTTATTATTAGTGTTTGTTTCATAATTGTATCCTATTTTTAAACCGATATCATAATACTTAAGGTATCATTAGTAACCCTAACGGCGTTGCTTTTCACCCGTCCGCTTGTTAAACGCACTAATAAAAAGCCTATGCCTAATTTATTTATAAAAAATTACATTTACTAACATAAAC
>CAMZLY010000189.1 GCA_947311825.1 uncultured bacterium
CACCATCATCCCCACTGGGATTGCCTGCCACCAGCTTCCCCACCATCATCCCCACTGGGATTGCCTGCCACCAGCTTCCCCACCATCATCCCCACTGGGCTTGCCCCAGTGGAATGTAAGATCTATCATTTTTAACTTTTAATTTACGCATCACTTCACTACTATCCCCCAAATGACAACTACACCAGAATCTATAGGAATAATTGCAGGACGCGGCGCATACCCGCTCATGCTAGCAGAATCAGCACGCAAACAAGGCGTAAAGCACATTGTTGCCGTCGCCTTTAAAAAAGAAACACGTCCTGGCATAGAGCCGCTAGTTGACGAAACACACTGGATTACACTAGGTCAATATGGACAGATGCTAAAAGAACTAGAGCAGTCAGGCGTAAAAACAGCCGTCATGGCCGGACAAATAACCCCAACCCACCTCTTTAGAGTTCGCTTAGACGCAAAATTAATCGAACTATTAAAAAAACTCAAAGACAGAAATGCCGAAACAATTTTCGGAGCCATTGCCGAAGACTTACAAAAAATAGGCATCGAACTAATGCACGCCTCCATGTTCATGGAATCACACATGCCGCCAGCAGGATTACTTTCCAAACGAGCACCAACAGAATCTGAAGCCGCCGATATTGAGCTAGGACTAAAAATAGCAAAAACCACCAGTAAACTAGACATAGGTCAGACCGTCGTAATAAAAGAAGGAACAGTTCTTGCAGTAGAAGCATTTGAAGGAACCGACGACACTATCCTACGTGCCGGAACACTAGGCGGTCCCGGAAGTGTAGTCGTAAAAGTAGCCAAACCAGATCATGATATGCGTTTTGATATACCTGTAGTCGGTCTACACACCTTAAAAGTAATAAAAAAAGCAAAAGCAACCGCACTAGCACTCGAAGCCGGACGAGCAATTCTACTAGACAAAGAAGAACTAATAAAACAAGCAGACAAAATGAATCTATGCTTAACAATAGAAGGCAGGGCGAGCTGTCCCAGCGAGCCGGAAGCTACCCCAGCGAACCGGACAAAAGATACATAACACAAATAAAAAAGAAAACAACAATATGAACAAAAAAATTAAAACCGGAGTATTCGGCGTAGGTAGCCTCGGACAATGGCACGCCCGCATCTACTCAGAAATTGAATCAGCAGACTTAATAGGTGTGTACGACATCAACCCCGAACGTGCCGCAGAAATTGCAGAACGATACAACACAAAGCCATTTTCAGATATCGAAGCTCTAGCAAAAAAAATCGAAGCCGCAAGCGTTGTTGTTCCAACTGACAAACATTTTGAAGTTTTCACCCAACTCGCAGAATATAATCTGCACATGATGATGGAAAAACCACTCGCATCAACCACCAAACAAGCAGAAAATATGGTTAAGCTTGCTCAAGCACGAAATCTAATCCTGCAAGTAGGTCACGTAGAACGATTCAATCCGGTTATGACCTTCCTCGAACAAAACCTAACCAACCCGCGTTTTATCGAAGCAAAACGACTTGCCCCCTACCCTCCACAACGAGAAGGCAATGCACCACGCGGCACAGAAGTCAGCGTTGTTCTTGACCTAATGATTCACGACCTAGAAATAATTCTACACCTCATGAAATGCCCGGTCAAAAACATTAACGCCACCGGTGTTTCCGTACTCAGCAAAACCGAAGACATAGCCAATGTGCGACTCGGCTTTAAAAATGGCGGCATTGCAAATGTAACAGCCAGCCGTATCAGCCGCGAAGCCACCAGAAAAATACGTGTCTTTCAAGAAGACTCATATCTATCCCTAGATTATCAAGCACAAACAGGCACATTATGCCGCAAAACCGCCATTGGCATCGAGCCGGAGCCAGTTCCAATCGAAAAAGATGAACCACTAGATGCAGAACTGAAATCATTTATTAACTGTGTTCAACACAGATCTGATCCCATAGTTTCCGGTGAACACGCATCAGAAGCACTAAAACTTGCCGTAGAAATTTGCCAGCAAATAAAAAACAACCCATCATGACCACCAAATACAACACAACATTTATGATAATTGCCGGCGAAATCTCCGGCGATATGCACGCAGCAAATATTATCAAAGCTATAAAAAAAGAACGCCCCAACACCACATTCTTTGGCATTGGTGGTCCTGCCATGCGTGCTGTTGGCGTTGAGACCTTTTATGACATAAAAGATATGGCAGTTATGGGGATTGTTGAAGTACTGAAGCATATAAAGTTCTTTAAAAAAGTATTTACTGAAATGGAGACCCTAGCAGAAACCCGCAGACCAGGTGCAATAATACTAATAGATTACCCGGGGTTCAACCTTCGCTTTGCCGCTAAAGCTCACGCCATGGGAATAAAAGTAATCTACTACATCTGCCCGCAAGTATGGGCTTGGCATCGTGAGCGTATTCCAAAAATGGCCACAATTATAGATAAACTTATCACCATATTTCCATTCGAAGCCAAACACTTTGACGGCACAGGACTAGATGTAAGCTTTGCAGGGCATCCACTTGTCGATGAAGCAGCCAAACTACTCGCAACACCGCAAGCAGAACTACCTTGGGGAAAAAAACCAGGCATAGCACTCCTTCCCGGAAGTCGTCGCACAGAAATAGAACGAATACTACCCTCAATGTGGAAAGCCGCCAAACTCCTATCAGACAAAAATCCAAAACTAGAATTCATCATCGCTACTCCATCAGAACAACAAACCAAAATAATTAAAGAAACAACAAAAAGACTCGGCAACGGTCCCACAAAATATCACATAGTAACTGGCAATACCCGCCAAGTACTACGGCAAGCACGTGCCGCCATGGTCGCATCGGGAACCGCAACTATTGAAACCACACTAATGTCATGCCCTATGGTCATTATATACAAAGTCGCACCACTTACATATATCATGGGAAAAATGCTGATAAAAATAAAACATATAGGCATGGTAAATATCGTTGCCGACAAACTAATATGTCCGGAACTAATACAACAACAAGCAATCCCAACAGCCATTGCAAACGCCATCACACCACTTATTAATAACACAACACAACGACAACAAATGATAAAAGAATTACACCTAGTAACAAAAAAACTTGGAACAGGCAATGCCGCAGAAACTGCAGCAAAGCAAATCCTTAACGCACTGGAATAATCTTATTTCCATCGGGGCAAGCC
>CAMZLY010000190.1 GCA_947311825.1 uncultured bacterium
TCCCATATCTTTTATAACATCTACCGGGATATTATTAAGCAAGCCACCATCAATGAGAATATAATCACCTATACGTACAGGCGAAAACACCACAGGAACCGCCATACTTGCACGTATTGATTTCGCTAGATTCCCTTTACTCAAAACAACAGAACTGGCAGTAGGCAGATCTGTAGCTATACATCGAAAAGGAATATTGAATTTATCAAAGTCATGAATGCTCGCTGCATGCGAAGTTACTTCAACAAACATATTATTAATCTTCTGCCCGGAAGACAGCCCACTAGGCATAACAAACTTCAATCCATCAAGTCCAACTTCAGAACCGGGCAAAAACCGCCTATCTTCTTTTTTACGACGAAACGGCATATCACGCCTACTTGATCGATCATCAAGAGCATCCCACCAGTCAATGCCGAGCAAAAACTCCTCAATCTCATCAGGCGACATCCCAGACGCATATAACCCGGCAACAATTGCACCAATACTCGTACCATCAATATAATCTATTGGAATACGTAGCTCCTCCAATCGCCTAAGCACGCCAATATGTGCCCCACCCTTCGCACCGCCACCACCAAGCACTAGCCCAATAGATCCGGGCTTTATAGAATAAGCCGTTGCCGCATCATTGGTAGCAGCCGCTACACCAACCGAAACCATTAACGCCATAACAACACAAAATAACACTACATGCCATGTGACAATCCCTTTACTTTTCATACTTGATTCTACCTTCTTTTTTCAATTCATTCATCATTCATCGTTCATCATTTAACAATACTTCACCAGCCTTTACCAATCTCAAGACCAACAACCCATATATTCTCATTCTCAGTAATATCATAATATACCGCAGGAGTAAGCGTCATCTTATTGACCTCAAGGTCCCAACCAAAACCGGTACGGAAAACCCAGCAATCTTCATTACCTTCATTAATCTTATGCCAGCCGGAAGCTAACTAAGTTTTCGCATGTGTCCCGACATGTAAAAACAACGGTACGCCAATAAGATATTCCCGACTCCCTTCAGCAACCCAGTCAACCAACAAACCAACACCAACAGCCTGATTAAGCCTACGTTCATAATCAAGTCCTATCGAAAACCCCGGATCATCTCGCTCGCCATGATGCTTCTCAGATTGAGTTGACCCCAAAAACATTGAAACATGATTTTTATGGAAATAATGTCCATCGCCATGTTCGCCCCCCCGCCACCTCATGCTCTTCAGCCCTAGCAACACCACCAAACCCACACAAAACAAAACCAACCAATATTACAAACCCAACATTTATATATTTCTTATTCATTCTGACCCTTTTCATATTAACAATCATAAAAGCAACAAATAACAATACACATAATTCCAACAAAACGCTATCCATGTTACGCATACAGTAACTACCTATCTCCGAGAGGTAGTCCGTAGAGCGAAACAGTAACACAGTAGACGACTTTAGCGACAAACAGCCAAAAGCGGAAACTCACGCACAATATTTTACCTCCCGGAGGTAGGTAAATACTAGGAATAAAAGTCCAATGCGATTTTCAGAACATGCATATTTATTATTACCCCTGTAACTTTGAACTATCACCAACAGTTGCCGCCGAATACAAAGGAAGAAATGTTAACTTTTGTTCAGGTAATTCACGATATACTCCATCGTAAAGCACAATTCCTTTATTGATATCTTTATATATCTGTAGAAATAGATGTAGACTTTTCAAACTACCACCAGCCCCAGACTTAACTTCAATAGGATAAATATTACCGTTACAAACAGTCAAATAATCAACCTCTGCACTGCTGCTCTTTGCATCACGTGCCCAGTAGAATAAATCTGTGTCTTGCCATGCTCTCATTTCCTGGGCAACAAACTGTTCAGCCAATTGTCCTTTATATATTGAGAGTAAGCTCTGTTGCATAACAGAAGCATCTACTCCTACACCACAAAGGCGTTGCAGCAAGCCAATATCCAGCATACACGCTTTAAACTTCTTTCTTTTAGCAGTTGCACCAAGGGGTAAACCCGAAGGGCTGCAGGCCGATATTTTATAAAAAATACGTGCTTTACATAGTAAATCAAAAGCTTTCTTATTTGTAGCACCAGTATGACCATCATCAAGACGAGTATACTTTATTTGCTCCCCAACAGCGGTGGCAACATTACTAAATACAGTATCTAAACAGACCGTATCCACGTGAGGTTTATACTTTGCAAAATCGTCTCTAAAAGAATTTAAGACCTCCGTTTGCACAGCAAAGGTATCAAGCAAAGATCGTGAACGACAAAACACTCTTACACATTCCGGCATACCTCCAATAAAGAAATATTTTCTAAGCTCATCAAGAATTGCCTGTTGATTTAATTCAGCAACTTCAGATTGTGGTTTACGAACCAACTTTGCCATTGATTCATTACCAATAGCCAATAAATATTCATAAAATGTCATTGGATAAATATTAAGATACTGTATGCGCCCAACAGGAAACGATATTTTATCAAAGGCAAACTCAAGTAGTGAACCGGCAGCAATAACATGTAATTCTGGCATTTTTTCATAAAAATAACGTAAAGCCATAATAGCACGGGGACAAGACTGTATCTCATCTAGAAAAAGAAGCGTTTTCCCTGGAATAATCTTACCTACAGCTATCTCCAATGATTCTAAAATATATTTCGGATCAAGATTTCCCGAAAAATAAGAGTGTAAGTCTGATCGCTCTTCAAAATCAATTTTTATAAAATGCTCAAATTTATTAGCAAGAAAATTCTCTACAAGCCATGTTTTACCAACTTGTCTAGCCCCCCTTATTATAAGCGGTTTTCTACGATTAGAATTCTTCCATGCTAACAACTTTTCTTCAGCGATTCTTTTCATTACAAAGCACTCCTTTCAGTAATACAAGGATAAATAAGCACATTCCTTTCAGTAATACAAGGATAAATAGACACATTCCTTTCAGTAATACAAGGATGTCTCACTGTAACCACCAATGAGGTGCTTGAAAAACTACTTGTGCGTGGCAATTTGGTTCACCCGCCACACTGTGAAAATGTGGGTGTGGCATACCCGTAGGGTCTGTAAAATTGCGAAAAAGCGGAATATTCCGTATAAAATCAGAAAAAAATGGTCCTGCCGTGCCCTCCGTAGCTCGAAGAGCAAAGGACGGATCAAATCTTTTCAGTAGAGCGATAAATCATTCTGTCACCCATCATTCTGTCACATAATCTTTTCAGTAGAGCGATAAATCATTCTGTCACCCATCATTCTGTCACATAATCTTTTCAGTAGAGCGACAATGGTCCTGTCTTAAATAGTCCTGTCAGAAAATGGTCCTGCCGTGCCCTCCGTAGCTCGAAGAGCAAAGGACGGGTCATAAACTTTTTAGACTTAAACAGATTGCGACACAGAGACAATACTCAATCAAAATCCAAAATCACGGACTTTTATGTGGGGTAAAAGTCCAAAATTGTGGATTTTTATTGACATGAGCTGGTAATAATCCATAATTGTCGCATGAAAAGAAAGATTCTTACTGATTTATATAACTGGAAATCAAATACGCCTAAAAAAAGCCACTCGTTCTAAAAGGTGCACGGCAAGTAGGCAAAACTTGGGCATTACAGGAGTTTGGGAGAGTTCAATATAAGGAAAATGGATATAATTATCATTATATTGATTTCCGCAAGGAAAAAAAATTATACTCTATTTTTGAGGAAATACTTGATCCTACGGAAATTATTAATCTTCTGAGGCACTTGCAAAACTATCTGCGGGCACTTTTTGATTTTATGCGGCATATTCCGCTTTTTCGCAATTTTACAGACCCTACGGGTATGCTCCAATTGTTCAAAAGGCAGAATTTGCTCGCCTAAAACA
>CAMZLY010000191.1 GCA_947311825.1 uncultured bacterium
CGACGGGAAAAGATTTGGCAGGACTATTGTTGCTCTAGGGAAAAGATTTGGCAGGACTATATAATGGCAGGACTATTGTTGCTTTAGGAATAAGATTATGGGGTTTTTAAGAATATATTTGGCGTTGTGTGTTGTTGCGGCACATGCAAATGCATTTGTTCCGTGGGCTATGCATGGCGGGCGGGAGGCTGTGCAGATATTTTTTATGATATCTGGTTTTTATATGGCGTTGATTGCGGATAAGTATCCTTCCAAGTTGGAGTTTTATTGTAGCCGATTTTTGCGAATTTTTATTCCTTATTGGTTTGTGGCGGTTGGTGTGGTTTTGGCATGTATTGTTTCTGGTATAGCAATTGATGAATGGGGTGTATTGGGGTTGTATCGTAATTATTCTCCAGATAATAATGGTTTAGCGGGAGTTGTTATTACGGCAATTTCCAATGTAACTATATTGCTTCAGGATGCGGTTATGTTTTTAACAAATGATGGTGGAGAAAAGCTTTCTTTTACTCGTGATTTTGGCTTTTCTAAGCATCCTTTGTGGTTGTTTTTGGTTATTCCGCAGGCGTGGTCGGTTGCTGTTGAGTTGATGTTTTATATTACGGTTCCTTTTATTGCAAAGTTACGGATAAGAAGTCTTGTTGTGATATTGTTGGTTTCTGTTGGGGTGAGGTTGCTTGCGTATATGGGGCTTGGGTTAGATAATGATCCTTGGACGTATCGGTTTTTTCCTTTTGAGTTGGCTTTGTTCGTTGCTGGGATGTTGGGGTGTAGATTCTATCGGGCAAAATATGCGTATTTGAAAAAAGTTGTTAGTAAAATAGATTTGCAAAGATGGTGGAGCAAGAGCATATATGTGATTGTTTTGTTTTTGTTGTTTTTTATGATGAAGTGGCTTGAATTATTGTTGGGGAAATTTATAAATGAAAATTATGCAGTTTTGGTTATCTATTTGCTTTGGGCATGTTTGTTGCCGTTTTTGTTTGCAATATCAAAATCGTTAAGTTGGGATAGATTTGTGGGTGAACTTTCGTATCCGGTTTATTTGGTGCATGTTTTTGTGATTAGTGTTGTGGGGATATTGTTGAAAGCTTTGGGATGGTCTGATTTTTGGTGGGGCGGAGTTTCGGCACTATTATCTTTATTTGCAGCTTGGTTAGTTTTTGCTATTGTGATTAGTCCACTTGATAAGCATCGCCATGAATTGGCAAAGAGTATGGCGGCGAGATTGCATGGTAATAAGGGATAATGGTTAATGTTATTTAATTCTTCACAGTTTATTATATTTATTTCTATTGTTTTGGGGATATATTATTTGTTGCCGCATAAACGAAGAAATCTTTTATTGCTTATTGCTAGTTATATTTTTTATGCATTCTGGAATTGGAAGTTTTGTTCGCTGATTGCGTTGTCAACAGTTGTTGATTTTGTGTGTGGTAAATATATTTATGAAGCGGAGTCAAGTATCCGGCGGCGGGTTCCTTTGATTATTAGTTTGGTGGTTAATCTGTCGTTGCTGGGATTTCTTAAATATTTTAATTTCTTTGAGAATTCATTTAGTGAACTGTTTAGTATGGTGGGAATTAATTTCAGTAGTTATACTCTTAAAGTTATTCTTCCGGTCGGTATAAGTTTTTATACTTTTCAGACTTTGAGTTATACGCTTGATATTTATCGTGGTCAGCTAAAGCCGACAAAAAGTTTTTGGACATTTGCTCTTTATGTGTCATTTTTTCCGCAGTTGGTTGCCGGACCTATTGAGCGTGCGAGGAATCTACTTCCGCAGTTTGAGAATGATCGTGCTATAACGAGAAAGATGTTGTCGCAGGCGTTGATTCTTATTTTAACTGGTTATGTAAAGAAGGTTTTGATTAGTGATCAGATTGCCGGTTCGGTGGAATATACTTTTTCGTCCTGGCAGGCTCTTTCATCTTTAGAGTTGTTTAAAGGGCTGGTTTTATTTTCTGTGCAGATATATTTTGATTTTTCCGGGTATTCTGATATTGCGAGGGGGACGGCTAAATTGTTTGGGGTTGAGTTGATGCAAAACTTCAGGCAGCCGTATTTTGCGGTTAATATTGTTGAGTTCTGGCATCGGTGGCATATTTCGCTTTCTACTTGGTTGCGTGATTATTTGTACATTCCGTTGGGTGGAAATCGTAAAGGGGGTGTTAGGACATATTATAATCTGATGGTGACAATGTTGTTGGGGGGATTGTGGCATGGTGCGAATTGGACGTTTGTTGCTTGGGGTGGGTTGCATGGATTGTCTCTGGTTGTTTATAAGTTATTCGGTAAGCAGAAAAAATGTGAGGTTGATTGTGGAATAGGACGGTTGCGGTATTTGGTGAGGAATTCCCATTTTGTTGTGTTTACTTATTTATTGGTATTGGTTACTTGGTTGTTATTCAGGTCACCGGATATTGCTGTTGCTGGTGGGTATTTTGTACGGATGCTGTCTTTTGCCGGCGGATGGGATTGGTCAATTGTACGGTTTTTGGTGATGATATTTTTGGTTGTCTGTTTGGTTGATTTGCCGGCTTATGTTAGTGATGAGTATTATTTGGAGCGATTGCCGATATATATACGGATACCGATATTTATTGTGTTGGGTTCTTTGGTGTTGTTGCTTTTGTTTCAGCAGAATATTGATCGGGCATTTATATATTTTCAGTTTTAGTTTTTTTGATTGTTATATTGATGTTGGGGCGTGTCTGTTTAGGTTAATAAAGGTAAAATAACTGTTATGGATTATCGTGATAAAGTGTTTTTAACTGTTGCTGAGAATTTAAGTTTTTCTAAAGCTGCAGAGGAGTTGTTTATTAGTCAGCCTGCGGTTACCAAGCATATAAAGGAGCTGGAAAGCAGATTAAATATTGCTTTGTTTGAGAGAAAAGGGAATAAGGTTTATTTGACGGAAGCTGGTGTTGTTAACTATAATCATTTAAAGTTGATTAGGGATTTATATAGAGAATTAGAATTCGACATTGGACGCCTAAATGAGTCGTATAAGGGTGTGTTGCGAATAGGGGCAAGTTCTACTATTTCGCAATATCTTATTCCCAAAACTATTGCGGCATTTTATAAAAGGTATCCAGGAATTGAGGTTTATTTATTTAACGGTAATTCTTTTGAGATGGAGCAAAGATTATTGGAAAATGGTATTGATGTGGCTTTAGTGGAGAATAGAGCCTCGCAGTTAAATATTCAATATACTGATTTTCTTGATGATGAGATTGTTCTTGTTGCTGGTGCTGGCAGTGTTTGTTCTAGACGTAAAATTATTTCATTGGCTGATCTTAAAGAGCTTCCTATCGTATTGCGGGAAAAGGGGTCGGGAACATTACAGGTTATTCAACGTACATTGTTAAAATATAATATAAAGTTGACTGACCTTAAGATTATTATGCATTTAGGAAGTACAGAGTCGATAAAGAGTTTTTTGGTCGATTTTGATGGTGTTGCTTTGCTTTCTGAGAAGTCTATAGAAAAGGAATTGAGGTTTAGTGAGGTTGTGAAAATTGGGCTAAGGGATTTTTCTATGCATCGTAAATTTAGAATTGCTCTTAGACCGGGGCACTACACGTCGTCGGCGAAGTTGTTTATTGATTTTCTGCATGCGTATAACTTTTAGTTATCGACTATAGCTATATAGTATTTGATTTAGTTATGTTGTTTCTGTATTTTTGTGTCTTTTACAGAAAGCAGAAAGGACAAAAGTATGAAGGTTAATGAAGGGCAAGCAGCAAGAATTTATTTGGTTGTATTATTTTTATGTTTAATGCCGTTTTTTTCTCCAGTTATTGCGTTGTTGTTGGGGATTGCGTTGTCGTTAATGGGTATTAAGAATGATAGGCTAAAAGCGTATACTTCTTTTTCTCTTCAGGCGTCAATTGTGTTGATGGGTTTTGGTATGAGTTTGACGCAGGTTGTAAGTGCATCAAAGGCAGGTTTTTTGGATACTGCTATTTCGGTTGTTTTCGTTATGGTATCCGGGTTAATTATAACTAAGTTGTTGAGGGTTGATAGTAAAACCGGGGTTCTTATATCTGCAGGGACGGCTATATGTGGCGGTAGTGCAATTGCGGCAATCGCTCCTGTATTAAATGCAAAAAGTCATCAAGTGTCATTTTCGCTAGTGGTCATTTTTATTCTTAATGCGGTGGCATTATTTATATTTCCTGTAATAGGACATTATTTTAACCTTAGTCAGGAGACTTTTGGTACTTGGGCAGCAATAGCTATTCATGACACTAGTTCGGTTGTTGGTGCTGGTTCTATTTATGGTGAAAAAGCTCTTGAAGTTGCAACGACAGTTAAATTAATACGGGCATTATGGATTATCCCGTTATCAATTGTTGTTGCTTTAACTCAGAAGAATAAAACAAATGGTAGGGTTAAAAAGCCGTGGTTTATAGGGCTTTTTGCTATGAGTATTGTAATAGTTTATTTGTTTCCTGCGGGAGCAGACACATATAGTCATCTTAGTTGGTTAGGGCGACGCGGGATGGTTATTGCTCTTTTTCTGATTGGTTCAAATATTTCAATTAGTGAAGCAAAAAAAGTTGGGTTTAAAAGTTTTTTATTGGGTTTTCTGCTTTGGTTGCTTATAGGCATAAGTTCTTTTGTTGTACTTACCTATAAAAATTTTTAATATTTTAGGATGTTGAGTATTGATATGGTTTTGTTGGTAGTTATTTTGATTGTTGTTTTGATTTACATTTGGGTGGGTTACCCTGTGATTGTGCAGTTGGTTGCCGGTGTAAATAAGAATAATGGTGAGATGTCTGAGCTTGGGCAGCAACGGTCGGTGGCTATTATTTTGGCGGCATATAATGAGGAGTCGTGTTTGGGGGAGCGATTGGAGAATTTGCTTGCTCTTGAATATCCGGCAGAGCTTATTATGATTTATGTTGGGCTTGATGGGTGTGATGATGGTAGTGCAGAAATTGTAAATGATGTGGCAGAGAATATTAAGCGTGTTAGGGTGCATGATTTTTCTGAGCGGCGCGGGAAAGTGGCGGTGTTGAAGGATTTGGTGAAACATGCGGCAGAGGATATGGGGAATGATGGTGTTTTGGTTTTTACTGATGCAAATAGTATGTTTCGGGCGGATGCTTTAAATAGGATGTTGTTTTATTTTGATGATTCTGAAATTGGTGGGGTTTGTGGGAGGTTGGTTTTTTTGGAGGAAGATTCTAAAAATGTCAAAAAAGAGTCGGCAACGGCTGAGTCTTCTTATTGGGGGTGGGAGACTAAGTTGAAGATGGCTGAGAGTTCGATTGATTCCTGTTTAGGAGCTAATGGTGCGATTTATGCTATGCGGGCTGAGTTGTTTTGGAGGGAATTGCCGGATAATAGTTTGATTGATGATTTTGTTATAGGGATGAAGATTAGGGCGCAGGGGAAGCGAGTGATTTATGAACCGTTGGCGGTGGCGGAGGAATTATTGCCGGCAGAGAGTGCGGAGTGGGGGCGTCGGGTACGGATTGGTGCCGGTGGGTATCAGGCATTGGGATTATGTGGAGAATGTTTGTTGCCGAAATATGGTAAGTTTGCTTGGATGTTTTGGTCGCATAAGGTGTTGAGGTGGTTTACGCCGCATATTTTGTTGATTTTGTTTGGGGTAATGTTGTATTTGATATATACAATGATGAATGGACGAGTATGGATTTTGCCATTGTGTGTGTGTGGTGTTTTGGTATTTAGTTTTGGTCTGTATAGTTTACAAAATAGTAAATTACGCATTGCGAAACCGCTACTATTATTGAGTCGTTTTTTTGTTATGCAGGCGGCATTGTTTGTGGGGTTTTTGCGGTATTGTCGTGGTGGGTTACAGGGGTATTGGGTGCGTACGCCACGTGGATAGAGCATGGTGAATCTTTTGCTCTACCGGGGCAAGCCCGGCAGGGGCAGCAGATCAGGGGTAGGCCCGGCAGCTATACGACAG
>CAMZLY010000192.1 GCA_947311825.1 uncultured bacterium
GTCCTGAATTTCGCAACACAGAGCCAAACTAGCAATATAAAGCAGACAAGAAACACAAACTGGAGAACAGGCATGACTAACACTGATATTGAAAAACAGCATCATCAAACATTTGAAAAGATAAAACAAACCAACTCGGATGGTCACGAATGGTGGTCAGCTCGTGACTTACAGCTGGGGTTAGAATACGGAAGCTGGAATAAATTCAAGTCAGTAATTGCGAAGGCTATTACAGCCTGCAATAAGGCAAAACAACCGAAGGAAAACCATTTTTCCCAAGTGGGAAAAATGGTTCAATTGGGCTCAGGAGCTACCCGTGAAATCGAAGATTTTTACCTCTCGCGCTATGCCTGCTATTTGATTGTGCAGAATGGTGATCCATCAAAACCGGTTATTGCTAATGGCCAGACATACTTTGCCATTCAGACGCGTCGTCAGGAGTTGGCGGATGATGATGCATTCCAGCAGTTAAAAGAGGATAAAAAGGTTAGACAAACAATCAAAGAAATCGGAGGAAGAATGCCGGAAGATTTGCCAACTCCATCTGACGGCATCAAACAAATCGCACGAAAACAAAACAAGCTGACATAATATCACATCAATACTGGCACGACGCATAACATATACACAATATACACGAGAAGATTATGGAAACCACAAAACAACAAAGTATTACGAAACATGAGTTACCGAGTTATCTTGAGGCGGTACAGTCGCAGTTGCCAGCTCTACAATTGCTGATTAATATGGGGTGGGATTATCTAAGCCCGGATGAGTGCAGAGAAATGCGCGGTGGACGCATTGGGTCTCCGTTGCTGGAAACTGTGCTAACTGAACATATTCGTAATAAGTGCGGTTTTGATTTCAAGGGAAGCAGGCATGCGTTCGGCGAGAATGCCATCCAGAGTGCGGTACAGGAGTTGAAAAACTTTCGTGCTACAGGAGCGACATATCAGAATGAAGAGGTGTATGACCTACTCTGTTTGGGAACCAGCGTGCCGCAAACGGTGGAAGGCGATACAAAAAGTTTTACTATTCATGCTATCGATTGGAATGTGCCAGAAAACAATACATATCACTGCACGGCTGAATTTAAGGTAGAGAGAGTCGGGCATCAGAAGCATTATGTGCCGGATATTGTTTTGTTTGTCAACGGAATCCCTATGGTGGTGATTGAGTGTAAGCGCAGTGCATATACCGACCTAAGCAAGAAGCCAATTGATATGGCAATCAACCAGCTTGCTGACTATCAAAAATCGGATGGTATTCCTCAATTATTTTTGACATCTCAGCTTTTACTTTCATTGGCTCGTGATAAAGCTGAATATGGAACAACTGGCACCTCTCGTAAATTCTGGTGTTGTTGGCGGGAGAAAAACAAAAATAATGAGATTATGGATCTTATTCAAACATCTATCCCTGATGACCAGCTCGAAAAATTGTTGGATACCACTTTCAAAGCCAATCGGCATAAATTCAAAAAACTGCTGGATGAAGGACGGGTTATCTACGAGCAGGACAGACTTCTTTATGGGCTATGTCAACCGAACAGACTAATGGAGCTGGTTCAGCAATTCATTTTGTTTGATAATGGAGTAAAGAAAATTGCCCGTTATCAGCAGTTTTTCACAGTGAAAGTTATCATAAAAAGGGTGACCGCTGCTAAGGATGGAAAATCCAGAAGCGGGGGTGTTGTATGGCACACACAGGGTAGCGGCAAGTCACTGACTATGGTTATGCTTGCTAAAGCTCTGACCTTATCAAAGGAAATCAGTACGCCTCGAGTGATTCTGGTAACTGACCGGATTGATCTGGATGAACAAATATGCGACACGTTCAAGGCTTGTAATTTAACGGTTGAAAAAGCTACTACCGGTGCACATTTGGCAGAGATGCTACGTGATGGCAAGCGGCATGTAATAACAACATTGATTCATAAATTCGCTACTGCGGCATCTAGTGGAGGACTTAAAAGTGTTGATAGAAATACATTTGTTTTGGTAGATGAAAGTCATCGTAGTAATTACAGCGAACAACATGCCAGAATGAAACTGATGCTCAAGGGTGCTTGTTTTATTGGCTTTACGGGCACACCACTTGCCAAAGATCCAAAGAAAAATACATTTATTAAATTCGGAGAGATGTTTAAGCCGCCTTACACTATTGCTCAGGCTGTTGAAGATGGGGCTATTAAGCCACTGATTTATGAAGCACGCTATGTTCCGCAACCTGTACAGCAGGATGCAATTGATGGTTGGTTTGAACGGCTAACAGAGTCGCTTAACGATAAATTGAAGGCTGACCTTAAAAGAAAATTTTCATCAGAAAAACAACTAAACAAAGCAGCACAAAAGGTGCGCATGGTGGCATGGGATATCAGTCTGCATTATTCCATGACCTATCAGGGAACAGGAATGAAAGGACAATTGGTTGCACCCGACAAAGCAACTGCCAGGTTATATAAAAATATCTTAGATGAATTCAACATGGTGAGAAGCGAGGTTTTAGTATCAGGTCCTGCCGCACATGAAGGAGAAGATACTGGTGGCGAACCTTCTTCTGATGAGAAGGAGTTTTGGCAAGTAATGATGGATCGTTATGGATCTGAAAAGAAATATAACAAGCAATTGATCAATGCGTTTAAAAATGGTGATGAACCAGAAATCATTATTGTTGTCGATAAACTACTGACTGGATTTGATGCTCCTTGCAATACGGTTCTCTATTTAACGCGAACACTAAAAGACCATACTCTTCTTCAAGCTATTGCACGTGTAAACCGTTTATATGAGGGCAAGGAGTACGGACTTATTTTGGATTACAGTGGCGTTATTGAAAATCTTGATGAAGCAATAGATTTCTATACTAAGCTGGCAGATTACGACCATAACGATCTAGTTGAAACGGTGACATACATCAGCGACCAAACAGCTAAGCTACCGCAACTACATTCGAATCTTTGGGAGATTTTTGCCACAATCAAAGGTAGCAGTGACACGGAAGTTTATCACGAATATCTCAGGGACGAAGAAAAGCGCAGAAAATTTTATAAAGACTTTAGTGCATTTGCACGCTCAATGGGACTTGCTCTCTCATCAACAACCTTCCTTGAAGAGACATCAGAAGCACAAATAGATATTTACAAGAGTGATCTCAAGTTTTTCAGCAACCTCCGTGCCGATGCATCAATCCGCTTTCAGGAGCGTATTGATTTTTCTGAATATGAACCAAAAATAAAGAAACTGCTTGATACACATGTGGGTGCAGGAACGGTGGAAACTCTAATAAAACCCATTAACCTTTTAGATGCCAAAGAAAGAGAAGAAGTTCTTAGCGAAGAAGGGAAATCTGACGATTCAAAAGCGGATATGATTGCTTCTGCAGTCCGTCACAGTATTGAGCAGGAATATGATAAAGATCCCGCATTTTATAAGAAATTTTCAAAAATGCTTGAAGATGTTCTTACAGCTTTGCACGAAAAAAGAGTTCAGGCGGCTCAAGCTCTCAATAGTATCAAAGAAATTGCCATCAAAGTTGCAACCCATACTGAAGATAATATACCTGATTATCTTATTGGCAATGATATGGCACGGCGTTATTACGGAATGATCAATGAAGATATCGCCGAATATACAACCGACAGTAAAGCGATGGGAGCCTCTATTGCCTTAGAGGTAGTTAAGCGAATTAAAAAGCACAAAGTTCGCGACTGGAAAGACAATTATGATGCATTAAACAGCATGCGTCGCGAAATTGATGATATTTTCTTCGAGGTAACAGGTGAATTGAACCTTAGCTTCCCACTGGACGTACAAGACAAACTGATTGATAAATGCCTCGAAATTGCCATTGCCAATGAAAACTGAAACCACAACTAAACGAATTCTTACATTCGGCAACAGGCAGATTCCTTACAGGATAATTCGTAAACAACGTAAATATTTACGTATACTTGTTGAACCTAACCTCCAAGTAACCATTTACGCACCAACCAATGCGGAGGATTGCAAAATAAACGAATTTTTACACAAAAAAGCGTTCTGGATTATGCAAAAACTTGATTATGTTAAGACTTTTCATCCACTACCACCGCCAAGGGAGTATATAAACGGAGAAACTTTCCGTTTTCTAGGACGACAATATCGTTTGAAAATTGAACAGGGAAACCATAGCCCAGCCAAGCTACGAGGACGTTTTCTATATGTTATGATTTCTGACAAGCATGATTACGCAAAAGCAAAAGAATTAGTGACAGCATGGTATAGGTTACAGGCCGAACATACATTTCATAGAATAACACGTAAGTGTTCAGAAATAACCTCTCGGCATGAAGTGCCAGCAGCATCCATTAGGCTAAGAAAGATGCGTACCCGCTGGGGTAGCTGTAACAGTAAAAATATAATCACAATCAACACTAACCTAATTCAAGCCCCAATACATTGCATAGAATATGTTATTATGCATGAATTATGTCACCTCAAGCATCATAACCACTCCAAATCCTTCTACAAACTTTTATCTATATGTATGCCGGATTGGAAAATCCGAAAAGAACTACTGCAAAAGGTTGTTATTCCAGAATAACAGGATAAGACAAGATGAACTGTAACTTCTCAAAAAATATATTGATATACATCACCACTGGGCTTGTCCCGGTGGGATGATGATTGCTTACTAATAGAAAACAGATAATAATTCATTCCCCGCCCGCCATTCTTGCCGCTTTGCGGCAAGAATGGCGGGCGGGGAGAGGATGCCAAAGACTGATATTAATTTCAATCAATGCTCCACTGGAGCAAGCCCAGTGGTGGCATAAATCTATAGTTTTCTGAGAAGTTACGATGAACTGAAGTTATAACTACAAAAAGAGATGAATATGATCTGGCAATTAGAAACAATATTAGAACAAAAGAACAAATCTGTTCTTCTTCCAAAATATACGGGGATAATGGCAATTGAAACAATTGTTCGTCCGGAATTTACTCTTCACTATCCAGATGGAAACAGTAGTTTTGCGGCAAAAGGAACTAAATTGCAAGTGCCTGAAATCTGCTGCGGAGAATTAGATGACATTGTTCTTGGTTCAGAAATAGCATTTATTGATATCAACGATAAAATCGAAGAATATGGTATCGAAAAATATATTATTGGTTATACAGAAAATACAGGCACACCGATATTTATTTGTGATAATCATAATGTTGTCCTTGAAGCCTGGCAATTAGTAAAAGAAGATATCCCTACTCTAGTTCATATTGATCAACACCGCGATAATGCACCGGCAACCCAACTTGAATCACATTACAACACAAGAATCTGCGATTACATAGACTTTGCCATACAGAACAACTGGATACAGCCAGAAATAATCTCGATTATAGAAAGCGGCGACCTCCCTAAAACAGAAAAGATTCCGGCAACCAATAAAATATGTAATATTGACCTAGATATCTTTGCACCTGAATGCACTGTTCTTACTCCCGAAGAAAAAATCAATATCATACACAAAGCCTCTGCCGGCTCTTCTCTCATCACCATTGCCAGCAGTCCAGGCTTTATTGATCAAAAACTTGCCATCAGCATAGCAAAATTATTGTGGCAATACCTATAGCACTATTACTAATATTTATCCTCTGATAACCGTTTTATTTTAAAGACGAATAATCATGATAAAACAAACCCTAAAAGAATATTTAATAACATTACGGCAATTGGCAATATATGTCATTTTGCTGTTTGCGGTTTTTACGGGAACATCATGCTCACCATCTAGCCCAAAAAACAAACTACAAACACCAACTATTATCCGCAATATCTCTCAAAATGAAATAAAGGTTACAATATTTAAGGCTCCTGAGAAATTCAATTTAGCAGAAGATATATATATAAGTATTAAGGTCGAAACACCTCTTGGAACTACTACAACAATCCCCAACCTTTCCCCATACTGTACCGGCTTTAAATTGATCTCTGAATTTAATACACAAGTAACACGAAATAATCAAAGAACAACATATACCCACTATATTCGCCTTCGACCTGAAATCAACACTGTATATGCTATTGAACCTTTTTCTATTATCTACAAGAATCGCAGCTACTCGCCGGCCGTCACCGGAAAAATTAATATACCGCAAATCATCTTTTCCCCAGAGTTACAGTCGTTATCACCATCAGATGATATCATTGCCGAATTTTCACCCATACAATCATCTTCAACGGAAAAGCCAAGATTAATAAAAATAATTGCAGTTTTATTATTCTTACTTGTCATTGCCGGACAATTTATTCGATATCACCTTAGCATCAAAAAGAGCTCCATGCCATTACCGCGTTCTAATGCATTAGATAATCTCAATAAGTTACTTAGTAGCGATTTACTATCAAAAAATAAATTTACTGAGTTCTATTTCAAATTAACAAATATAGTTCGAAACTATATTGAAGAAACACTACAAATAGCATCTACACACCAAACAAGCGAAGAGTTAATAACTAATCTACAACGAGAGCAACGTCTTGATAATGAAACTGTTGACGATCTGACAAAATTCTTTCAACGTGCCGACTTAATTAAGTTTGCGACAATAACCCCATCGCCTGCAGATCTTGCAAATGATATTGCGTGGGCAAAACAGTACATTGAATCTAACCTCATTGAAGAAAAACAGGAGGAGGAATTATCATGCTAAGATTCGATGCTCCATATTATCTCCTCTTATTAATTCTACTTATTATTCCTTTTTGGCGTAATCTACGCCCGCATTCTGCTGGTACCATAATATTTGGAGCAACAATATGCCTACCAAAGACCAAGTTAACTTGGCGAATTCTACTAGCTCGCATTCTGCCTATTGCTTATATAGTAGCATTAACTCTGCTCGTCATTGCCATGGCGAAGCCAGAATTATCTCTATCCACAAAGCAGCAAACCATTGACGCAATTGCAATAGAAATGGTGTTAGATTGCTCAGGCTCAATGGAAACAATTGATACAGATAATAGTTCACGCCTTGATATCGCAAAAGAATCATTTGTTAGCTTTATACAGCGTAGAGAAAATGACCTTATAGGCTTAATTACTTTTAGCGGCTATGCAACAACCAAAGCACCATTAACAACAAACCACGACATACTTCTGCAACTGATAAAAAGCGTATCGACGCCAAACAACAAGAACGAAATGCAACATATTGCAAACAAGCAAGAAACGCTTACCGCTCTTGGTGATGCCATAACCACCGCTTGTGCTCACCTAAAGGTTAGCAAGCCCAAAACAAAAATTATTATTATAATAACTGACGGTATTTCTAATGCCGGAATTATCGACCCGCTAAAAGCCGCACATATAGCAAAAAAACTTAACATTAAGATTTACCCCATAAATATTGGGAAAATTAGCGAAAGTCAAAAACAGCAAACTGTTTTACTTCAAAAAACAGCTAATATATCCGGCGGAAAAACTTTCAGTACCCAAAACATAAAAGAACTTAATGCAGTTCTTTTAGAAATAGACAAATTAGAGAAAACAGAAATTGAAACTTTATATACGACAGAAACCAGCAGTTTTTCTACTATGCTCATAACAATAGCACTAATACTTATACTGATTTCTAACATCACGAATATTTCCATAACAAGGAGGCTAATATAAAATGAATACAAGCCTACAATTTAATAATCCATCCTTGTTGTTACTATTATGGTTAATACCTGTCATTATTTGGGTATGGTTATCATTACGAAAAAGGTCTGAAAATAAACTGAAACAGTTTATAAGTAGCACTATGCAAGAAACACTAAGATTCCCCATATCTAAGCACAAGCTATCAGCACAAATAGCTCTTGTTGCCGCTGGGCTTGCTCTACTGATTATCTCCGTTGCCGGACCTTTTGCCGGCTACAAAGATCAGGCTATAACAAAAAGAAGTCACGATATTATTCTTCTATTAGATGTTTCAAGCTCAATGACAGCAAAAGATGTACAACCTAACCGTTTAGAAAATGCAAAATCCATAATCCTAGAATTAGCATCACAACTCCCGCAAGACCAACTGGCTCTTATGGTATTTCGTAGCAATTCAACTCTACTCTGTCCATTAACTTATGATAGACCGTTCCTTTATGCGACTACCAAATTAATTTCCACAAGTTCAGCCTCTACCGGAGAGACTGATATTGGTACAGCCATTACAGATGCAGTTAAGCTATTTGAGGATAAATCACATAACAAAAGATTTATTATTCTATTCTCCGACGGTGAAGATTTAGCAAATAACATTAACTCAGCAATCGCAACAGCAGTAACTAATAATGTTACCATATTTACTATTGGTATTGGCAAGCCTGAAGGAAGCACCATACCTGATCCTATACAACCAGACAAAGCATATAAACATAACGGACAAACGGTAATCACCAAACTTAAAGAACAAACATTGAGAAAAATTGCATCAGAAACCAATGGTGAATATATCAATTATGACAACAAGCATATATCACCTAGTGATATCTGTTCAGACTACTTACGAGATATAAAAACCGCAGAAACAGCTAAAAACATTAAAAACACACGTATTTATCATTACAACTGGTTCCTTTTACCTGCTTTTATATCATTTCTATGTGCGCTTGTTCTAAGTCTAGAAAAAAGAAGCAGAACATCAATAAAGTCACTACTATTTTTTTTCACATTCACTGCAACTGCACTTATTTCCAACAATGGATTCACAGAAAACCTATCGGCAGAGACAGATATATTTAATGCCGCCGCCGCACAATTTGCTAAAACCAACTATACACAATCGATAATAACACTTGATTCCATTAAAACGAATAACAGCACAATAATTGTCCGTATAGATATGGCTTATGGCTGTGCCTACTTCAAATCAGCACAACAACGATCAAATATAAGAGAACAGTATAAACTATTCAAAAAGGCCGCCGAATCATTTCAATCTGTCCTAAAGCAAGATACCAACAATAAAATAGCCGTACACAATCTAGCAATATCCTATAAAGCAATGCTAGTAGCTAAAGCTAAACGAGATAAAAGTGAGAATATAGATAAAAAAACTAACGACCACACAGAGCAAACCACTACTGACACAAGAAGCAAAACCGATAAATCAGCAGAAAGTATCGTGCAAAAAGTTGATAAACCTTCGGCAACGGATACCAAACGACAAAACTACGAACTAAGTGACGAGGAAATTGAAAAAGTTCTTTCACTCATATTAAGTAGAGAAAAAGAATATCAAACAAAAAAACACCGATACGGAAAGTTAACACCTTTACAGTCCAATATAAGGGATTGGTAATAACCATGAAATTTATTCATATAATTATAGCGATTACTGCATTACTATGCGTAACTTGTGCGAATGCAAAACAAGACGTGCGTGCATCATTAAACACCAACGACTGCTCTTTTGGCGACACCGTCACCTTATTATTAGTCACACCAACCAACTTCACGCCACCGGTATTACAGACAATACCATCTTTCATTAAATATTTTACAACATTACAACAAACTGCCGACATAAAACATAGCGACAAAACAATAACTTACTCCTGGACAATCAAACCAATAACCACTGGCATACTAGAAATTCCACCACTACCCATCGAAGCATCTCCAGGGCTAATCGAGGAAAAAGAAAACAATACAAAACAGATATTATATACCAAACCTATTCCTATTCAAGTGATAGGCAAACAGTTCAACAAATACCGAATTCCCCCCATAAACACTAATTCAGATGTCTACCTTTTAAAAAAAGAAGATATATTATTCCGGCAACCAATTACCACTCTTGAGCAACAACACCTATGGAAGAAAGCAAATGCAGGCATATTAACAGCTATCACAACTGCTGATTATATGAATGCGGCAACAGACTATTTAAAACTCATTAAAGCCCAAGCACGTACAGGAGAAATATATTATAACCTCGGCACCGCACTTTTGCACGCTAAACAACCCACTGCGGCTTGGAAGGCTTTAGTTAGGGCAGAACGTTATATCGGTCGCAAACCAGAGATTCAGCATAATATGGATATTATTATAAATATTATGCCTAATGAAAACCTAGCAAATTGGACAAGAATAATTTTTAAATGGCATTATTCACTCGCTATTAGCACAAGGTTATATCTTGCGGTAGCCTGTTTAGCAGTATTGTTATTATTCATCTTTATAATTTGCATAACCCCAGAAAACAAATCTCAACATCAGCACAGATTAATGTTGCTTACTCTTATAATATTTATTGGGTTCACAACAAGCATTGCCATATCAATCATCAAGGAATCGTCAGACAGAGATATAGAAAAATACGCACCCGTAAACACGAGCAATAAATATATCCCGTCACCTAAAATCGGAAAACATACCGCAGAAAATACCACACAAAACAGACAAACAAAACAATTCACCGGCAAAACAACAAAATGCGACAAGTCACTTGCCATAACAGTTAGTAGCAACATCGATGAACCTTATGTCAATCAAAACTTTATTCTTACACTAACAGTTAAATCAAACAAGCCACTAGGTCATGAAATAGAAATTAATGAGCTACCACCATCTTCAATATTATATAGAAATCCATTCAAAGAATTGCCAATAAGATATCAACAGGTTGCCGGAAAAACAGCAGAAATACACCAATACAGATGTCAGGCAAGAGCAAAACAAGCCGGGCGAATAAAAATTGCTCCTATTTTAACGGTCATTCAAATATCTGAAGGAAGTAATGTTATAGTAAACATCCAGGCAGAACCATTATCACTAACAGTTAAGCCTTTGCCAGCAACTAATTCAGCAGAAGAGTTTTCAGGTGCAGTTGGTCAATTCACCATTAAAAGCAAATCTTTTCCTGCAAGACCAACATATTCCGATCTTATAAAAATAACTACAACTATAAATGGATCCGGTTATGTTCCTGAAAATTATTCACCAAGGATTCATCATGCACCAGGATTTATTATTTATGATCCAATCAAAATAAATGGCAGTAAAGAAAATAGAGTTTATGAGCAATTTCTAGCACCACTTTCTCGCAATGCAACTAATATCCCAGTAATATCATTCACATACTTTGATCCTCAAAACAATATATATACTTCACATACAAACAACTTTTGACAGTACCATTTATGACAGAATATTTTTCTTTTTAGAGTTCTTGCTTTATTGGCATAAGAAATCTACTCTTATACCACTATGAAAATTTGCATTGATATACAATCTGCTGTTGCTCAACATGCCGGAGTCGGTCGCTATACCGACCAATTGGTTCGGAGCCTCATTCAATATGACGGCAACGACGAACTATCACTCTTCTGTTTTGACTTCAAAAACAAGGGCACTCCTTTTGATTCAGAAAAAATAAAACAGCAAAAAATCAAATATATTCCAGGTAGAGCAGCTCAACTTGCCTGGAAAACCATCAAATGGCCACCTTTTAACTATTTTGCCGGCAAACATGACATTTACCACTTTCCAAACTTCTTTCTACCTCCACTAACACACGGTAAATCAGTTGTAACCATTCATGACATGAGCTTTATGCGCTACCCCGAATTTGCAGAAACAAAAAATCTTCAATTTCTCACTAAACATATAAAAACCACTGCCGAACGTGCCGACGCAATTATTACAGATTCAAAATTCAGTGCCGACGAAATATGCGAGCTGATGAAAATCGACACATCAAAACTATTTCCTATCCACCTTGGCATCAATAGCAACTTCTGCAAACCTCCGGCAGAGACTCAACAAAAAACAGTAAAACGACTCAAACTAGAAAAACCATACATCGTAACAGTCGGAACCGTTGAACCACGCAAAAATATTCCTTTTATGATAAAAGTGTTTGAGCAAATCAAAAATTATGATGGCGAACTTGTCATCGCCGGAATGCTAGGCTGGAAATGCGAAGATATTCTCAACACAATAAAAACATCTCCGGCGGCCAATCGTATCCGTTATATAAGCTATGTCGAAGATTGCGACTTAAACACCCTTTATGGCGGTGCCGACTGTTTCATCACGACGTCATTCTATGAGGGATTTGGATTCCCCCCCCTGGAAGCAATGGCATGCGGAACACCTGTGATATCATCATCAGGCGGCTCATTAGCCGAAGTTCTATGTTCAGGAGCATGCATTATTGACAATTTCGATATTGAAGAATGGACAGCAGCTTTAACAAAACTGCTGACAGATAGTACATATCAAACACAACTAAAAGAGCAAGCCCCGATACACGCCGCAAAATTCAACTGGAAACATACGGCAGAAAAAACTATGGAGGTTTATAAACAGTTATGAAAATTGCCATAGATGCTCGCTGGATTTTCCCTGAGATATCAGGTATTGGAGCCTACACACGCGAACTAATCACAAAACTGACCAAAATTGACAACAATAATCAATATATTCTAATTTTCTCTGACAAAAAACTTGCAGACCGCTTAATTGCAGGAATTACAGGCGGCTTGCCGCCTAACTTTACAATAGAGATTGTGCCGTACACCATTTTTTCAATAAAAAATCAAACACATCTCCCTACTCGACTACGTAAATTACAAATAGATATTTTTCACTCACCAAACTATATGATTCCGTTATTGGCATTTCCTCGCAATAAAAAAGGAAAAATAAAATGCGTAACAACCATACATGACGTAATTCCGATGATCTTTCCACACCACGCACCAAAGTCATTAAAGTCCAAAATGTTCTGGCTCTATAAATTTATAATGCGAGAAGTCGGGAAACGAGCAGATATAATAATTACCGACAGTCAATCCTCAGCAAATGATATAACAAAACACCTAAAGATTCCGGCAACGAGCCAAAACAAAATCAAAGTAATATTCTGCGGTGTATCTGAAGAGTACAAACCCCCGGCAACGAATTCACATAAAGCGAGCAACAAAAAAAAGATACTCTATGTCGGACGTAGCGATCCATACAAAAATCTCACTGCCCTTATAGAGGCTTTTGCAAAAGCCCTTCCGGAAATAACAACAGAGACAACACTTATTATTGCAGGCTCACCCGACCCACGCTACCCAGAAGGCCAGGCACTGGCAAAAAAACTTAATATCGACAAAAACATCACCTGGACAGGCTATTTATCTGATGCCGAATTAGTACATACATTACAAGAAGCAGATTTACTAGTGCATCCATCACAATACGAAGGATTCGGACTGCCGGTACTGGAAGCAATGGCATGTGGCACGCCGGTAATCAGCAGTAACGCAAGCTCGTTGCCGGAAGTTGCCGGTGATGCAGCTATCCTAATAGAACCAAACGACATTGATGCTTATGCCGAGAATATTATAAAAGTTTTAAATGACACAAAACTATCAACCGAACTAAAGCAAAAAGGAATTACACAAGCCGCAAAATTCTCCTGGCAAAAAAATGCCGAAAAAACACTAAAGGTTTATAATAATTATGAAAGATAATGCAAACACAGTTGTAGTGCTCGACTTTGAAACAACAGGACTGTCTCCCAACTATGGAGATCGAGCAATAGAAATTGGAGCCGTTATACTTGAAAACGGTACTATTGTCGATCGATTCCAAAAACTAATGAATCCCGGAAGACCCATTGATTCATTTATTGAACAATACACCAACATCACTAATGCTATGCTAGTAGATCAAAATAGTTGCGAAGAAGTCATGACTGAATTCTCGGATTTCATGGGTGACTACAATTTAATTGCCCATAATGCATCATTTGATAAAAGATTTCTTGATGCAGAATTCCGGCGAATCAACAAAAATTATCCGGGCAAATTCTGCTGCTCAATGCTTGTAGCCAGACGAGTTTATCAAAATGCCCCAAACCACAAACTGGCAACATTAATGTCCCATGCAAACATCACTCCAACAGGCGACTTTCATCGCGCCTTAGCCGATGCTGAAATGACAGCTCTTTTATGGGCAAAGATAATAGCTGACATTAAAGAAAAATACGATATTATGCACGTACCTTTTAGTTCATTAGTAAAGCTATCAAAAACCAACAAAAAACTCGTTGACAAATATCTTTATTCACTTACTGAAAAATGAGTTTTGATATTAATGTTAAATTTAAAACCTTTTCTATTCCCATTTTCTTTCGTATATTCTGCGTGATTCGTAGTTAAATATAATATTCCGGAGAGCATTTGAAAACAGACTTAGATAATTTAAAATTTCCAGACAAATGGAAAGATATGAAAGTCGTGCTATGTCACGACTGGCTAACAGGTATGCGTGGCGGCGAACGCGTATTAGAAGTCCTCTGCCAAGCATTTCCTGATGCACCGATAATGACACTTATACATAACAAAAGCTCCGTTTCAGATATAATTAACAGCCACCCCATCCACACGTCATGGTTGCAAAAAACCCCAAACATCCATAAATACTACCGCAACCTGCTTCCACTATTCCCATTAGCAATCAAATCACTACATCCACCAAAAGCCGATTTAATCATCAGCACCAGTAGCTGCGTTGTAAAAAGCATCAAGCCAACAGGAAACACGCCACATCTATGCTATATTTTTACCCCCATGCGCTATGCGTGGACATTTTTTGATGAATATTTTGGAGGAAAAAGTATAAAAGGTGCACTCGCCCGCCCTATTTTAAAAGCATTACGCAAATGGGACAAAAAAACCGCCAATAGAGTTACCCTATTTGTCGGCATCAGCAACCATGTTAAAGATCGCATCAATAATTTTTACGAACGACAAGCTGATGTTGTCTATCCGCCGGTTGATATGACACGGTGCAAAATAAATGATACGGCAACGGACCGTTACGAAAAATTTGACCTTATAGTATCAGCACTAGTTCCATACAAAAGAATTGACCTCGCAGTGGAGGCATACAACAAATCCGGATTCCCTCTAAAAATTGTTGGCATCGGCAGTGAGCTAACAAAATTACAATCTAAAGCCAAAAATAATATTGAATTTTTGGAATGGCAATCTGATGAAACCGTGCTAAAACTATATCAAACATGCCGTATGCTAATCTTCCCCGGAGAAGAAGATTTCGGAATCGTACCACTGGAAGCACAAGCATGTGGTCGTCCGGTAGTTGCTTATAAAAAAGGAGGAGCCCTAGAAACAATCTCCGACGGTATCTCCGGAGTCTTCTTTGAAGAACAAACAGAACCATCACTAACCGATGGAATAAATCGATGTATAGCCCAAAAATGGAATCAAGAACAAATCCGAGCCAATGCAGACAAATTTAGCACCCAAAACTTTGTTAACAATCTGAATAAAAGCATCAAAGAGTGTTTAACCTAAATTCGGCAGCTGGGGCTTGGCAGACTTTCAGAAAAGCCCATTATTATGAGCAAATACGAGTACAATTCTGTCATAAAATCATTCTGTCATAACATGATTCTGTCATAAAATCATTCTGTCATAAAATAGTTCTGTCATAAAATCATTCTGTCATAACATGATTCTGTCATAAAATCATTCTGTCATAAAATAGTTCTGTCAGAACATGATTCTGTCATAAAATCATTCTGTCATAAAATCATTCTGTTATAACATGATTCTGTCATAAAATCATTCTGTCATAAAATAGTTCTGTCATAAAATAGTTCTGTCATAACATGATTCTGTCATAACATGATTCTGTCATAAAATAGTTCTGTCATAAAATCATTCTGTCATAAAATAGTTCTGTCATAACAAATTTCAATAATTCTTCTTTGCAATTGCACTCTGCGTGTTCTTTATGCTAGATTATTTTTATGCGAGTTACCAACATCCAAAATATTGTATGTCGAGAAGGTATAATAAATGGATGTGGTCACAGTGCCCTCGATCCGGTAAGTAGAAATATGATATGGAAAAAGCCCCCCACATACATCAGTCACTATATCTAAACCAGTTAAGGCAAACAAATGACAATACAGCCAATATTAAATTTAACTTCCATAGCATCAATTTTCCTATCGCTATTAATATCAATACCCGTCACAAAAGCAACTGCAGACCCTATAAGTAATGCAGACCAAACACTCGGCTTTGCTAATCACCTGTTTGATACCGGGGATTACTATCGTGCGATAACCGAGTATCGTCGGCATTTATTTTTATATCCGCAATCAAATGATAGTAACCTAATCAAACTAAAGATTGCATTAGCCTATCTTGAAGGCAAAGAATATGACATTGCATTTGAATCCCTTGATAACATTGCTAATCAACAAGATAATCAATTTGCCCAAACCGCCCGGCTTCGCCTTGCCGGAGGACTATACTCAGAAAAGCAATACAATAACGCCATCGCAGTTATTTCACCTGCCGCACGTACACCGAGCAACAAAAATGAAATAAATATATTCCTCGGTCTTTGCCAACTTCATAACGGCAATAGACGAAAAGCAGAATCATATTTCACAAAGATTAATACCGACTGTAATAGTCAAGAGCTGCTTGATGCCTGCAAAAAATATGAAAATATTCCCCAAAAAAAGAAATGGCTTGCCGGCACAATGTCGGCACTACTTCCTGGTTCTGGTCAACTATATGTAAAACGCCCGCATGACGCTGCATGGGCATTTTTGCTAAATAGCATCTTTCTTTCCGCAACATATTATGCATTTGATAATGATGAAACCGTAGCCGCTATATTTGCAGCCTCTCTAGAAGCCGTTTGGTACACAGGCAATATATATAATGCCGCCAACGGTGCGAGAAAATACAACCAACACCAAGAACAAATATTTTTCACTGAGCTGGAAGATAAAACTATTTATAATCAGGAAAAACCAATATACCAACTACTCTTTCGGATTCCTTTATAATTCTCCACCTAAAAAAGTGGATTTGTATGAGGTGCTTGCAAAATATTACAAATATGTATGCGTGCCGCCACAAAGAATACATATATGTATCACCACGGATTCAATAGTTAAGGGCTGATGATTAAAAGTTACGGTCGTACAAAACAGAATAACGTCCTATTTCTACACCCTCACACTCCCAAACTCATCGCCGACTGGTCATTCTTGCTATGTAATTTTAAAACAGTTAGCCTTCTGCTCTTTTTATAGGATCATCGTGAATTTTGAACATTTACTAATTTCCATTTCTCGAAATATTGGCATACATCCTGCAAAGTAAGTTATTGGAAACTTTCCGGTTGCCGTTTCTAGGAACCTGGATAATATAAATAACAAATATGGAGTGTTAAATGGGAAAACTATTCAAAACATCACGAATCATCATGATAATCACAGGTATAATAATTGCAGGAACAGCGTCGGCAGCAGAAAACGGAGCAATTGCAACTGAAATCCCTGAAGCATCAAATACCCTATTTATTTTAATAGGAGCCGTTATGATCCTCGCCATGCATGGTGGTTTTGCATTTTTGGAAGTAGGATCTGTAAGAAAGAAAAATCAAGTAAATGCACTTAATAAAATAATCTGCGAATGGGGCTTCTCTACTATAATATATTTCATGATAGGATATCCTATTGCTAGAGGAATAAACCTACTGGGACCAATCAGTGAATTCACAACAGGAAACGGGGTTGAATATGTAAAGTTCTTTTTGCTTCTTGGCTTTGCGGCTTGTATTCCTGCAATTATATCAGGTGGAGTTGCTGAACGTTCCAAATTCTGGACAAACGCCCTTGCCGGTGGAATTTTTGTCGGCCTCGTATATCCTCTTATTGAAGGTGCCACTTGGGGGAGATTCTCAAATTTTCTCAGTAGTGAAGATGGCTGGCTAGCAACTATATTTGGCGCACCTTTCCATGATTTCGCAGGCTCAGTTGTTGTCCATGCAACCGGCGGGTGGCTAGCACTACCAGCTATTATTTTACTTGGTGCAAGACGCAAGCGCTACGATAGCACATCAATAAAAGTAAGTAGTATTCCTTTTTTAGCACTGGGGAGCTGGACATTAATTGTAGGCTGGTTTGGGTTTAACGTAATGAGTGCAGGAAAATTAAGCAGCATTTCCGGGCTGGTTGCAATAAACTCCCTTATGGCTATGGTCGGTGGAACCATTGTTGCAATGATAGTATCAAAAAATGACTCAGGTTTTGTTCATAACGGAGCATTGGCAGGTCTTGTTGCCGTATGTGCCGGATCAGATATATACCATCCTGTTTCTGCATTAGTTGTTGGAGCCATTGCAGGAGGTATCTTTGTTTTCTTATTTGAAGCAGAAACAGAAAAATGGAGAATTGATGATGTTTTAGGAGTATGGCCGTTACACGGAATGTGTGGTGCATGGGGAGGTATAGCCGCTGGAATATTTGGACAAAAAGCACTAGGCGGTCTTGGAGGCGTATCATTATTCTCGCAACTAATTGTCACTATTCTAATAATCACAACCTGCCTTATTGCAAGTAGTGTTGTTTATGGTATTCTAAAGAAAACTGTCGGCATACGCTTAAATGAGCATGATGAAATTATGGGTGCTGACCTTGCGATTCATTCAATTCAGGCAAACCCTGAAGAAGCACTTTAAAAAACTAATATTACATGGAGAATAATTTATGAAAATGATAACAGCAATTATACAACCGGAAAGACTTGATGATGTAAAGAATGCACTGTTTAATGCAGAAATATGCAAGATGACAATCAGCAGGGTTAAAGGATGCGGTCAACAAGGCGGCTATATAGAAAGTTATCGTGGACAAGTCAAAACCGTTAATCTTCTTGAAAAAATTCAGGTTCAAATAGCAGTCAATGACGAATTTGTGGATACAACAATAAAAGCAATAATCAAGGGTGCTAAATCAGGAAATATCGGCGATGGCAAAATATTTGTTATGCCTCTTGATGAATGTATTCGTATCCGTACCGATGAAAAAGGTTGCGACGCTATTGGCTAAATCTAGCCTTAGAATAATTTACTTATAATTTTTACGCTTAGACCAATGTTGACGTTTTTCTTCAGTGTACGAAAGTTTTTTGCGTGAGTTCTTGGTTTTTGTACGTAAACTTCGATGATCAGATGATTTTTGTTGCCGCTTTTTCCATTTGTCACGTTTTTCCTGTGATGATGATATTTTCTTAACCGGTTTCAAACCTGCATCTGCTGCAATTGCCTTAACAGCAAGACGTGCTGTGGCAAAGGCTGCTGTCAGGTTGAAACCTCCTGTTGGTCCGTCAATATCCAAAACTTCACCTGCATAATAAATCCCCGGAACAACAATTGACTCCATCGTCTCCGGATTAACCTCATCCATAACCACCCCACCAACTGTTACCATAGCCTCTTTCAATGGTCTTGTCCTAAGGTTGTCAATTCTAATTGGAGTACGTTCACCTTTTATGATAATCTCAACAACCGGTTGCCGGACATTTTTCCTGGATAGAATTCTGGTAGCATTCAAAACCGCACCGCCCCCTAATCCCCAGCGTTCGCATTCCACGAGCCCACACGTCTCACCTATTTTCTTTTCACCATCAAATATATTTACAACAGATTTCTCAAAACGTGCGGAAAAATTGTCACTTAACCATTTACTTTCCCAAGCAATTCCAACTAACCCTGGCCTAAATGGAGCGACCTTATGCCCAAGCTCTTTACTAAAACGTTGACCATCTCCTACACTTCCGGTTTTGGGATAACTAACACCACCGGTTGTTATTAAAACCTTTCTTGCATTTACGCTAAAATTCGTGGTAATAACTTTGACCACACCATCTAATTTCTCAATACGCTCAACCGGAGTATTCAAGCATAAAGATACACCCGCACTACGTAATTTATCCGTAAAACAGTGAACAACATCAGAAGCTCGCTCAGAAGCAGGGAAAACCTTACCGTCATTAGTACGCATTACCGGTACACGATTGTCTTTAAACCACTTTTGTAAATCAGCAGAACTAAATTCAGAAATGGCTGATGATATAAATGGTGACACCTCATCACCAAATTGAGCAAGCATATCATCAACAGCCAAATCGGAAGTCAAATTGCAACGTCCATTGCCACACATCAAAAGTTTACTACCGGCACGATGCTTACGCTCCAATAATAAAACAGATAAACCAAACTCCCCTGCATAGCAAGCGGCCATTAAACCAGCCGCTCCGGCACCAACAATCACTAAATCTGGATTCTCATTTTTATTCATGCAGCAAGCATCAACTTATCGGTCGTTTAAATCAAGTATTATTTATACAATCTAAATTTTGCTAGCTATACCACATCTAACAATACTACAACTTGTCCCAAAAGTAAGACGAACATACCCTCTATACTCTTACACCCTTAATCTCTCTCACTCTTAGTCTTTCACTCTCAACCTCATACTCTTAGTCTCTTAGTCGGTTAAGTGTAGAAAAGACTGTAAAAAAGACTAAGTATACAGCTATACAAAGATGGCGACATACACAGGCCATTATAAGATATTTACACTCTGGCTCCGCTGTTGTAAACTTTCCTCAGCAATTCTCGGGCGCATTTCCCATTTTAAGAGGATACCGCCTTACAGCGGAACTACAAACAGTGAATTATCGGAAAAAATCTGTTTGTAGTGCACCCGCTAGAGCGTTCCTATTCATAGGGCTGTTGCAAAATGATAATTGCTGAACTTTCCATCCCTGCTCTCCATAGATTTTTAGCGAAGGACGGGAGTAATATAACTCACAAACAGCTAACGCTATATCTTTCTTGAGAAGTTACATAAAATATTACGCACTACTCTTATTCTTTCATTCCACATTTATCAAGAATAAATGCCATCGGGCAGAAGCCGGTGAAGCCAAACTGAAAAAAGTTTAAACCGATAAATGCCGTAAAAAAATACCAGTACGGGCTAATCCAATGACCAAGAGCCACGCTGGTCATAATAAAAATCCCGCCTATAACATGAATCCAATCTATTCTTTTCATTTTTCTACTCATCGCATTATTCCTTAGTTTAGAAGCTGTAGCGTGCACCAGCATATAAATTATTGTTATTCTCAAACTGACCAAAGAACGTATGATCTTCCTTGCCAAAGAAAATATTAGCACCGGTAGTCAACAACCATTGATCTGTTAACTTATACTTTACAACAGGTCGGATATAACCATCGGCATCACTTGGTGAATAGTACATAAACATCGATAAAGTAAGGTTCTGATTAAGCAAAAACTTAGTTAGACGTAATGTTGTTAAATGCCGATATTCATCACGTGCACGTGAAGTATCCTGTAATGATGCCATATATGAATCATAATGCTGCAACACCTCCAAATAATATTGCAAGCCCATAGTAAAATCACGTGCCAACTCATGCTCATAACCAACAAGACCACGAATCTCACTATTTGGTATCAACGGGTTATCGCCGCCGGAATCCTCGCGAGAATCATAATATCCACCCTCAAGGTTCAGAATTCCTCCCATAACCGTTGTTCTAGCACTTCCACCATAAACAGATAATTTTGGAAACGTTGTTTTACCCTGTACCGGATCAAACCCATATGGGTCTTTCCAGAAACCATAATAACCATACAAAGATAATTCAACTCCACCAAAGTCTTTTGACACCCGAACAGCTGTTTCATCATCCTGAAACCAATCACTAGGATAATCAGGATCTGCAATTGCATCCTGCCCCGCCGTCCTGCCAAGCATTGGGTTCCAGTATGAAAGACGTTCGCCACTGATAAATCTATCGGCATCGAATCGTGGAGTATAAACAATATTAATATCAAACCAGCCAGGATACGCACTGACAAATAGAGCATCTGACGGAGCCTTCAAATACTCAACATCACGCCCATTAAAAAATGACTGCCAATCTTTAGGAAACATATCATTAATAAATAGCAAATCTCCAGTACCCCATGTAAGAATCTGACGACCAATCTTCATATCAATAATACTTAACGGAGAAAACATAACATTCGCTGTTCTTAAATCAATATTACCTTTCCCCGTTTCCAAATCAGGACTTGATGTGCCCATAACATCATCATAAACAAAATCAGCTTTCACTTCCCAAGTAAAAAAATTCCCCATACGATTCAATTCCAGCTGTAACCGCATTTCAGCCAAGCTTGTACCATCTTGATAAGGATCACTTTGCAATCGTCTCCCCGCACGCATATCAAGAAACCCGTTAAAATCTACATCAAGTTTTTCCCATGCAGAAACAGATTCTTTTTCCTGTGCAACGGCAGTCATAGCAGCCAAAGCTAATGTCGCCATTACGCTTAACGTTAAATATTTATACATTTTGTCCTCTTTTTTCATTCTACCCAGTAACAAATAACCAGTAACAGATACCCAAGTAACAAACAACCAATTTATTTAATAACTTCACGTGGCGGACGACGTAAAAACCGTTCAGTAAATATACGCTCTTTTAATCCCACATTATATCTCACATCACTAAAAGTATTAACAGTCTTTGTGCCTGCAGCCAAATCACTAGCCACCATCTCTATCACTGTTGGGATATCTTGAATTTTCTCTACCTTAGTAGCCTCAAGACGACGATACAGCTTTCCATTTTTATCGAGGTATTCAGATTTCTTTGGGATAAAGGTATCCTTATCAATCCAAACGGTATAAGAGGAAAACTTAACTGATTTTTTGTCTTTCGGAACACATTTAACAATATACTCTTTATCAGTTGTTTCAATAAGTTCATGTGAATCATCTTCTAGGTCTCGTCCAGAGACATCCTCATAAAGAAAATCAGAACCAACAAAACTAGTACGCTTATCACCGGGAGCAATACGTTTAACTAAATTCAAAGCCGGCACAAACAACCATCTGTCATCATCTCCACCCGCTTTTTTCCACACTAAATATGACATCTTACGCACATCAGACGGTGCCTTAAAATAAACATAAAACTTCTGATCTAATCCCTTGGTATTAAGGCGAATAATATTAAACTCGCGTTTACGTCCATCAGAAATCACCATCTTCACATTGGCACGCCCATCTTTCCCCGAATAATATGCCGACTGATTGGCCTTTGCAACAATCTCATCAGCCGTCAAATCTGCCGCCTGAGCTATAGCACCAACAACCATACTTACCGCAACCAACACACATAACTTCTTCATTTTACTTTCTCCTTTTCCTTTATTTTCACAATAGTCCTACCCAAGCTCTTTCCGTAGAACAGAAAATCATTTTGTCCCTCATCATTTTGTCAAAACTCTTTCCATAGAACAGAATCAGCCCTACTTCTTTTTAAACAATTTATTTTGTAACAACTTAACCAA
>CAMZLY010000193.1 GCA_947311825.1 uncultured bacterium
GCTTTTTCGCAATTCTACAGACCCTACGGGTATGCTCCAATTGCTCAAAAGGCAGAATCTTCTCGCCTAAAATACAAAAAATTGCCTCGCACAGTAGTTTTGCAAGCACCTCTATATATTATTTTTTCGATAGCTACGCGGCGATTCTTTGTTACGTTTTTTGAATTGTCGTGTCATATAGCCGGGATCATTATAACCACAGGCTTGTGCTATTTCTGCTATATTTAGATATGAGTTTGCTAGTAGTTCTTTTGCAAAATCAATACGTTTATCGTTGATATGTTCTATTAGACTGTGACCGGTTTCCTTGTTGAAAATACTGGAAAGATAATCTGGAGAACAGGTGATTTGTTTGGCGAGCCACATTACGTTGAGACTTGGATTGCTTAAATATTCTGATACTAAGCGGCGGCATTGGGTTACTTTGTATGATTCGTTTCTTTGGTGTGTTGATGGGTTTTCTATACTGTTTAGTAGTAAGCTTAAAACAGTAAGTAATAGACCGCGTATTGCATTTTTTGTGTTGGGAGAGTTGTTGTTTTGGAGTGTTACAACAGTATCAAGGTAGTGGTATATGCTGGCAACATCATGGGATGTGAATTGTTCTAATTCTTTGATATGAGGAAGGCAATGCTCACCTTCCGTTGCCGAATGTATTGAAATTGTCTGTCTTCCAAATGCTATAACAATATTGTTGAATGCATATTTTTCCGGCTTGACTTCTTCGTAATGCGATATTGTTTTTGGAATAAGTAACATTTCATTTTTATGAGAGAGTATTTTTTCTTTAGTGAAGAACATTTTTGAAATGCCTGAGATTTGAATGAAAAGTTCTGCTGTTGGGTGGAAATGCCATCTGTTATCTGCAATATATGCATCACCTGATTGTGGAATATGTAATATATATTTTCGGTTTTCAATCAGGTTTAGTTGGTTGGAAATAATGTTTTTTAACTGTTCTAGAAATGGTTGGTTCATAATTTCATATATGCTCTTTGTGTATCTAAGATATGTCCTTAAATTGTTGGTTTTGTATCAATAATAACTATTGCGGTCAATAAGTTATATTTATATATTGGTTTTTGTTCGGATGTATTAGGTTTATTAAAAATAGCATGGAGAGAATAGAAATGAGTAAGAGTGAAACAATTAAGGTTACTGTATGGAATGAGTTTGTTCATGAGCAAGAGCATGATGCTGTAAAAAAGATATATCCTGATGGTATGCATACTGTTATTGCGGATGCATTAAATCAGAATGATGATATTGTTGCACGTACAGCTACTCTTCAGGAGCCTGAGCATGGATTAACCGAAGAAGTGCTGGCACAAACTGATGTGTTGACCTGGTGGGGTCATGCGGCACATGATAAAGTTGATGATGAAGTTGTTGCTCGTGTTCAGAAACGTGTACTTGAAGGTATGGGACTGATTTGTTTGCATTCGGCTCATTTTTCTAAGATTTTCCGTCGTATGCTCGGAACAAATTGTTCGTTGAAATGGCGTGAAGTGGCAGAGAAAGAGCGGCTTTGGAATCTTGAACCGGGGCATCCTATTACGCAGGGCATTGGTCAATACATAGAATTACCAAATACAGAAATGTATGGTGAGCGTTTTGATATTCCTACGCCGGATAAACTTATTTTCGTATCATGGTTTGAAGGTGGAGAAGTTTTCCGTAGTGGTTGTTGCTGGGAGCGTGGTCATGGACGTATTTTCTATTTTCGTCCTGGACATGAAACTTATCCTATTTTTCACAATGCGGAGGTTATAAAAGTTATTACTAATGCTGTTCGTTGGGCAAAACCACGTGTTCAAATTACTGATGTATGCCCGAACTCGAAACCGCTTGAGACTATTTCGCCTAAAGATGTTGATTTTGGAAGTGCTGGAATTGAGCAGTCGTCTGATACTGTAGGCTAATATAAAAGAGGGGAGTTTAGATATGGACAAAATAAGAATTGGTGTAATTGGTCTTGGTGGCATAGGGCGTGGTCATGTAAAAAGTTTTGCAGGAAATGCAAATGCTACAGTAGTTGCTATTAGTGATTTGAATGAGCAATTGCTAAAGGAAATTGGTGATAATAATGAGGTCGCAAATAGATATACTGATGCATACGAGATGTTGGAAAAGGAAGCAGTTGATGTAGTATGTATTGCTACGCCAAATAAGTTTCATAAACCATACGCAATTGCGGCATTTAAAGCGGGATTACATGTTTTTTGTGAAAAGCCAATGGCGATGAATGCAACAGAGGCAGAGGAGATGCTTGCGGCATCAAAAACTGCTAAAAAGCGATTAATGATAGATTTTTCTTATCGTTTTAGTCCTGCGGCTGTTCAAATTAAAAAAGAAGTGGAGTCTGGTGTTCTCGGAGATATATATTATGCAAGATCAGAGTGGTTGCGTCGTCGTGGATTGCCGGGGTTTGGCGGATGGTTTGGTCAAAAAGCACTTGCTGGCGGCGGGCCGTTAATTGATCTTGGTGTACATCGGCTTGATTTTGCATTATGGCTTATGGATTTTCCTAAACCGACTTGGGTTATGGGAAGTACTTATGACCCTATTGCAAGAAAACTTGCAGAAAAAGAAGATTGTGTTTTTGACGTAGAAGATTTTTCTACAGCCATGATTAAGTTTGAGAATGGCGCTACTTTGGATCTGACAGCATCCTGGGCATCAAATATAAAAGAAAATGAATTGATGGCAACACGACTTTTAGGGACGGAAGGTGGCTTGGTTCAAAAAAATATAAATGAAGGCTATGAGTTTGAAGCAGAAGTTTACATTGAACGTAATGGTAGCCAGTATGATATGAAGCCGCACGGAAAAAGCAAAGACGTTTTGTCTGCTTCTGATCACTTTATAGAGTGTATTATAAATGATAAACCGCATACTGCTACCGGTGAAGAGGGATTACTTGTTATGGAGTTGCTTGATGCAATTTATGCTAGTGCAGAAAGTGGCGAGCCGATTAAGTTATAGCTTAACTGATTTTTCCGCTGAACTTTAGCAGTGGACTTTGTTCCATTATGATTGCATGTTCAGGGCATATTTCGTGGCAGCAGCAACAGCCAATGCAGCTTTGCGGCTCAAGAATTGGCTTTTCGCCTTTTTTGATGGTAAGTGCATTTACGGGGCATGCTTTAACGCATTTGCCGCAGAATACGCATTTGTCATCAAAAGATGGGCGAATCCATAAAAATGGGTCAATTAGTTTTACTATCCAGCCGGGGATCATTCTGGCACGTAAAGTACTGGGAACATCAAAGCCGATAGGGGTTAATTCTTCTATTGGTGTGCCGACTATATTTATATTATTTTTTGCAATTATTCCCATTTGCTCGTTGCCGATTGTCTTGAGATATCCCACGGCGTTAACATCAATTTTAAGTAAGTGGCAGATAGATGCATCAAGTGCGGCACTATCAGCAGAGGCGGCCATAAAATTTAATTTGAAGGGGCGGCCCCCTGATGGCCCATCTCCATCCATACCGATTATTCCATCTGCAATAGAAAGTTGTGGGCATATTTCATCATAGAGTGCGGCAATGAATTCTCCGAATATATTTGGCTTAGGAAACATTTTATGTAGCATAGTTTTCTGAAAGCCGGGAATTGTTCCATATAGATTTTTAACTGCACCGGTATAAGTTGTAAGGACATGAGTTTTTACTTTAGGTAAGTTGATAATAACATCGGCATCAAGTACCGGTTTAGCAATTCCAACTTGTACTCCATATATGCTTAAAGTTTCAGAGCCAGCATTTTCAAAATTTAATAGCGGTACATTTTCTTCATTGCATACTTGTTTTATTCCAGTGGTATCCCAGAGTTCGGCAATTTTTGTGATATTTGCAGGACTGTCGCCGACAGAGACTGTCGCTCCCTGAGCTTTTACAATGCGGATAACAGCACGGATAATCTCTGGGTGAGTGGTGGTTGCCTGCTCCGGCGTTCTGGTAGTGAGCATATTTGGTTTAAGTAATACTGATTGTCCACTTTCTACAAAATTACTTATTCCGCCAATACCGTCAATTAGCTCCTCAATTGCAGACTGCAAGTCCGATGTATAACTCTCACACTTTATAAATGAAACTGTTGCGGTATTTGTCATGGAAAAAGTGTATAATATTAGTTGCGAATGGAAAAGAAATTTTAAATAATAGTTGTAATACCGAATATGCCACGAATGCATGAATGAAATGAATAAATGGTATTTTAAATCGATTTAAGTTTAAGGTTTTTTGGGGTTGTATTTTGAGAAGTTACTATTTTGTTAGTGCATTTGTGGTTATATTTTATCATTATAATTTGTGGTTAAAGAAAGAGGCACTTGCAAAACTATCTGCGGGCACTTTTTGATTTTATGCGGCATATTCTGCTTTTTCGCAATTTTACAGACCCTACGGGTATGCTCCAATTGTTCAAAAGGCAGAATTTGCTCGCCTAAAACA
>CAMZLY010000194.1 GCA_947311825.1 uncultured bacterium
AAGATTTTATAAATAGGTTTGAGACTACTTGCTCCAGAAACAAAACCAATAACTTCATTATTGTGCTTGGCAATAATTAACACTGTTTCTTGGCTTTGGTGTATAGACTGATAAAGATAAAATAAAAAACTTACCCCTAGCTGTGATAAAAAACCTGTTTCTAGGTATTTAACATGAAGTTCAGCGATTTGCTTTATGTCAGAGCTAGATAACCCATTACATTTAATGTCATAAAGCATATGTTAACCCATTGCTTTAAATAAATAAGAGGTAAACTCTTCAGATAAATTATCTCTATCAAACTGACTTTTGGCAAGTTTCAAAGTATTCTCACCCATTTCATTCATCTGTTCTTTGCTGTTATTAGCACCCTCTAAAGCATCAGCAAAGTCACTAGGGTTATCAGCTGGTACAGCGAACCCACATACATTATCTGTAATCAGATCAGCCACCCAGCCTTGATAGTTTGTTAATACAGGTAATCCTGCTGCAATATAATCAAAAAACTTATTAGGAGAAGTGCCATAATAAAACGCAGGTATATTAGCGAGTATTTGTAACCCTATATCCGCACTTGCTAGCAAACACGCTAGTTTTTCTTTATCAACTGGATCATGAAAAATCACATTATCTAGCTTATTTGAACTTGCTCTTTGTTGTAGCTCTGCTTTTTGTTTTCCCTGACCAATTAAAACGATTTTAATATTTTTGATATTTCTTTGCTTTAATTCAAGGGCGACATCTAAAACAGCATCTAAGCCATTCGCAATACCATGAGTGCCTGTAAACACGGCCATTAAGTCATTTTCGGAAACTCCCTTGGGTCGCCAAGGTGTAGTTGGGTTAGAAAATAGTGCCAAGTCGCAACCATTTGGAATCATAGTTATTTTATTATGAGAAATTCCTCGCTTTGCTATTCCATCCACGATACCCGGTGATAAACCGATTAATTGAGTGGCAGACTTATACGAAGCCCATTCTAAGAAAGACATTAAACCAAGCACAATAGGATTTTTAATAACGCCCATTGCCTTAGGCAATTCTGGCCATAGGTCTCTTACCTCAAAAACAAACGGCTTTCTTTTAATCCAACGAGCAAAAATACCAGGAACACCCGCAGTTAAGGGAGTTGTTGTTGCAAAAACCAAATCGTATTTTTCAGAGAAAACGAGCCCTATACTACGCAGAGCAAAAAACATAAAAAGCCAACTACGTTTTAAGAAACCAGAGCTATTTGAATAAGCTAGGTCAAATTCAATCACGCGGATACCATCAACAAGCCCCTCTCGCCTACCTTTCACAAAATCATCTTTAAGCCCTGTTTCCCCGCCATGATAACTGCCGCAAACCATTGTGACTTGATGTCCGTTTTCGATTAACTTGCTCGCCATTGCATAAGAGCGAATGCCAGCAGCTCCTTTCGGGGTTGAGAAGTGTTGATGAAAGTAAAGAATTTTCATTGATTAAAAATAATCTCCGTTGTTATTGTTCCTGCTGTATTCACTTCTATTTCCAAAACGGGTAAGGCTATTTTTTTCATATAATAGCGCGATTCCCAACCTTCCGTTAATTCAAAGCGTAATACTACTAATGAGGTTTTTATTTTAATCGTTAAAGCATTATTTGTGAGTGTTTTCTCTTTCTTATTAATTATCCAATTATCAGATTTCAATCGCCAACGTAATACGGCACTTTGTTTAACCCCTTTTATGCTATCAATAACAATGAGTTTTTTTTGATACAGTGAGATAGAGCGATGATGGTAAGACCCTTGGTAATCGGTATAAGATGCTGCCGTATATTGACAACCATCTTGCTGAATAGAAACAGGGATAATTTCTTTTGCCTTAAGCCATGCACCAAGTAGAAAACGACTAATACGGGGCATTTGCTCGCGACCATCAAATTGGATGGTATTATGGCTTGCTGTTCCTGCAAAATAGTTTATGTCTTGATCACTGCTGTTGTAACTGTATGTCCCGCCGTCCCGCAATATATTCTCGCCATTAAGCCAAAAATCAAGATGCAGTGCATCGCATTGACTGGGTCTAAATTTAAAGCGAGGAATATTAAATAAAACAAAAGCTGTGTCTTGTCTTAGTAAGCTATAGCCGCTATTAGAAAAGTCTTTATAAGAAGGTAACCGCTGAGTATCCTCTGGCAACGCAATATTCAACCATTGACAGGGTAAGTCCCACGAGCCTTTTGTTGGATAGGCTCGTTGTTGAGAAAATAGTACACTCGCCAGTTGAACCGAAGGTCGGTAATCACGATAATCCGTATCGGTAAGTGGCAGCAGCCTTGCGCCATCATTGGCGCCTAAGTTAGGCGCATCACCTGTGCCTGTCTGTACCATTTGATAGAGCCAGTTTGTTGCTGCCTGTAATTTGGTAATTAAGTGGTTAGAAAAAGCGTCCAAGTCCATTAAGCGACGCCAATATTCTGCCATCGAATATGTGTCTAACATCAGCCGATGGTAGTTAAGCGAATATTGACTAAATGTTCCGTCATCAGCGATTAATGCTTTTGCTCGATTCTCTAGCCACCCCCCCCCTTTTTTGCAATATTGTAATGCTTCGTTATCCGAGCTGTCTAAACTATGTAACCAACTACCGCCGATAAAAAGAGCAGCGGCTTCTGAAGTGCCATGATTATTATTCTGTGCCATAGCATAGCCAATCGTCGGTGCTATGCGTTTAAGATGAGCTTTGATTAATTGAACTAATGAAGCAGAAGGTGATTGATGCTGATTGAGTAAAGCCGCTGCAATACATAAGTGCATGACACGAATGGATGCTTCTTGACCGCACTTCCAATTCACCCCTTTATAAAATGGGTTTTTCTGACACCAATCACCTAACCATGTATTCAACTTACTTAGGGCTTGGCTATCACCCTGACTTGCCGCCTGTGCAAAACCAAGCATCCAATCAAACCTTGATGCTTCCCAAACGGTTTTTATATCCCCTAAATTAGTATCAAAATCAGGAATCTCCCACCAATTCTTATCAGGATATTGTACGCTTTGCTTATTAAAAGGGTTTTGATGCCAGTTTGGAGGATCTGTACTTTTATTTTTAAACCATCCAAAATAATAATGCTGTGTAAACCAAGCTGTATTGATTGTTAAATCTTGGTTTTGCGTTTTCTCGGGTAAATAATAAAACTCATGATCAAGTATTGCTTCAGAAGAAAGCTGTTTAACGGGGTTTAGTCCCAATTTTACACCTAACTTATAACTAGCTACTCGCCATAAACTTACAGCGCCAAGTGCATAAGCAGTTTGAGCTTTTAATAAAAAAGAATTCACTGTTTTCGTAACTGTTCCGCAATCTCAATACTCACCCGTGAGCTTTCCATAACCTCATCAA
>CAMZLY010000195.1 GCA_947311825.1 uncultured bacterium
CGGGGAGAGGAGTGGAATAGCATCTATTTTTAGTAATTAATCATCGTCCCACTGGGGCAAGCCCTGTGGTGACGTTAAAACCGAATTGAATGCGGAGTAATATCACAAGACAAGAAGACTTGGGGCAAGCCCAGTGGTGACGTTAAAACCGAATTTAATGCGGAGTAATATCACAAGACAAGAAGACTTGGGGCAAGCACAGGGTTTGCACCCTGTGCTATATTGCGTAGGACTTTCAGCCCTATAAAACAGAAAATTATTCTTTGCGTTCTGTCAAACTTTCCAGCAGGCAACTTGCCGACCATCAGATTCTCCGGCAACGGATTCTAGCATAGGCATCTTCTGCCGACATTCTTCTGTTGCCAATGCACATCGTGGATGAAATGAACATCCCAGCGGCGGGGTCGATGGTGATGGAACATCACCAGGCAACACGATACGTTTTCTGTTATCTGAATCGACTTGCGGAATCGCAGCAATCAAAGCTTTTGTATATGGATGTTGAGGATTATCTATTACTTCATTTGACATACCAATTTCTACAATTTTGCCTAAATACATCACTGCAACTCTATCTGCCAGATAATGAACAACACTTAAATCATGCGAGATAAAAAGATAAGACAGTCCAAGTTCGGCCTGTAATTCTTTCAATAGGTTCAATATCTGTGCTTGTACAGATACATCAAGAGAACTTGTTGCTTCATCACAAACAATAAGGTCTGGCTTTACTGCTAAAGCGCGTGCTAACCCAATTCGTTGCCGCTGACCACCGGAAAACTCATGCGGATACCTATCGGCCATATTAGGATCCAATCCGACTCGTTGCATAATACTATGCATACGATCATACCGGTCTTTCCTATCTTTACCAATAGAATGTACATTCATTCCTTCTAGAATAATATCACTAATTCTTAGTCGTGGATTTAGTGAAGAAAATGGATCTTGAAAAATCATTTGAATACGCCGCCGATATTTTTTTAATGCTGCTTTTCGTAAAGTCGCAATATCACCACCATCAAATTTAATCGCACCTCCACTTGATTTTAATAGACCTACGATACATTTACCTACAGTTGTTTTTCCACAACCGGATTCACCAACTAATCCAAGAGTTTCGCCTTTTCTAATTTCTAGATTCAATCCATCAACGGCACGTACATGCCCTACTGTCTTCTTAAAGAATCCTTTTTTTATTGGAAAATGCATTTTCAATGATTGTACATCTAGGCAAGACTCACCCTTTTTATCCGGAATTGGAGCATTCTTTTGAATAGACCAGTCACTTGCTGACAAATCAGCCAGACCATTTTTGTTCAGCAAAAAACAAGATGATGTATGTTCCTCGCCAACAACCTCCGGCAACGGGTTCTCATTATAACACCGTGCAATAGCCAACGGGCATCTATTGCTAAACCGACACCCATGCGTAAACTCTGTGGGCTGCGGAACCATTCCCTTAATGGTCTGCAATGCTTTATTCCTGACAGCACGACTGGGCAATGATTTCATTAGCATCTGCGTATATGGGTGCGACGGATTAGTAAATAAGTCTTTACAACTGGCATCTTCTACTATTTTACCGCCATACATTACGCCTACTCGATCGGCATTTTCTCTAACAACACCCATGTCATGTGTGATCAACAATACCGCCATACCAAATTCTTTTTGCAAAGACCGGATCAAATCCAGAATTTGCGACTGTATGGTTACATCCAATGCTGTAGTGGGTTCATCTGCTATCAATAGATCAGGACGACATGCAAGTGCAATAGCTATCATAACCCGCTGCCGCATACCACCGGAAAGTTGAAATGGATACTCGTCATATCTTTTATCAGGATCGGAAATGCCAACTTTATCCAGCATTTCTATGCCATAAGTTCGTGCCTCATCCTTTTTCATATTACGATGAAGCGACAAAACCTCTGCCAGCTGATTACCAACCGTAAAAACGGGATTCAACGCTGTCATCGGTTCCTGAAAAATCATGGATATCTTATTACCACGTACTTCCCGCATTTCAACAGCAGAAGATTTAGCCAAATCAGCACCCTTAAATAAAATATTCCCCCCATTAATATAACCACTAGGCTTGGCAACCAATTGCATTATAGAAAGAGCTGTCACCGATTTACCACTACCAGATTCACCAACAATAGCATAAGTCTCCCCTTTGTTAATAGAGAAGCTAACACCATCAACAGCTTTAGCAACACCATCTTCTGTACGAAAATATGTAGATAAATCAATTACTTCTAATATTTTTTCTGTAGTCATAATATTTTATTCTGTTCTTAAACGCGGGTCAAGGGCATCACGCAATGCATCACCAAATAAGTTAGCTGGCAATACTAAGCCAAGCATAAAAACAAATGCGGCAAAAAGCTTCCACCACACTACTGGGTTTCGTGCCATCTCCATTCGTGCATCATTAATCATACTCCCCCACGAAATAGTATCAGCCCCTACTCCAATCCCTATATACGAAAGTACCGCTTCACTCAATACCCGCCCCGAAAACCCCAATACTGCTGTTATCAAAACAATATGCATTAAATTTGGAGTAATATGACTAAACATAATTCTTGATTTAGAGATTCCCATTGCTTCACATGCTTGGATATATTCCATCTCACGTAATTTCATAGTTTCACCACGTAATACACGACACAATCCTGTCCATGATGTTATCCCCATAATAATACAAAGTTGTGTGAGGCCGGGCTCAAAGACAATCATAAATGCAACGATAAGCAATACTGAAGGAATAGACGACAAGACTGTATATATGTACTGAATTATATCATCTAGCCAGCCTCCGAAATATCCACCAACTACGCCAAATAATATTGCAAAAGGTACCACAAGCAAAGTAGTCACTCCACCAATAATCATTCCTGTCCTTATCCCTTTAACCGCAACATACATAATATCATTACCGACCTTATCAGTGCCAAACAAATGGCGACGTGGGTATTTTAATGCCGGGTAATCACGATAAGAATTACCGTCAGCATCCATAATCGTCTCTTTTGTAAACTGGTGTGTTGCAAATGGTGCACTATAAGTTTTCTCTTTAGATTCCCGCAACGGTGTAAGTACATAATCTAATAAGCTCATGCCTATTTCATCACGCATAATTTTACCAGTATCATTAAACTGAACATTTCCCTGCTGATCTCGTAATGGCTGATTAAAGCCGACACTATCAAATAAAGCTATTAAGCAATATATACATAATATACCAAAACTTATTTGAGCCAGCTTACGCTTGAATACTCGCCTAAAAGCCGCACACCAATACTCACGCTTATGCATAACAAGAACTATCAAGGCAATCAAGAGAACCAATACTGCTACCAGTATATCCTGCACATACCAACTTTTTAAAAATATATTCATATTTTTTAGTGAATAACGAATAATGAATAGTTATTGAATCAGCTATTTATAAGCTTATTAGTCTATCACAAAATTCATCTACTCATTATCACCCATCCTATTAAAATTTATACCAACAAATGATCCTATTTACAATTATTCACTGTTCACTATTAGTTATTCACTATTAACTTACCCAAGCCTAATTCTAGGATCAACCATTGTGTAACTTATATCCACTAGAATTAATGATATCACATATAAAAATGCACCTAAAAATACCATTGATCTCAATACAGCAAAATCTTGGCGTGATATGGCCTCAATCATGTAACTACCAAGTCCGGGAATACCGAAAAAGTTTTCTGTCAATAATCCCCCCATAATTAGAAAAGGAATCATAACAACCACATTAGTAAGTATTGGCAACATCGCATTTTTCAATGCATGCTTAAAAAGAACCAGACCTTCACCTAATCCTTTAGCCCTAGCAGTACGAATATAATCTTTATTTATTTCCTCTAAGAAGATTGTGCGATAATAACGAACTCCACCACCAAAGCTACTAATAACTCCCATCAATATAGGTAACATCAAAAACTTAAAGAAATATGGTGCCTTGCTATCAAACCCGGAAACTGGCACTAATTTTAATAAAATTGCAAAGACCATCTGACCATATATAATATAAAAGAGTGCTGAGATAGACATCATAATAACGCACAACACAAGAACCCAAGTATCAATATATGTAGCACGATAAAAAGCAACAATCATTGCAACAAATAGATTAAGCATTAAACTTAAAATAAATACCGGCACTGTAATGCAAAGTGAATACGGCATACGACGCAAAACTTCAGTACCTATATCACTATTATCCTGATCGGACTTGCCAAACCGAAAAGCGAATAACGACATACTTTTCTGCCAAAAAATAGTCTGTGTTATCATACCAGGAAAAGATTCAGCAGTATTAATAAAACGTGGCAATGCATAACCATGTTCCTGCTTCCAGTTATCAATCTGTTCCTGAGTTATATGTTTTTCACCCAAAAAAGTCTCCGCCATATCATCAGGAGTATTAACATAAAAGAATAGCAAGAATAGCAACAGGTTAACCCCCAATAAAATCGGGAACCCATATAAACCTCTTCGTATAATATATCCAAACATAATTTCTAAGCAGACAGAATTCAAAAGTTAGAATTCAATATACTTTCCCTTCAAGTTTTTTTCACTTTACCTTTATTTTTAAACTCCGTCCCCGCACAACGGTGCTCTGCGACGTTCCTTTACTCTTTATTTACAATAATCACCGGCAACAAGCCCAACAACAAAAGCCCGACCAGCACGCCTATAGGCCAATATATAGGCTTATTCCATTCTTTCTGACTTTTTACCCGCATATCAGCGTCAATCTTATGATATTTCATTGTATTATATGTCATAGCATGTGGTTTAACATTTTTGTACCATTTATGACACAAAACATACGATACTGGATAATATTGCCATATTGCTGGTGCATCTCTCTGTACAATTTCCATCATTTCATCAATAATCTTCTGACGTTGCTCGCTATTAGCCATACTTTCCATCTGTTTAAACAACTTATCATATTCAGGGTTAATATAGTTAACCATATTTGGTCCACCTGTTTCAACTTTACCGTTCGGACCATAAAATAGAAACATAAAATTTTCAGGATCAGGATAATCAGCAAGCCATCCACCACTACTAAGTTGCCAATTACCCTGTTTACGCTTCTGACGAAAACGGCTTAAGTCGGTTCCCTTATCATTCAACTTTATACCTATCAAATCAAGCCTTCCGCGAGTCCAATCAAAACGTGAACGAAATGATGGATCCATCCCTGCCGAATGATCATAATCCAATGTTAAAGGTTGCCCATCTTTGTCACGTCCACTAGGATACCCAGCCTCAACCATTAAAGCTCTTGCTTTCTCTACCGATTGACGAACATGGCGTTTACTCCTTGCATCCCATTTATCCACATACGGGTTAGTTCCCTTTTCACCGGTACGGTATCCAAAGATCCCCGGCGGTAAGGGCCCTTGTGCCAATACTCCACGCCCATTTAGAAATATATCAAGAAACTCATTATAATCCATTACAATAGAAATGGCCTGTCTTAACTTTTGATTTTTTACCGAATATCCACCAACAACTTTATCCAGCATATTAAAGCCTGTGTACCACAATGTAGGATCAATACCGGTGATTAAACGGATACCTTGATTCTGCATTTTAGGTGAAAGCATAGCCCCATCACCAGCACTAATCTGGATAGCCTGATCAAAAACATCATTTGCAATCCCTGATACATCAACATAACCTTGCAAAAATTTATTCCAACCTGGAATAGCTTCTTTTTCCATGCGATACACCTGTTTGTCAATAAAAGGCATACGCTTACCGGCATCAATCAATAATCCTTTTTCAATATCATCAGGAGCTCCTTCTGTTGGATAGAAATCAGCATGATAATTTGGATTTCGCTTTAAAATAATAACTTCATGTGGTTTAAATTTATCTAAGAAATACGGGCCACTACCAACAGGACATCGATTAAGAGAAAACTGCTTTTCACTCATTGCCGGTTGATTGTAAAAATCTATAGCTTCTTGTGGAACAGCTGCAAAAAAGTGCATACACATCCAATATATTATCTGCGGATATTTACGTTTAAGCGTAACTTTAAGTTGATAATCTCCAAGAACCTCTACTCCCTTGAACTCAGGTGCAAAATAATCAAGCCGTATTGGATTATTTTTTTCATCACGTTCCTGATTATAATATGCTCCGGCAGCAATTTTACGCCGTTCACGTTCGGCCGCCAACATATCAATATATGCCTTATTTAACTCTGTGAGCCCTGAAATATACTGACTAATAATACTTAATATCGGTGATGCTAAACGTGGATCAGCTAAACGCCGCATCTGTAAAGCATAATCATGTGCCTTTACTTCACGTGTCCCCTGAAATTCAAATTCAGATGGATAATTGTATTTCTTAATATCCTTCAACTTAACATTTGCATATTTAGGATTGCCATCCTTATTAAGTGCAAAACAGGGATGATTCTGATACATAATCCCCTTTTTTAGTTCAATTGTATATACTGCTTTCGCAACAGAATCCGGTGCCGGGTCTTTTTCAGAGAGGATATTGCCATCCTTATCATAATATACAGGAACCGGTAAAGAAACGGCAGTATTAGGAATAATCTCATAAGGACGCTTTAGATAGTGATAGGTAAAAAGCGGCTCATAAATCTGATCAATAATGCGTCCTTCATGAGAATAATATGAGCTGCTCGGATCAAGCTTAGTAGGCGGTGTGGAAAAAGAAGAGAAAAAAGTCTGCTCAGCAGCCTCGCCAGGACGATATGGGTCATTCGAACATCCGGCAAAAAGTACCGCAATAGGCAGCATAAGCAACAACATCTTAGATTTCACTTCATCGCATATAATATTCATCTGTAAAGTAGTAACCTATAAACCGTAATCATGTCAATATAGGAGCGCACTTTTCAATATATTACAAAGGAGAGGCGTACAGAACTACTTAACTTTCAATCTTCTATAACGAGTGAATATCCGCCTGCACCAGTGCGACGAAAATGACCAGTTCTCAAATTACCGTCATCAATACGGCTATCAATCTCCTTTAAGTATTTATGGCTAATATCCGAA
>CAMZLY010000196.1 GCA_947311825.1 uncultured bacterium
CCCCGCCTGCAACGCTGTAGCACTGCGGGCAGGTTGGACAGGGCTTCAACATCCATATCACTGAATATTGCAGAGGGAAACGGGAAATATATAGCGGCAAATCGCTGTCGTTTTTTCGATATTGCACGCGGTTCTGCCCTAGAATGTGCCGCATGTTTAGATGTATTGGTTGCAAAAAAACAAATAAAGGAAGCGGATTCAGAAAAAATAATTTTTATTCCGATTGTTTCCATGCTTGTGGGACTTATTCGCAGCACATCACAATCCCGTGTTTACGAAGATTCTGCTGAGTACTATACCAAAAAAACTGAATCTGATGATTACGATTACGATTACAATTAAGATTAGGATTAAAAAATCTCTACTAAACTGAAATGCACCCCTTCACGCCGCTTATATTTTATTTTAACTTTACAATTACCACCCAAGTTCTATAGTATGCTTTTTTACTCAACTGAGGCACTTGCAAAACTATTTTTGTAGTTTAATATCAAGATAAAGGTATAATAATATGAAGTTCAGACACCTACTCCCAATACTAACTATTTGCAGTATCATAACAGCTAATGCCGATACTCTTTACCAACCATATACGACATCAACCGTCCCACCTTCAGATGTCATTACCAAGTTAAAGGCTAACGGCTTTACGATAGCAGGCGAATATGTTCCTTATAAAGGAACACAAATTATTGCAATAACAAGTAAAGAGTTGCAAACAGAAGCTGCCAGATCCAGCAAAGGCGGCTACGGCGCTATTATGCGCGTTGCCATAACCAAAAATATCGTTTCCTATACAACCCCTGCCTACTGGGCAAACGCATATCGCATGGCATCTGAATTAACTGATACGGCCAACAATCTAAAAAAAGCACTAGGAGCAGGGAAAACATTCGGTTCAAAAAAAGGACTTACAAAGAAAAAACTGCGAAAATATCATTACATGAAAATGATGCCGTATTTTGATGATCAAGTTAAACTTGGTACATTTCCAAGCTATAAGGAGGCCGTCACAACAATTGAAAATTCACTTAAAGCAGAAAAGAACGGTATTAAATTAGTTTACCAGGTAAATATACCGGGAAAAGATGAAACTATTTTTGGTTTTAATATGACCGGAGATCAGGAAATTACAGACAAATCAATAATGGCTGTACTAAATAAATTTACCGGCACACCAGAACATACAGCATTCCTTCCATACGAAATACTAGTGTCTGAAGGTAATGTCTACATGCTACATGGAAAGTTTCGTATTGCTCTCAGCTTCCCTGATTTATCAATGGGGCAATTTATGAAAATTCGCAATGCACCATCAGATATTAAAAAGGCCGCAAAAAGCCTTCTTAAATAAAAGACTAAAAACCGTATAAAAAATAAACTTTTACAACATCAACATTTTACTACATTCACAAAATATAAAACTAAACAAACAAAAGGAACATTATGCCTCAAGCTAAAATTAAAATTGGAGTTATCGGTGCTGGCGGTCGCGGGGTTATTGCCAAGCATGCACATAAGCCGGAAAATGGAGTTTCCGTCGTTGCCGGAGCTGATATTTCAGACAAAGCACTTAAAGAGTTTCAAGACCATTACGGTACCGATACTTTTGTAACAAAAGATTATAAAGAAATTCTTACTAAAGGTGAGATAGATGCTGTCTTTATCACATCGCCAGATTTTCTTCATGAAGAACATGCGCTCGCCGCCTTAAATGCCGGCAAACATGTTTACCTCGAAAAACCAATGGCTATATCCACCGAAGGATGTGATAAAATACTAGAAAGTGCCAAAAACAATGGTGTAAAACTATACCTTGGTCATAACATGCGCCACATGGATATTATCCTAAGGATGAAAAAAATCATTGATGAAGGTGCTATTGGCGAAGTTAAAGCCGGGTGGTGTCGCCACTTTGTTGCATATGGAGGTGAAGCATACTTTAAAGACTGGCATGCAGAACAGGCAAAATCAAATAGCTTACTACTACAAAAAGGTGCACACGATATAGATGTTCTGCACTGGCTCTGTAATGGCTATTCAAAACGCATTACTGCCATGGGAAACTTAACCGTATATGACAAAATCAAGGATCGCCATGCACCAGGAGAAGTAGTCTCTACCGCTTGGAATAATGAAGTATGGCCGCCAAGCACCATCAAAGATATAAACCCCATTGTTGAAGTCGAAGACCTGAGCATGATGCTTATGGAACTTAATACCGGTGTGCTCTGTTCATATCAACAGTGCCACTACTCACCAGATGCATGGAGAAACTACACTATTATTGGTACAGAAGGTCGCATAGAAAACTTTGGAGACAATCCTGGCGAATGCGTTGTCAAACTTTGGGATAACAGAACATCATACAATCCTTATGGCGATGAACAATATTATATCAAACCGGTTGCCGGCAGTCATGGCGGGGCGGATCCACGTATAGTAAAAGAATTTATAGACTATATTAGAGATGATATAAAAATAACAACATCACCCATAGCCGCACGTTATAGCGTTGCCGCAGGCTGTGCCGCAGCACACTCATTACGCAACGGCAGCATTCCTGTTGACGTACAGGGCATAAGCGAAGATTTAGAAAACTATTTTATCAAAGATCAAAAATAAAAAGGAATAGACCATGAACTGTCACGAAGTTGATTATAAAATTATCGGTAACGATATGCAAATCGTAGAAGTAGAGCTTGACCCTAGGGAAACTATTATCGCAGAAGCCGGTGCAATGAACTACATGTATGACGGAATCACCTTTGAAGCAAAGATGGGTGATGGATCAGAAGCCAATTCAGGAATAATGGGAAAATTAATGAGTGCCGGTAAACGAGCAATGACTGGCGAATCATTATTTATTACGCACTTCACTAATACAGGAACCGGCAAAAATAAAGTAGCATTTGCTGCTCCCTACCCAGGACAAATCATTCCCGTTGACATGGCACGCCACGGAGGGTCTATTTTATGCCAAAAAGATGCGTTCCTATGTGCCGCAAAAGGAACAAAAATAAGCATGGCCTTTAACAAAAAACTAGGTGCCGGCTTTTTTGGTGGCGAGGGCTTTATTCTTCAAAAACTAGAAGGTGATGGCATGGCATTTATACATGCCGGTGGAACAGTTATCCCGATTGATCTTGAAAATGAGACTCTAAGAGTAGATACTGGCTGCCTTGTAGGTTTTACGTCTGGAGTAAGTTACGATATTGAACGTGCTGGCGGAATGAAATCGATGTTCTTCGGAGGAGAAGGAATGTTCCTTGCCACGTTAAGCGGCACAGGACGCATTTATCTGCAAAGCCTGCCGTTCTCCCGTATGTGTGACCGAATTCTTGCACATGCTCCATCAGCAGGTGGGTCAAGCAAAGGCGAAGGCTCAATTCTTGGTGCTCTTGGTGGGCTACTTGATGGTGATAATAGATAAATAATATGAAAATATCAGATTTGCCAACAGTCACAAAAGCACTAGAAAAAGAATATGATAAAAAGCAGGCTCCTGTTGTCGACCTCGTCAAAGCACAAACGAATGACCCATTCAAAATAATGGTCGCAACAATTCTAAGTGCACGAACAAAAGACGACACAACAGCCGCAGCCTGCAAACGTCTATTCTCAAAAATAAATAACTACAAAGACCTCGACAAACTAACAGTCAAACAGCTAGAAAAACTCATTTTTCCTGTAGGGTTTTACCATAACAAAGCGAAATATCTAGCAGCCCTACCAGATGCATTAGAAAAACTATATGCAGGCAAAGTCCCAAACACAATTGACGAACTCTGCCAATTGCCTGGCGTCGGACGCAAAACGGCCAACCTGGTTGTCACTATGGCATTTGACAAACCCGCCATGTGTGTCGATATTCATGTTCATCGTATTTCAAATAGATTCGGACTGCTAAAAACCAAAACACCACTAGAAACAGAAATGAGACTCAGAGAAATACTTCCTGATAAATACTGGATGACATGGAACTCATACCTAGTATCATTTGGGCAAACGCTATGCTCGCCAATTAACCCAAAATGTAACAAATGTCCAATCACCAAATATTGTAACCGTATAGATGTAAAAACAAAACACAAAATAAATTAGAGAAAGTTCTTTATTATAATCAAATTAACGTGCAGAGTAACAACTACTTTAATTTACAGAACAAACTATTAACAGGAGATACTAACCTATGAACTCAAACATATATAAATCACTAATCGTAACAATCTGCTGTATTGGTCTATTTAGCGGATGTATAACCACCCAAAACACTAATATAAACCCTAACAGTCAAGACGTATTAAGAGTTGGTGTTTCCACTGATTACCCCCCAATTATTTACAAGCAAAACAGACAAATTGTCGGTGTAGAAGCTGACTTAGCAAAGGCACTAGCCATTAAACTTGAAAAAAAACTGGAATTTGTTGAAATTAAATGGAAAGACCTTATCCCTGCCCTTAATAGTGGAAAAATAGATATAATTATGTCCGGGATGTCCATAACCATGCCACGAAGTATGCAAATATCATTCACCGAACCATACCTACGCAGTGGACTTATGGCAGCAGTACCAATCGAAGAAATCTCCAAATACCGCATCCCGGCAGATATCATCTTCCACCGAGGTCAAGTTGGTGTTGTAAAAGATACAGTTGCCGAAGAGTTTGCACGCCGATTCCTAATTAATGCAAATATAGTTCTTTTAAAAAAAGCATCTGAAGCACCCCACTATTTTGAATCCAAGCGTATCACAATGTTTATCCATGATGCTTATGCCATTGGCTGGTTAATCTCGCAAAATGAAGGTGAACTAGGAGGAATTTGGACCCCATTATCGAATGACTCTATCGCTTGGGGTATAAGCAGAGGCAACCCAAAACTTCTAAAAAATGTTAATGCCATTTTAAAAGAGTGGAAAAAAAGCGGTGCACTAGATAAATTGCTAGACACATGGCTACCATTCCGTAACAAAATACCTTGGGGTAACACCAATAACAACCAGAAAAAATCACTAAAAGTCCTCGGTTACTAAAACTCTTCGATCGTTTTCCCCTACGTAAAACAGTGCTCTGTGCTGAGAAACAGAATCAGAAAGCCCGACCTCCTGCCGGCAAAGACAGGTATCAAGTTGCACTGCTTCACCTTGTGCATAGAACTGGTTCACATGTTCTTTCATGTAAAGTACAGCACTGGCTATGACGGTGCGGTTTCGGTAATTTTCAATGCGGCTTTCTCGCACAGATAGCACAGGTGGAACTGTACACTCCCGCTCGCACACATATCACCTCCCGGAGGGAGGTGATTACAAGTAACTACCTATCTCCGAGAGGTAGAACAATACGGCAAACAATATCCAATAGCCAACAAGGAATATCCAATAACCAAATAGATCCCACAATCCCACATCTAATCAACACGCCATTTCTTAACCACATCACTTGTAGGACGAGCTTCCCTCGTGCAGCGCGAGGGAGCTTGTACCATTCAACATTCATAGACGTTCAAAACACACTATTTATTGAATTTACAACTCTAAACTCTGAACCATAAACTCTGAACCGCCTAACTTAAGGCAATAATCCTCTGCCGACTCTTTACAATGGCGGCTTACCGAGTATCCGCTATATTTCACCAAATATCAATTGTTGAGGATTCGATGTGCCCGCATGATAAACTAATTTCCAGTTTCCAGGTCTGACTTTTACCTCTAATGGATGACCTCAGCCCCCCCACCTCCGGAGCCCCCCTGATTTTATCCCTTGTAATGAAAACCATATTCATGCTAACGTACTACCAAACATAAGGCTAATAAAATGAAAAAACTTCGAATATATTTAGACACCTCTGTATTTGGCGGATGTTTTGATAATGAATTTGCAACAGAAAGCCAAAAATTATTTCAAGATGTGAACAGTGGCAAATTTACTATTGTTGTATCTGATACTACAATTGCTGAACTTCAACCTGCACCAAAAGAGGTCACTACCATTCTTGAAAATGTTAGTCCCGAAAATGCAGAATATATCTCAATTTCAAATGAGATAATCACACTACGAAATGCATATTTATCAGCCAATGTAGTCGGACTTGCATCCACAGGGGATGCTGAACATGTAGCAGCTGCAACAGTGGCAAATGTTGATATGATTGTAAGCTGGAACTTTAAGCATATTGTTCATTATGACAAAATAGCAGGATATAAGAGGTGCTTGCAAAACTACTTGTGCGTGGCAATTTTTTGCATTTTAAGCGAGCAGATTCTGCCTTTTGAGCAATTGAGCATACCCGTAG
>CAMZLY010000197.1 GCA_947311825.1 uncultured bacterium
CGTTCCCAAAATCACTCTCCGCGAAGAGCTTCTACGGGATCAAGGCGTGCGGCACGATAAGCGGGAATAAAGCTGGCAATAGTACAAAATGTCATAACAACAATTGATATATTCGCCAACTCGGAAAAAGAGGTACTCCACGGGATCTCACTTAACCCGTAAATCTCTTTTGGAAACACGTCTATATTGATATGAGATAATCCGGCAACAATATTCTTGAGATTATGCAATACTAATAATCCCGAACCTATCCCCAGCACTGTTCCCATCAAACACTGAATCCACCCATGCCAAACAAAGGCTGCCATAATTTTTCGTGGCGAAAATCCAACAGCTTTTAACAAGCCTATTTCAGCTGTACGATGCACAGTAATTACAATAAGGGTATTTGTTACACAAAAGATGGCAACAATACTGATGAACACTAATAAAACAAACATCATAGTTTTTTCGTTACTCAAAGCGGAAAACAAAACACTATCAATTTCTCTCCAGCTTTTCACCTCATATCCCGGCGGGATAACTTTCTTAACCGCTGCAGAATAATCGGCAAACTTAAATGGATCATCAGTCATTATATATATTGAATATGCTCCATCTTCCAGTCCGACTAATTCACGTGCTATATCAAGTGAAGTCAAAACAAAGCCGGAATCATAATCACGCATCCCAAGATTAAATGTCCCGGCAACAGTTAGTTCTTCCGGCAAATATAATTCATCGGCAGAGAGTACATTAAGCGGAGAATATACCAACGCTTTATCCCCGGTAAACAAACGCAAACTATGAGCAAGGTCACTGCCAATAACAATATTTTCGCCGTTTAAGTTAAACTCACCGCCTACCATGAATTCAGGTACTCTGCTGATTCCTGCTGCCCGTGCCGGTGACATCCCGATTACTACCGGTGCCAAAATACGCCCCTTATTTTGAATAAGAACGCGCGTCTCAATACCTGCGGCAACCCCCTTGACACCTTCTACATGAGATATTTTCTCACAAAGTTCCTCTTCGTTCTCAATATGCCCATAGCTATTAACCACAGTAAGATGTGGCTTAAAGCTCAAAATCTTTTCACGCCACATATCATCGAAACCATTCATTACGGAAAGCACGATGACAAGTATTGCCACGCCCAACAAAACCCCGAGCACAGAAATAACCGTAACCGCCGAAATAAATGATCGGTTAGGCTTTAAATATTTCAACGCCAAAAAAAGTGGAAATGGCAACAGATGTGATTTTGATTTAGTCATTTAAAACTCTATTTTTGTCTCAATTGCGGAAATAGAATAACATCTCTAATGGCATCAACCCCGGCAAGAGTCATAATAAGTCTATCAATACCAATCCCCATACCACCGGCTGGCGGCATACCATGTTCTAATGCCGTTAGAAAATCAGTATCAACTTTTTCGGTATCTTCACCCGCCTGATTATCAAGTCTTTCTCGTTGCACAAGCGGATTATTCAACTCCTTATAAGCCGGTGCCACTTCCTTGCCACCAATAACCAGTTCAAATACATCAACAACAGACGCATCATCATCGCATGCACCAGCCAAAGGAACCAACTCGGCCGGAAATCTTGTAACAAAAGTCGGCTGATGCAATGTTTTCTCAATCAGTTTTTCATAGACTTCATGCGTAACCATCATCATACCCCATTCAGGATCAAGAGAAAGACCTTCCTTTTCTGCTCTAGCACAAGCATCTTCAAACGACAAATCGTACCAGTCCTCTCCCATACGCTCAAGAATCAGATCACGATAAGTTACCTCACGCCAAGGTAAATTAAAATCAATAGCGTCATCACCTTCTCCGACAACCAAACCACCAAATACTTCTGTTGCAAGATGGGTAATAAGTCCTTCAATAATATCTTTCATACCGCTTAAATCTGTGTACGCCTCATAAATCTCTAGCATAGTAAATTCAGGATTATGAGTTCTTGAAAGCCCCTCATTACGGAAACTGCGATTCAACTCAAACACCTTATCAAAACCACCGACAAGCAGACGTTTAAGATAAAGTTCCGGTGCAATCCGCATATACATTTCCTGATCTAATGCAGTATAATGCGTCACAAAAGGACGTGCAGCTGCTCCCCCGGCTTGACCTTGCAACATTGGTGTTTCCACTTCAGAGAAACCGCGTGCTTCCAAGAAAGCTCTAGTTTCGCGGATTGCGGCAATACGTTTATCAAAAAGTGCTCTAACATCAGGATTAGAAATAAGATCAAGGTATCGTTGACGATATCTGGCTTCAACATCTTTAAGCCCGTGCCATTTCTCCGGCAACGGCAATAACGATTTCGATAATAAATCCCATTTAGAAATTTTTATTGTCGATTCGCCGGTACGCGTGGTAAACAAAGCACCTTCAACGCCTATATGGTCACCAACATCAAGCAGTTTAAAGGCGTCAAATGCTTCTTCATCTAAACTTTTTTTCTGAACATAAATCTGGAATCGATCAGAGCCGTCACGAATATCAGCAAAAATACTCTTCCCCATATCACGAACAGTTGTCAAACGCCCGGCAGCGGTCACCACTTTTTCTTCTTCAAAATCTGCTCTAATTTCAGCTAAACGACCACTACGTTTAAAAGCATGTCCAAATGGTTTATATCCCATATCTTCAAGTGCTCGCATATTTGTAAGACGCTGTTCTCTATATTCATTTTGTGTTAATTCGCTCATATTTTCCTCACTGGATTTCATCCTTTAAGATTCACTTTTTGCTATTTATTTTAAAGACCCTATTAAAAAACAACCTATTCCGTTTAAAAATCAGCTTCAAAGAATGCACTATTCAGCTTAAATATTCTATAAAATTCGTATATTTATGAAGTTTTTAAATAAAAAATAAACTTTTCTGATGTTTTTTATTGTTTAAAACAAGCTTTTAAGCAAAAATACATGAAAGTTTGCGAACATACTATAATAATTTAATATTTAATATTTAGGAGAATAACAATGAATTCAAAAATAAGAATAGGAATGGTTGGCGGTGGGATTGATGCTTTTATTGGTGATGTGCATAGAGTTGCCATGCGAATGGATAACCGAACAGAACTTGTATGCGGGGCATTCAGCAGTACAAAACAAAAATCTTTGGAAAGCGGTGTCAGTTTAGGTATTGATAAAAACCGCACGTATGGAACATACAGGGAGATGTTCAGAAAAGAAGCTAAACTTCCCGAAGATGAAAGAATGCAAGTTGTTGTTATTGTTACCCCAAACAATATGCACTACCCAATTGCAATGGCCGCACTAGATGGTGGATATCATGTCATTTGCGACAAGCCCATGACAACAACCCTAGATGAAGCTATCAATCTGGAGAAAAAAGTTAAGCAGAATAACCGAATATTCTGTCTTACACATAATTATACAGGCTATCCAATGGTCAAAGAAGCCAAGAACATAATACAAGCAGGAAAACTTGGTGCTATTAGACGGATAGTTGTTGAGTACCCCCAACAATGGCTGGCAACTAGACAAGAAACTGCCGGCAACAAACAAGCGGCATGGCGAACAGACCCACGTCGCTCAGGTGCTACTGGATGTATGGGTGATATTGGTAGCCATTGCCATAACCTAGCCGAATATATTACAGGTCTAGAAGTAGAAGAAGTATGTGCCGACTTGACTACATTTATTAAAGGAAGACCACTAGATGATGATGCTACTATTTTATTAAAATTCAACAAAAATGCACGTGGAGTAATTTGGGCAAGTCAAATTGCTGTTGGTGAAGAGAATGGCATTACCATTAGGGTTTACTGCGAAAAAGGCGGTATAAAATGGAACCAAGAAGACCCCAACTCTCTCTATGTTCATAATTTAGGAAAACCTACCGAAATACATAGAACGGGCAACGAGTATATTTGTGATGATGCCACTGCCGTCACCCGCCTACCTGCTGGACATACAGAAGGTTTTTATGAAGCATTTGCAAATGTATATAAAAACTTCATAAATGCAGTAATAGACTTTGCTGATGACGAAAAAGTTGATGCATCCAAATATGATTTCCCAACAGTAAAAGATGGAATAAGAACCGCAGAATTTCTAAATGCTGTTGTTACCAGTTCAAGAGCTGAAGAAAAATGGATAGCAGTTAGCAGTTAACTGCTAACTGTTTCATTCATACTGCCGGTTCTATATCCTTGTAGATCGGCAGTTACATATAAAAAACCTTGTTCCTTAGCTACTTCAACAATATGACTTCTTATTTCAGGTTTGCATAGTTTGCATATTTCATCTTCGGAAACTTCTATTCTAGCAATATCACCATGGTGTCTGACACGAATATGATAAAACCCTAAATCTCGCAATGTATTTTCGACCCTATCAACGGCCAATATTTTTTCTTCGGTAATACGAGATCCATAAGGAAAGCGAGATGCCAAACACGCCATTGCGGGTTTATCGGCCGTTGGCAGATTCATCTCTCTTGAAAGTCGTCTAACATCATCCTTTGAAACCCCCGCATCTAATAACGGTTGTAAAACACCCGCCTCTTTTGCTGCCTTCATCCCCGGTCTATGATCATTTAAGTCATCTCTATTTGTTCCATCAGCAATAAAATTTATTCCATGCTCCAATGCTATCTCTTTAACAACAGAAAATAATTCTCTTTTACAAAAGTAACAGCGATTCTCCGGATTATCAGCAAATTCAGGGATTTCTAATTCATTTGAATCAATAGTAACATGTTTAATCCCCAGTTGCTTAGCCAAGACTATAGCAGAGGCCTGCTCTCTGGCTGAATAAGTAGGAGATAATGCAGTTACTGCTAAAGCCCGTTCTCCCAACTCCTGCTCTATTACTGCTGCAATCAAAGTACTATCTACACCACCGGAAAAAGCAATAGCAAGACCGCCAGTCTTACGAATATTTTCTTTAAGCAAATTACATTTCTCTTCAAATTTCATTTATCTCACTTTATTTTTATAAAAAACTCAACATCCACTTGACTAATATCATGTAAAACTAATACATTATTAAAAATTAATCACTAACGAGATGCTTGCAAAACTAGAAAATTTGGCTCATCGAGCCAACGTTACAACCGTTTTATTATCCAAAACGTATTAAAAGAGCATAAAACTTGTAGTGTTCGTTCTTCTCCGTCCTCCGTAGCCTTTTGGTGAAGGGGGAAGAACGAATCATGCTGCAAGCTTCGCAAGCAAGCAGATAAATAGCTTTGCAAGATACTCCTTTTAATAAAACTTTTGACAGTTCCCGTTTATTTAGAGTCCGCACTAACATTCTTTAAGTCAAGAATTTCAATACCTTTCATATATTCTTTTGTATTGAACTCTTGTGTATTTTCAATACCATCAAGAATAGCCGCAATTTCCATCGACAGATCCATGATGTTATACAAACTACTGCGATGCTCTTCCGTGTTGAAAACCCCGCCAGAATCCATTGCCATCAAGAGAAGTTTAGAACGCATATTGATAACTGTTAGACGTTGATTAATACTATGCATTAAAGCACCGGCTAGTTCTTTAACTGTAGAGGCCTTCTGATCTTTAGCATTTTTAACTGCCTCCTCTTTACTCAAAGTAATATCCTCAATAATCAAAACCATTAAATCTTTTTGATTCTGCATACCAACCACAGTATAACTGAAACAACCTGAAGCACCTGTCGTAAGTGTTGTTTCCATCTCATGCATTGCATAATTATCAACAGATAAAAGAGACTTCAAAAAAGTTGATTCCTCAAACTTAAAGAAATTAGATATTTTTCTGTTTAGTACCGAATTAAAGTCACTGGTTCCAAGCAGCTTTAAAAAAGCCAAGTTCACACGCTTAATAACTCCACTCTTAGTGATCAATAGCATAACCTGCGGTGCAAGATCAACCATCTGTTCAAGTTGCAGTTTAGCATTATGAATGGCTTGTACAACCTCGTCGGTATTATTAATTTCTTTATTAGTAATCATTTGAATTCTTCCTTTTTTCCCTCTCTATCACATAATCGGCTGCAGTGCCCACGTCCTGTAATGTTTTTAATTTCTGCATATTTCTGCGAATATGCAGATTACCAGCAAGACCAGATATATAATAACTAAAATGCCCTCTAAAACTTTTAACAGCGGCTTCTTCAGCCGATAAATCTCCCTTCTGGCAATTTAACTCCTTTTCTTTAAGGGCAATAGTCATCATTAAGTGTTTCATAATAACAGCTCGCCATTCCGTATGCGAGCATCTATTATATATTTTTTTCTCGAAAAAACAGTTAATCTCATCAAATATCCAGGGATTCCCCAAGGCCGCTCTTCCAATCATTACCCCATCAACATTTGTTGATTTAATCATAGCCTCAACATCATTAGCAGTATTAACACCTCCATTACCAATAATCGGAATATTACGTTCTTTTTTTATTTCTCTTAAAGTCTCCCAGTCGGCATAACCATTATGCCTATTAGACGCAAATCGTGCATGAATAAATATTGCTTTCCCTCCCCCCTCTTCCACTGCCTGTGCAACTTCAGATATATTTTTTGTATCAGGGGAAATCCCGATCCTTGTTTTAACCGTCACTGGTAATGATACAGCAGATGACACCGAAGAAACAATCTCTCTAATTAACTCAGGACTTTTCATCAAAGCCACCCCATTGCCTTTTGTAGCCAACTTTCTTACAGGACAGCCGCAATTTATGTCAATAAAATCATATTTCCCAAGCTCTTCAATTATTCCGGCAGCCATTGCCATTGTTTCAGGATCATGACCATAAATGTGTGCACCTATCGGATGCTCATCAGCACCAGTTTTCAACATCTGAAAAGTACGCTTTGAGTTATACTTGATAGCCTGAGTACTAATAACCTCTGTCATTACCAGCCCGCTACCACATTGTAGGCACAACGTACGCATTGCCATATCAGTATAACCAGCCATTGGTGCCAACATAACCGGCATATCAATAGTAAGGTTTCCTATTTGTAATGGTTTCAATTTCATATTTAAGAATTGTCACAAATATATGCATTTAATTCCACCTTTTTAAATCTCCGCTTGACGTTTTAGCAAATTATAGCAACTATACGCCCATGAATATTGGAATGTGGGACTCACTTTACAACATAATTTTACTACTCTTTTGGAACATAATATGGAGTAATGGCAATTTCGACATGGTTCGAAACCCCATGCTTGCCCCAATAGTACGTATTCAAAATAAGGCAACAGAGTTCCTAAAGCCTGTTCTACCATTCTTGCCGGATCGCATAATAGCCACTACGGCATTTCTCTTTCTGCTCGTATTTAGAGGCGCCATTCTCCCTCCAACAGCAAGTTGGGCCCTAATCTTTGGATTAAAAAAAATATATAGTCAAGGAAGTGGTATCGCAACTCATATACTACTCAGCTTTCTTTCTTATGCTATATTCACTTTCAAAATATGGGCAATATCACTTATTTACATAAAAACAAAACAACAAGCGTCATGTAGCAACAATACCGATGCTCTATTTCATCTCTCAAAACCTTTTTCAGTGCTGGAAATATCTATCAGACCAATAGTAATACTACTTTTTGGTATGGTTATTTCCTACGGACTGATAAGTTTGGGCAATAATCATCTGAACACATCACCACTACTTATCACAATCACAAAACTCGCAGTATTATCACTATCAGGGCTAGTATCAATACTACCTATAATTAGGTCTCTTATATTCATGATGATAATAGGCTCTTTACTTTCATCACTAATGTCATCACATCATATACACGCATTCTGTAGAGAAGGAATAGATACATTAATAGGGTCCATGCGTTGCTACCCCATAAGAATTGGAATGTTTGACCTTACACCAATTGTATTTATCTTTTTACTCGATATTATTTATAGATTTCTCACAGGAATACTATTTAATGCAGTACAAAGCTTATCATGAGCACAATTACAGAAACTGATAAAGGCACAATCATTAATGTGCGACTCATCCCACGCGGATCCACCAACAAAATTATAGGAGTGCTGGATGATGCCATAAAAATTAAGTTACAAGCACCACCAATTGAAGGAAAAGCAAACAAAGCCTTAATAAAATTCCTCTCAAAACAACTCAAAGTACCGGCATCACACATCGCCATAATTACCGGCAAAACTAATCGTAACAAGCGAATCCTAGTGTATAAAACTACAAAAGATTATATAACCGAAAAGCTTTTCTAAATCCAAAGTTGATAAACGGAATGTATCGCACAAATAGTTTTTCCAGTCCATCTGCAACCCTAGGTTTGGCAGTTGCCATAATTCTAGATTCCTGAACTCCTGAACTCCTGACATGGGGGCGTTTTTACATTGCCTGATTGTAAAAAAATCTATTACGACCAAGAAAACGTGCATTCTTCTTGTTTAACTGAATTAAAACCTAATTAATTTTACGTGTGCGGCTTATTTGCCTAGGATTATGGTCTTGCCTGCACGCGATACATACGTTGTGGGTGTGATAACACATTAGTATCAGTCTCATTCATAATCGAACCGGAAGCCACCACCCATCCCGGTCCAACATTACTCCATACAACTGGGGCAGATGATATATCA
>CAMZLY010000198.1 GCA_947311825.1 uncultured bacterium
GGGAGGGCGACTTTAGCGAGGTAGGCGGGAGGGCGACTTTAGCGAGGTAGGCGGGAGGGCGACTTTAGCGAGGTAGGCGGGAGGGCGACTTTAGCGAAGTAGGCGGGAGGGCGACTTTAGCGAATTGGGCTAGGGATTTCTAGGATTACGATTATGATTAGGGGATTTATGGTTTGTATTTTGGGTTAAGTATGGTGTATCTTTTTGACAATGAGTGATAATCAAAATAGTTTTGTTGAGTTTTCTTATGCTGATGGCGGCGTGATGGTTGTGCGTCTTGGTGGGGACTGGGAGTTGCGTTCTGGGATGCCGGATGTTGGTGTGGTGGAGGCTGAGTTGGGGGCACATAAGGATATTAAGAGGCTTTCTTTTGATGTTGCTGAGCTTGGTGAGTGGGATACGTCGTTGTTGGCGTTTGTGATCAAGTTGGATAAGGTGTGTGTGCAAAGCGGTATCAGTATGGAGTCTTCTGCTTTGCCGGAGGGGGTGCGGGGGTTGCTGGCTTTGGCGAAGGCGGTGCCTGAACGTAAGGGGGCTCGGCGTGGTGGTGCGGAAAAGGAATCTGTAGTTAGGAGATTGGGTGAGTTTCTTATTCGGTCACGAAGTACTTTTGTTGATGGACTGAAGTTTGTTGGTGAGACTTTGGTGGCGGTTGGCAATATGATTCGCGGTAAGGCTGTTTTTAGGCGGAGTGATTTTTGGATGGCACTGCAGCAGTGTGGGGTGGATGCATTGCCGATTGTGGCGTTAATAAGCATTTTGGTTGGGATGATTCTGGCTTTTCTTGGTTCTGTGCAGTTGAAGATGTTTGGTGCTCAGGTTTATGTGGCGGATTTGGTTGCTGTGGGGATGGTGCGTGAGATGGGTGCGTTGATGACGGGGATTATCATGGCTGGTAGGACGGGTGCATCCTATGCCGCACGTTTGGGCTCTATGCAGGTTAATGAGGAGGTTGATGCTTTGACTACGCTGGGGTTTTCTCCGATTGAGTTTCTGGTTTTGCCGCGTACGATGGCTATGGTGCTTATGATGCCGTTGTTGTGTATTTATGCTAATGTGTTGGGTATTATTGGTGGTGCAATTGTTGGAGTGGGAATGTTGGATTTGACGGTTACGCAGTATTATATGCAGACAATAGGTGCGGTTTCACTTACTGCAGTTGCGTCCGGGTTGATTAAGAGTGCGGTATTTGGAGTGATTGTGGCGTTGGCCGGTTGTATGCATGGGATTCGTTGTGGACGTAGTGCTTCTGCAGTGGGTGATGCGACGACAAAGGCGGTTGTTTCCGGGATTGTCTCTATTATTGTCTGGGATAGTTTGATAACGGTTATATATATTATTATCGGGTTTTAGGGATTATGAGGTTTTGGCATGAGTGAAAGTAAGGCTCACATAAAAATAGATGGTTTGACGATGGCGTATGGCGATTTTGTTATCCAGAGCAATCTGAATTTTTCTATTAACCAGGGTGATATTTTTATCATTATGGGTGGTAGTGGCTGTGGTAAGAGTTCGCTTATGCGGCATTTGGTGGGGTTGAAAAGACCGGCGGCGGGTAAGATTATTTATAAGGGGGCTGACTTTTGGGGTGTTGATGAGGAGGACCGCGAGAAAATGATGCGGCGTATGGGTGTTATGTATCAGAGCGGGGCTTTATGGACATCTATGACGTTGGCGGAGAATATTGGGTTGCCGCTGGAGATTTATACTGATTTATCGGCAAAGGAGCGAAAAGATATCATTGCGGTAAAGTTGGCGTTGGTGGGGTTGTCTGGGTTTGATGATTTTTATCCGTCTGAGATTAGTGGCGGGATGCAGAAGCGGGCTAGTTTGGCACGGGCGATGGCGTTGGATCCGGAAATATTATTTTTTGATGAGCCTTCGGCGGGGCTTGATCCGGTTAGTGCTAAGTTGCTGGATGATTTGATTTTAGAAATACGGGATAGTTTAGGGGCGACGGTTGTCATTGTTACGCATGAATTGGCTAGTATCTTTGCGGTTGGGAATAACTCTGTTTTTCTTGATCCGGAGACTAGGACTATGATTGCACAAGGTGACCCAAATAGGTTACTGGCGGAGTGTCAGGATATTAAGGTACAGAAATTTCTTCGAAGGGAGAGTTGATATATGAGTAAAAAAGCAAATCCTGTTTTGGTTGGCGGGTTCGCAATGGGCGGACTGGTGATTGCAATTGTGGGCTTAGTTATATTTGGTAGCGGCAAGATGTTTGAGAAGAAGTACGAATGTGTTGCTTATTTTGAGGAGTCGTTAAGCGGCTTGGATATTGGAGCACCGGTAGAGTATAAGGGTGTTAGGGTAGGGACTGTATCGGATGTAAGGATAATTGTTGATCGAGAGAAGAAGAGTTTGATTCGTCCTGTTACTATTGTGCTGGAGCCTGCACGTTTAAGTTTTCAGGATGGGGCAGAGCGTGGTATTAATTATGAAGGTATTGACTCTAGTGTGCAAGATGGATTGAGGGCTAAACTTGCGACGCAAAGTATGCTGACTGGGAAATTAAAGATAGAGCTTAGTATGCAGCCGGATAAAGAGGCGGTATTTAAGTCGAAAGATACGAGTGTGCATGAAATACCTACTATTTTATCGCCGATAGAAGAGATGAAAGAGCAGTTTAGTAAGATGCATCTTTCTATGATAGCTGATGATATTCATAAAATAACAGAAGATATTTCTGTTATTGTTGATAGTGAAGAGACTAAGAAATTGACAATGGAGCTCAATAAGACTTTACGTTCAGTACAGACAATAATAGTTAATGCAGATAAGCAGTTGTCGTCTGTGGGTAAGGATGTTTCGGCAATGGCGGTTAATGCTAGTAGATTAATGACAGATATTGATGGTAAGGTTACGCCAATGAGCGAGAATCTTGCGAGTATTGCTGCTTCGGCTAAGGCGAGCATGAAAAATGCAAATAAGCTTATGGTCGACTTTGCTGCGTCTATGACACCATTAATGAAAGAAACAACGGTGGCTGTTGGTCGGCTGGGCGGCGCTCTTGATGAACGGTCTACGTTGCGGGTTGAGTTGGAGGATATGATTGATAGCTTGGCTAAGGCTGCGAAATCATTTTCTGAATTGACGGATTTTATTGAACAACATCCAGAATCGCTATTACGAGGAAAAGAATGAAAAAATCAAAAGAAGTTTTAAGAGGAACACGTGGTCTAATGTCGGTTGCATTAATGTTAGTATTGTATGGTATTGCTGCCGGGTGCATGCGGAGTAAGCCATCACGTTTTTATACATTACGTGAAGTCTTACCTGAATCTGCTAATATTGATACTGCGAAGGCGGTTATGGGGAAAGTCGTGCTTGGGGTTGGACCGATTAGTGTGCCTAGTTATTTGGATCGTACTAAGATTGTTACTCGTGTTGATACGGCAGAGGTTAAGGTGGCAGAATATTCTCGATGGGCAGGGTCGGTACCTGATAGAATAGAGGATATTATTGAAGAAAATTTAACTAAGTTATGTCCCGCTGTTGAGGTTCGTAAATATACTTTTAGAACAAGATCTACTCTTACGCATTATGTTCAAATTGATTTGACTGATTTGATTGCGGATGCTGATGGTAAGGTTGTTTTGAATGCAAGGTATGTTATTTTCTCGATTGATAATAAGGTTAAGCCCGTTAGAAAAGAGGTTTCTTTGCATAAACAGGTAAAAACCGGCGATTATAATGGTATGGTTTTTGCGATGAGCGAGTTGCTTGGTGAAATGTGTATGGATATTGCAGAGTCTGTTAACGTTATAAAATAAGTTTGGTTTTTTCGGGTCGCTGTGCTTGCTTCGGCTCGCTGGGGACAGCTCGCCCTACCGTTCGCGTCGCTGTGCTTGTATAGCATGGGTTATGACCCTGCGGTTAGGGTATTTTTTAGAAGTTAGCTGTTTTTAGCAGAATATGTGTATAGTGTATTGTTTTGTCTTGAGTGTCTCTTTGGTATGTATCAATGAGACATTATTTTGTATTGAAAGAGATTTATGGTTTTAGAGTAAATATAAAACTTGTAGAGATAATGAAGAAAATGGTTGCTTGTTAGGGTAATATCTGGCGATGGTGATTACTATAAAAAAAATAAAAAACATGTGAGGCACTTGCAAAACTATCTGCGGGCACTTTTTGATTTTATGCGGCATATTCTGCTTTTTCGCAATTTTACAGACCCTACGGGTATGCTCCAATTGTTCAAAAGGCAGAATTTGCTCGCCTAAAACA
>CAMZLY010000199.1 GCA_947311825.1 uncultured bacterium
CGTTATGCTTGGACGAGGTGGCACTCGTCGCTCCCGTTATGCTTGGACGAGGTGGCACTCGTCGCTCCCGTTATGCTTGGACGAGGTGGCACTCGTCGCTCCCGTTATGCTTGGACGAGGTGGCACTCGTCGCTCCCGTTATATGAACGGGATTTTTGTTGGTGTTAATGACTCGATGAAGCCGGCTATTAATTTTACTGTGTCTTCGGCATCTTTTAGTGCAATGGTTTCTACCGGACTGTGCATGTAACGGTTTGGAATACTGATTAGTCCTGCTGGCACTCCGGCACGTGTCATCTGTAATGCATAGGCGTCTGTGCTTGTGCCACGTGATTCCGGTTGATGTTGAACTTTCATTTTTAGTTTTTTGGCTGTGTTTTCAATTTGTTCAAATATCCATGGATTATATGTAGGACCGCGGCGTATGATTGGGCCATTGCCCAGAGTGGCTTCGCCTAGTCGTTTTTTGTTCATGCCGGGTGAGTCGGTTGCGAATCCTACGTCAACGGCTAATCCTAGTTGCGGGTCAATGCCAAATGCGGCCATTCTGGCACCTCGTAAACCGACTTCTTCCTGAATTGTGCTTACTGCATAAACTGCTACGTTCAGTTTTTTCTTTGCTAATAGGCGTAGTACATCGGCAATGATGAATGCACCTATACGGTCATCAAATGCTCGGCAGGCAACTAGTCCGTTTTGTAATTCAATCCAGCCGGTATCAATAGTGATAGCATCGCCTAGCCTAATAACTTTTTCTGCATCTTTTCTGTTTTTTGCACCGATATCAATCCAAAGATCGTGAATTGGTGGTGGTCCGGCTGTTCGTTCTTTGGCACTCATCATGTGTAATGCTTTAACTCCAATAATTCCATAAACTGGACCTTTTTTGCCGTGAATAATTATGCGTTCGCCTTGTAGCAATCTGACGTTAACGCCGCCAATGGCGGATAGATAGACAAAGCCATCATCGTCAATATACTGAACCATTAGACCTATTTCGTCGCAATGTCCGGCTAGCATAATTTTTACTTCAGCGTCCGGATTAAGTATGCCGATGACATTGCCGTTTGGGTCTCTGCTTACTTTGTCGGCATATTGGCTCATATAATCAGCTACAATCGCTTGACCTGCTTCTTCATATCCTGATGGTGTTGGTGTTGCTAACAAATGTTTTAGAAATGAAAGTGATGTTTTGTTCATAGTTTTAAACCTTATAATAAGTTGATTGTTGATAATTCAGACGAAAATCTATCAGGTATGGTTCATAATGTCGATAAGTAATGAGTGTAATGTAATCATTGTGGTGGGCGGTTGATGGCATTAATTTTAAATCTACAATTTATTAGGCTTGCAGGGATGAGATGACTTTGACTAGTATATCATCATGAAATTATCAGTTGTTATTCCAGTTTATAATGAAGAAAATACTGTTAGTGAGCTTATTGCTAAGGTTCGTGCGGTTGATGTTGGCTTTGATAAGGAGATTATCATTGTTGATGACTGTTCTAGTGATGGAACTGGCAAGGTTTTGGAGGAATTGTGCGAAAAAGAGGCCGATATTGTCTTTAAGTCTCACAATGTCAATCAGGGAAAGGGTGCTGCACTTCGTACTGGCTTTGAGTTTGCCACAGGCGATATTGTTGTTATTCAGGATGCTGACCTTGAGTATGATCCTAATGATTATAAGCAGTTGCTTGGCCCTATCCTTGATGGTCATGCGGATGTTGTGTATGGATCTAGATTTCTTGGTGGTGGGCCGCATCGTGTTGTTTACTATTGGCATTATCTAGGTAATCGCCTTCTTACAACTTTTTCTAATATGATGACTGATCTCAATCTCACTGATATGGAGGTTTGTTATAAGATGTTCCGTCGGGAGGTTATACAGAGTATTACAATTTGTGAATCCCGTTTTGGTTTTGAACCTGAGATTACAGCTAAAGTGGCAAAAAATAAGAATTGGCATGTGTATGAAGTGCCTATTTCTTATTATGGGCGTAATTATGATGAGGGAAAGAAGATCGGCTGGAAAGATGGTATTAGAGCGATTTGGTGTATTGTTAAGTACCGGTTTGTTAAGTAGGTAAGATGCTTTTGCTGTAACTTTTTAAAAAACTATAGATTTATGCCACCACTGGGCTTGTTCCGGTGGAGCATTGATTGAAATTAATATCAGTCTTTGGTATTCCCCCGCCCGCCATTCTTGCCGCTTTGCGGTAAGAATGGCGGGCGGGGAATGAATTATTATCTGTTTTCTAGTAGTAAGCAATCATCATCCCACCGAGACAAGCTCGGTGGTGATGTATATAAATATATTTTTTGTAACTTGGTTGTCTCATTGGTTGCTGTATCACTGTAACATTGATTTGGCTTGTGATACACATTGTTCTGTTGCCGCACAATTAGTTTTGCAAGCACCTCTAGGCTCAGAAGGCGTCTTTGTTTTTGATGTTTTCTGTTTGTGTTGGGTAATTATGTGAAATGTTGCCGTTATGTTAAAATATTGCAATAGCCGATAATTGATTGGTTGTTGGTATACTCTCTGCTTAATTATAGACAGCTTGCGAATGGTATTAAGAAAATTAGACAGCAACCAAAAGAGCTGCGAGCGAGTCTAAATGATACTGTTCAACTAGTCGATTCAGTTTTACTGAGTGTTAAAAAGGAAGACCGTTGCTTTTGCTGCGGTTTTCCTTTTTTTATTGATGTTTTATGGAATGATTCATATTCTGATTAGTATTATGAATGAAAAAGTAATTACAGATACAGATTATCATCCTGATGGATTTTTTAAGCGACTATTTATTATTGCAGGTTTCTTTTTTATGATTCAGGTTGGATTTGCGGTTTTCGGTGTTCCACATGCAGTTGTTAATTGGCTTAGGTGTATTGAGGTTAAGAAAGTTTCTAATCCAAGCAATATTATTATTCTTGGTGGCAGTGGAATTCCAAGTACAACAACATTGATACGTTCATATTATGGGGCAGAATATGCAAAGAAACATCCGAAATCACGTTGTATTGTTGCTCTTCCTGTAAAGGGTAGGCCAGAAAGTGGCAGCACTGGACGCATGCGAAATGAGTTAGTCTTGCGTGGTGTTGCCAAAAATCGAATTGATATGGAGTATCGTGGTCTTAATACTCATCAGCAAGCAGAGAATATTGCCAAGATTGTAGGTCCTGATAAAATTAAGGAGCCTATTATAATTGTTACATCGCCTTATCATATGCGTCGTGCATATTTCTGTTTTAAGAAGGTTGGATTTACTGATATTGGATGTCTACCTGCAAATAGTACAGGTTCTGAGGCTGATTATGAGCAGGCGGTTATTGCTTGGAGCGGAATTCCGCCAATAGGTAGTATGATAGGGAATTTGCGATATGGATTATGGAGCAATATGACTGCTCAGGTTTGGATGTCGCGTGAGTTGTTGGGTTTAATGATATATAAAGTGCGGGGATGGATATAAAATAAAGATAAAGGGTAAAAGTTAAGGAGTTAATAGGTGTTCCGGTTAGTACTTCCCATGCAATTATTGGTGCCGTTCTTGGAATTGGTATATTGTGTGTAACACACGCTATAGACTTTTCTAATTTACGCAAGATGACTTTAGGTTGGATTGCAACACCAGTGATATCACTTATATTATCCGCTACTGCGTATGCAATATTCTGCCATTAAACAGAGGGAGCGTCGAGTTCCACCTCGACTGATGGTGTATTAATCTTTTAGCAATCTATCCAGCTCGCCGGATTTTATCATTGGCTCTAGTTCTCGCCAGCCAGAGACCCAGCGGTCACCAATAAAGAATTGCGGAACAAACTCTACTTTTTCACCACAGCGATTAAATAGGCGGCGGCTTTCTGCGGAATCTTCCCAATTGCCAGTTGTGGCATCCCATTTTAATTTATATTTATCAAAAGGAATATTGTTTTCTGTTAGATAGTCCATTGCCACGTGGCATAGTCCACACATATCAGAATAATAAACTTCAACTTGGATCATATTTTCTCCAGAATGTTAATTAAAGTGTGTAATAATAATAATTTGTAATTATCGACAATTATTATCGATTATGTCAAATTATTTGTGATGGGTTTAACCTACGATTTAGGTTTAAGGATTATGAAATGACATTAAATGATGAACAGATAGAACGATATTCAAGAAAATTATTCTGCAGGAAGTGGGTATTAAGGGGCAAATGAAGTTGCTTGAGAGTAGTGTTCTAATAGTCGGCGTCGGAGGTTTGGGCTCGCCTGTTGCACTATATCTTGCGGCAGCAGAGGCAATAAAATATCTTCTTCAAATAGGGTCATTATTGACTAATACTCTTCTTGTATATGATGCACTTGATATGTCTTTCAGAAATATTGCTATTAACAAAAGCAGCGATTGTCCGCTTTGTGGTGAAAATCCTACTATTACAGAACTAAAATATTAAAATGCTAAAAATTGCCGTGTACAGTAGTTTTTACAAGCATCTCTAGAATTATAGATTTAAGATAATTGACAATTTCTACTTTATAATTAAGAATAGTGACTAATTTATAGAGAAAAGAGATGTTTAATAATATGAATAAACTTGGGCGAAATGATCCATGCTGGTGTGGTAGTGGTAAAAAATATAAAAAATGCCATTTGGGGAAAGATAATGATAGAGAGTTATGCTCTGAGGCTCCTGTTGATGATGGTTCTTTTTATGTAGTTAGTCCTTCTATAAAGAAAGGAAATGTCACGCCTATGCGGGTTGTTCCTGTAAATATTCCGCATCCTATTTATGCAACAACAGGGAAAGGTGAGGGTAAGGGGCGTAAGCAGACTATTCTAAATGATGCAGAGCTGGCAATAATGCGCGAGACTTGTCGTGCAGCACGGCGAGTATTAGAAAAAGGGCTTGCTGCCGTTAAGCCGGGGATTACAACGGACGAAATAGACCTAGTTGTGCATGAAGCGTGTATTGCAGAGGGGGCGTATCCAAGTCCGTTAAATTATCATGGTTTTCCTAAAAGTGTATGTGTTTCCGTAAATGAGGTTATTTGTCATGGTATTCCCGATGATAGTCCTTTACGGGAAGGTGATATTGTTAATGTTGATGTTACTATTTATTTAAACGGTTTTCATGGCGACTGTTCAGAGACTGTTGCTGTTGGTGCAATTAATAATGGCTCGCAGGCTTTGATTGATACTACGCGCGAATGTTTAAATATAGGTATAAGTGCAGCTAAGCCTGGTAATAGAATACGAGATATAGGAAGGGCTATACAAGTACATGCACATAATCATGGTTATAGTGTAGTTCAGGCGTATTGCGGACACGGAATAGGGAAAACATTTCATGCCGACCCTGTTATTCCGCATTTTTATGATAGAAAAGAACGTGGTAAAATAAAACCGGGTATGATTTTTACGATTGAACCTATGATTAGTATGGGGGAGTGGGATCATAAGGTTTGGGATGATGGTTGGACTGCGGTAACAATTGATAATAAGAGGAGTGCACAGTTTGAAAACACTATTCTTATAACGGAAGATGGGGCAGAGATTTTGACTAAGTTATAGTCCATTCTTGCTTAATTCCCGATTATTTTATAGATTAAGTATTATATTTTAGGAATATTATTATGACTGAAACAGATTGTATTTTTTGCAAGATTATTGCTGGCGAACTGCCGTCTACAAAGATATATGAGAATGATACTACTTTGGCATTTATGGATATAGGTCCAATAGCTAAGGGACATGTGTTGGTTGTACCTAAAAAGCATAGAGAGATGATTACCGATACCGAACCGGAGATTTTGGCTGGTATTATGACGGTGACGAAGATGGTTTCACAAGCACAAATTGATGGGATGAATGCTGATGGGGTTAATATTACGCAGGCTAATGGAGCCGTTGCCGGGCAAGTTGTGCCGCATTTGCACTTTCATGTTATTCCACGGTTTAAAGATGATGGTGTAGATTTTAATTGGCAGGCACAAAATTATAGTGATAATGAGGAAATGATAGAGTTTGCGGAAAAAATAAAAAAAGAATTTAGACAAAATGATTTGAAAAGATAAGTCTCGACAAAATGATGGTCGACAAAATGATTTGAAAAGATAAGTCTCGACAAAATGATTTGAAAGATAAGTCCGACAAAATGATGGTCGACAAAATGATTTGAAAAGATAAGTCTCGACAAAATGATGGTCGACAAAATGATTTGAAAAGATAAGTCTCGACAAAATGATGGTCGACAAAATGATTTGAAAGATAAGTCCGACAAAATGATGGTCGACAAAATGATTTGGTGAAAAGGATTGAAGGAAAAAGAGTTGTTATGCAGGAAAATGCATTTTTAGAAATAATTAATAAGATTTGCGCAAAAGATAGTCGATATCCGGTAGAGGCATATCTTTTTGTTAGGCAAGCGTTGGATACTACGGTTAAAGCACTTGATAAGCCTAAAGAGGGACCAGGGCGGCATGTAACTGGTCAAGAATTACTAGAAGGGATTCGCCTATTTACCTTGCAAGAGTTTGGTCCTATGAGCTTGACAGTGTTAAATACTTGGGGAATATCTAATACAGATGATTTTGGCAATATAGTATTTAATTTAGTTGAAAGCGGGATTCTTGGCAGTACTGCGGAGGACTCTAAGGAGGATTTTTCTGCGGGATATGATTTTGATGAGGCATTTAAAAAGCCTTTTCTGCCCAAGTCGAACAAATAAAAAGTGCGAATGGAAAAAGGGAAAGAATTGCCACCTAGCCTTCGTGCTTCACTTGTTACGGCGGGCACGGCGAATGCAGGAATGAAAAGTACGAATGAAAATGCAACCAGAACCTACAGCCTATAGTCTAAAGTCTAAACAACCTAAGACGAATTTACATCTTTGGTTATTTAATATAGCCGCAGACCTTATTGCGGTGATTGCTGCATATTATACAACATATTTGATTCGTTTTCATACGGCCTGGGGTAATTATTTGTTAAGCACTATCAAACCGGCATTTGGTGGTTCGTATAACACATTTCCTGCAAATAGTTACCCTGATTTCTATATTGCAAGTGCTCCTCGTATAATTTTTATTGTATCAATGATTCTTTTTACAATTTATGCGTTACGAAACTTGTATGCCGGACGGCGTTTTATTATCAAACGTGATGAAGTATGGAATATTCTATATGCAAATTTTATAACACTAATAATTTTCTATTCATATTTCTATCTTCGCCGTAATATGTTTCATCCACGTAGCTTCTTTGCCATGTTAATTGTGTTGAATTGCGGATACACTATTATATTTCGCTCATTAGCAGAACGCTTATTAAAGATTATCCGTGCTGATGGAATAACAGATCGTTGCCGAACTATTGTTGTGGGCAACAGCGAACAAGGTGAGATTTTATGTAAATATATTGATAAAACCCATCCGCATGGAATGCATATTGATAAAAAACTTATCCGTAATCCGCATGAATCATTCAGTACCTTTTGTGAAAGAATTGCACAAGTAGGTCAAAAACAGAAGATTGATATGATTATATCTGCGGATAAAGATTTACCAGTAGTAGAAATAATGCAGTTATTAGAAGTCGGTGATAAACTTAATTGTGCAATAAAAGTATTATCGGACAAGCTGGATGTCCTTATTATAGAGGCAAAAATGCCGGTTGATATGATACAAGGAGTAGCACTGTTTCATTTTGATGCACCGACTTCTAGTTGCCTGGATATTATGAAATTAGCCTCATCATTTACGCTTGCTCTATTTGCCAGCATAATTTTACTACCGTTACAGTTATTCATTGCATTCCTAGTCAAAACAACATCTAAAGGGCCCGCATTATTTGTTCAAGAACGTATCGGGGTTAACCGTATTCCGTTCAAAATGTATAAGTTCAGAACAATGAAAGATTGTGCCGAAGAAGAACTGGCACAAATAGAAGAGTTTAATGAATCAGATGGTGGCCTTTTCAAAATCAAGGACGATCCAAGAATTACACCCATTGGAAAGTTCCTTCGAAGATACAGCCTGGACGAGCTTCCGCAACTGCTAAATATTCTTAAAGGTGAAATGCGTATTGTTGGCCCGCGTCCATTACCGCGTAGAGATTTTGAGAACTATTATGAAGAATGGCATTATAGCAGGCATGGAGGAATGCCAGGCTTAACCTGCCTTTGGCAAGTTTCAGGACGTAGCCATATAGATTTTCATAATATGTGTATCTTGGACGTTTATTATCTTCGCAATCATAATTGGATTCTGGATATAAAAATAGTATGGAGAACATTTGCTGTTGTCCTATTTGCCAAAGGTGCATATTAATTTAGACAAACTTATCCTTGCTTCACTTCCCAATATCCGCCTTTGTCAGCACCTATACGCTTAATAGTCTTATTTTCTTTAAGTTTTGATATCTGTTTTTCAATGGCTCTGGTTGAAACACCAATATTTTCAGGCAGTTCAACTGCCAAATTGAGGATAAATATATCTGTTGATTTATATACATAACCTCGGTGCATAATAGTATTATTCACCACAGCTTTGCGGTAATCACAAATATAGATACCGTATTCTCTTGTGATACTAGAATAAGTTTGATAGCGTTGTGAAATATTTTTTTAATAAGTTACGGCATGAAGAATATATAAATATCAAAAAACAAATATAATATGGATATTTGTGATAGAGGTTAATAAAAAAGGTTTAATTAATGCGTAAAATAGGCATTCTTACATTTGCAGCGATAGTATTACTTCTCTTTCTAAAGGGTTTTTCTGCCCTTTTATCATCAAACTTTTCCTTGTCTGGTATAGTGACTGCAGGTATATGCTTGCTTCCAGTATTTTTTATTTTTTGTATAAGAGCACAAAAATGGTGGTTAGGTATATTGATTGGCGGAACTGTATGGCAGTTTTATATTCCATTCCCTTTCATAAAAAGTTTTGAGATAGGCATTATTATGACCGTTATCATTACTTTTCTGATTGTTATACAAACCACACAACAGAAACAATTATGGATAACGGCTATAAATAGTTGGCAAAGTAAAATAATGTTTATTGTTGCAGCTTGGATCTTTATGAGAGTTATTATTGATCGCCCAGAATCAATACACGTTGGAGGTGCCGGAGGGGCAAAAGAAGCATATACATTTCTTCTTGGTGGGGTTGTCTTTTTTCTGCCTAAGTTTTTGTTTGACATGAAGCCTGATATGAGAATAACAAGACGTCTAGTTGCAAGGCTCGCAATAGGAGCTTTAGTTTTTCATGTTGGTGATATGTTTGTTATCCATGGTAGTGAGGGAATAATACATTTTTTTGTGCGTTCTGCGTGGTTTCTTTGTGCATACGTTCTGGCGAGTGTGGCAGAGTATTCTTGGAGGTATGGCTATAATAATATACGTAGCAATCTAATAATTGGTGCTACTTTACTGCTCGGGGCATTATCTGCTCATCGAAGCCGATTTTTCTTTGCTACTGGGATTGTATTTATTGTTAGCTATTTATATGGTCGTTTGTCACGAAATATGATGCTGTTGTTTACCGTTGGTATGCTTGTCTCAATGCTCTTATTTGTTTCTGGTGCAGATCTTCCTACTCCGGTGGCTCGTTCTCTTTCAACTATATTTCCATCACATGCAACCAAAGCAACGGAATATATACAAATACACAAACTATCGGATGAAGTTGGCTGGGTCTCTCCTTTCCGGAAAGTATTGTTAGATATGGCTGGCAGGAACATTCGTCAACATCCGTTCAGGGGTAAGGGTTTTACTTTTTCTATAAATGATTACTGGGTTGCATATTATAAACGCAATACAATGGAGGGAATATATCAAACTCTTGCCTCAACAGGAGCTTATCATAACTCGCTTATTGAACTTGCGGTAGCATACGGAGTGCCTGTTGTTTTTCTGTTTTGCTTAGTATATATTGGAGTCTTGATTCCTTTTATTAAACAGTTGAAGCTGTCAGAGGATGCTGATGTGCGAATTTTGTTTGCAGGTATACTTGGATTGTTTGTGGCAGAATCGGGGCAGTTATTGATGAATGGTGGGGCACAGGATTTTTATGTTATATCGTTACTGATGGGAGTAATGCATTATTCAAAACCTCTTTTTAAGCCACCAACTGTAGAAAATATAGAAGCCATTAATTGTAATAATAATATAACGGATAATTATAAATGAGAATACTACTTTCCCACGGATTGCCATTTTCTCTTGCTCATGGTGGAACGCAAACCGTCATCAATGAGCTAATGATTGAGTATGCTCATTTAGGAATAAATGTTGATTATGAAAAGTGGTGGTTGCAAGAGCAGCCATGTGATATTATTCATTCATTTGGACGTCCGTCATATATTAATGTTAAATTAGCACATGAAAAAGGTATAAGAACTGTTATGACGGAATATCTGGATCAAGTGTCGTCACGACCACAGTGGTATCGGCTACTGCAGCGGTTTGCTGTGCAGTCTTTGGGTTGTGTTAATGGTGGTAGTATGGATAGGTTGGGATGGAAGGTATATAAGGAATTAAATGCCTTGATATATACAACTCAGCATGAATGGGAAGTTGCACAGTATATTTTTGGTGCTAACCATAACTGTGGATATATTATTCCACACGGTTTGCGACCAGAAGCGATTAATGCACTATCAAGGTCATCTACATCTGGTCAATATCTCGTTTCCGTAGCAACAATTACCGAGCGTAAAAACAGCATATTACTCGCAAAGGCTGCAATAGAAGCAAATATCCCAGTTCATTTTATTGGTAAACCGTATGCTAAGGATAAATATTTTCGGCAATTTTCTGAATTAGTTGATAACAAATATGTATTTTATCATGGTTTTGTTTCCGAGGAGGAAAAATATGAATTGTTAATAAAGGCAAAAGGCTTTGTTTTGTTAAGTAGATTTGAAAGTGGTTGTGTTGCCGTATATGAAGCTGCGGCTGCTGGACTACCATTGCTGCTTCCGTCATTACCATGGGCAGAAACAGGATATCCAGATACGAAGTATCTGTCTCATGTTAGATTGACAAATATCAAGAATATTGCAAATGGGTTAACAAGTTTTTATGAAAATAACAAACGTCAATCAGATATGACGTTTCCTGTTTTATCATGGAACGATATAGCAAAAAAATATGTCGAAATTTATGAAAAGGTTATGAATGAAAGTAAATAATATATCTACCGCTTTTGAGGATGCATTTTTATCAGTGCCGTTGGATCAACAAATTAATAATTGTAATCATTATGAACTTGCTGATTATTTTATACAACAGCTATCATCGCATCAGCCAATATTAGAGGCTGGATCTGGGTCTGGACGTTGGGTGGGGTGGTTTATTGAACAAGGTATGGATGCTACCGGTGTTGACTGGAGTGAAGAGCTTTGTAAGGTGGCAGAACAGCTAATACCAAATGGAACATTTGTTGCTTCAGATATAGCAGATATGCCTTTTCCCGATAAGTCATTTTCTAGCATAGTTGCGCTTGGTTCAATAGAGCATACTAAAACTGGGCCTTCAAAGATACTCTGGGAGTTTAATCGATTACTTACAGATGATGGAATTGTAATAATTACAGTTCCGTATCTTAGTCCCATACGTAGGTTTAGACGGTTTATCCGGTCTTGTGCGGGGAGAAGAGATGAAATAAAGGTCAAAGCACCTATTCCATATTCAGGTAAGTGGGCTGCGGATTATCATTATGAAGACGAAAGCTTATCATTTTTTCAATATGTATTTAGCAAAAAGCAGATGCGTAAATTCTTATTAGATGCAGGATTTATTATAGAGGATGAATTTGTGGATTTTAAGGATGAAGGAATTTTACATAATTTTGGACATACAGTAGGATCGTATGATCATTATACGGGAAATGTGTCATTTTCACAAATAGGCAAACTGTTGCGAAAATTACTACCAGTATGGTTGTCTGGGCATATGTTGTGTTATAAAGTTAAGAAAAAGCTTTGATACTTTCTTTATATAATATGGTATATTGTTTTAATATAGATTCTGCATTAGTAATTTTATTTATATGTTGTTTTGCCAATGGGCATACTGTTTTTTTTATTTCTCTTATTTGATTTAAGGTTTCGGCAAGGTGTAAAGCCATGCTCTCTGGTTTTTTACCGTCCGTAGCAATTCCATATTGTCCGTTATTAATTAACCACATTGGCCCTTTTGCTTGTATCGCACAAACTACAGGTATTCCTAATGACATAGCTTCCGCAACTTGACACCCCATAGCCTCTTCTAGTGCTGGATGAAAAAGTATATCTGCATTACTAATGTATTTAACACACTCAGAATAGGGTACGACACCAGTAAAAATAACATTATGCGATAATCCGTTTTCCCTAGCCCATTTTTCTGCCGAGCTTCCGGAACCAAGTCCTGGACCAATAAGAATCAATTTTACGTTATGTTTGGTGTTAACAAGCATTTTAAATGCCAACAACCCATTCTTAACGTTCTTGAATTTAGACCAATTCAATATTGAAACAATAGTTTTTTCTACACATTCTGAGTTATTTTTCTTTGTATTATCGGTCATATTTAACAAGGGAAGATGAATAGGGTTTGGAACACACTTTGCATGTTTTCCGCTAAAAGACTCTATAAATCTACAAACATATGGAGAAACACCGGTAATAATTGGTGCTTTTTTTACCAAAGAAATACTGATATACAAAGGTATTATATGACGAACTCCAATCCATTTAAAAAATGCGGCAGGGTTATCATGCAAAGAAAGAATCCATGGCATCTTAGAGTGAAAAGCTGCTAACGCATACTCTGTAGTCCAATTTGCATGTAAACATTCTGCATTAGATTCTTTAATAGCTTTAAGTAGAAAATTACGTTCAATTTTGTAGAAATCACGTAAAAGTCCTTTTGTACGGCGAGGAACAACCCATAACCTTAAAAAATCCCCTTCAAAATAACGAATCGTTGATATTCCAGGATCACAGGTTATCATATCTGTACGAATGTTATTATCAAGTCTGGCAAGAATTAAGTGTGATATATTGTATCCTCCCATTCCTTTTGGAAGTGAAGATATATCTGTTTTTAGATATGGTATAAATGGCTTAGTGTGGCATGGTCCTAGTATTGCAATGTGCATTTCGCTAGCACAAGATATTTTGTGGTTAGATGATGTCATTGTGTTTCTAGTGCACCCTTTAGCCAGTGAAATGATGATGCAATATCCCTATCTAATATATTATTAGATTCTGTAAAATCTATATTTGTAGTAAGAATAGTGTCGAGCTCATTCTCCTGCTTAATGACTCTATGCAACAGCCCAATGCGTTCTAGTAATGGTTCCAACTTAGGGCTAACACTATATCCCATTTTAACGGCAAAAGCTTTTTTATATTTTATAGAAAAGATGGAGCCATGAAATGTATTTGTATAAATGAAAGAAGCATGTTTTATTATCCAAAGCCATTCAAATGGTGTTAATCCCATAAGAGTATAATCAAATAAATGCCCTTTTAGCCTGTATCCTACGCCAATTATTTTCAGTTTGTGTTTTGCTGCAAATGACTTTATCTCAACAATCATAGAATCGCTTAAATCAAAGGCATACACAAGCAGGAAGGGTTTCTTAATGGCAGGTGTTTGTGGTTGTTTTTCTGTTCCTGAAAAATCCCAAAGAAGCGTTGGGTCAAGGACTATGGGCGGAGTAATACCAGATACTTTATTAACAATCTTTTGAGAATTAATATCACGTACAGATATACTGTTAAATTTAGTTAGTTTATTTTTTAATTCAGGTGGAGGAGGGTCATCAATAGATGCCCAACCGAAACTAGGTGCATAAGCAATACGTTGTTGTGCGTCAAAATTACCAAAGAACGGCGAATCACATGCATTAAGGTGATAATTCCAAACAATATCTGAACCAACAATAACTTTAGGAAAGGAGATGTTATATAAATCTTCTTTACTACGTGTATATGGTGTCATATTTAATTGCTTTAAGCTTTTATTAAACGCAATATTTTTTTGAATAAAATCCAATAACCTTATTGGGCGCCTAAACTTCCGTATTACCGGATATGATTCAGACAACCACTGGTTACGATCCTGATAATTTATTACATAAGGAACATAACCTAATTTTGAAGTAATATTATATAAAGCAAAAGTTTGAAGGAAGGCACCAAAATTATGAGTGCGGTGAAATGTCAATATTCCGACATCTTTATTTGTGTTCGTCATTATCGTCTCCTTAAAATATCTGATAATGGTAATCTACCAGAGATTGGTACATCATATTTGTCGCTTGGCATGCCTACTGCAATAAGCATTATAATCGTTTCGGAATGTGGTATAGCAAGTTGTTTGTGTATTCTGTAATCGTTTATTGGTGATGTTGACCAATTAAGTGGACAGCTTGCTAGTCCTACTTCTGTAAGTGATAATAATAAATTCATAGCAAACATTCCTCCATCAACATATGCAGCCCACCGTTCGCGTGGGCCTTGGAATGATGCAATATCAACGGTAACAATCAACCAGGCCGGAATGGAGTCGCCAAACCCACGAGAACCAGAATGTGCTTTAGCGAGTATATGGCATTTTTCCTTATTGCGGATCCAATAAACTCGCCAACTCTGACGATTACAAGCTGAAGGTGTATTTATTGCCAGCTCAACAGCATCTTCAATCTGTTTAGCTTGTGGTGGGTTAGAAAAATCACGTACGCTTTTTCTATTTCGAAGTATGGATGTAAAGCTGTGATCGTCTAAAAAACTTTTACTCGACAAAGTCTTAATTCCGGCAGAAGCGGCTTGTTTTGAGTCAGTTACAAGCTTTATATCTTCAGATAATGTACCAATGTTAAAATTATGAATATCGTGGTATTTCTTATACTCAAGTAAAACACCACATGCAATTGATTCAACATTAGAGCTCGGATTATGTCTTTTACTGTTAAGTGCATAGCATATAAACTTTGCTGTAGCTGCCCCATACGCTCGTTTAGGTTCAGGAAAGGATAGCCCCTTCTCTAGTACATGACAGGCGGCAAGAATTCTACTGTTACGTTGTGCTATAGAAGGGGATAAACGGAGCATTCCTGAGTGATAGATATATCTCCATGTATCGTAGAAAACAAAGATAAGAGACCATATAGGCCACATAATATGCTTGTTAATTAATACAGTTAATCTGTCAAATAGATTTTTATAAAGATTCATTTGAAGCGTTTTATAGCATATGGAATAATCCGTGTAAAGCCCGTTAGTATGGAACTTATTTGTAGCATGAATATATGACGACATTTTGGAATTAATATCATACAAAAGAATGAGGAGGTAAGAGCAGAAGTCACGGTTGCAATTGCAGCACCAACACCTGCAAGTCTCGGTATTAAAACAAGGTTTAGAATGATATTTAGACCACACCCAATAATATTGCGTATGGGAGCTAAATACTGAAGATTTTCAGTAAGCATCTGTTGCCCTGAAGCCGCCCCCATAGATGTGGCTAAAACTAAAGGTGATGCAATAATCATAATTAGAATTGCGGGAGAAAAAGATTTACCACATATATATGGAATAAATTGTGCTGCTATAATGATCGAAACCATAATTCCTCCACTCATAAACGTTGTTAAATCGTATAGTTGTTGAGCTTTAATATTATATTGTTTCTTATTGTTAAGTTTATAAGATTTAAGTAGCTTAGGGGCTAGAGATCGCACGCCAAGTACAGGAATTATTGCCCCAGCATAAACCAACCTTAATGCAAGAGAGTATAATCCTACAGCTTCAGAATCTATCATTATCTTTAACATTATCTTATCTATCTGCTGATATACAAGTATCATTACTCCTGATAAAATCAATGGAGAAATTTGCCGCAAAATTTTGGTCATTACCCTTGTTGATACTTGCCACTTCTTATATTGTGGAAAATTCTTATTAAAAAATAGTATTTGAACAAGAAAAAGGATAGTCCAGTCACCAACCCATGCAAAAACAAACATCATAATATCAGCTTTTATGTAAATAAGAAATAAACGTATTAATAACCCGAGAAACGCCTGAATACATTCAGAATACATGATATAATTACCAGCAAGATGAGAATCAAAAAATGCAGTAAATATTGAAGAAGATCGAGGGAGATAACTAATTCCACATATAGCTATCAACAACCATACCGACCGCTCGTCTGCCACAATTGTGCTAATTGCCATAAGCAACAAAAAACTTATTATTGAAAATACTAAATAAATCGCCATTGATGAACCAAGTTGCACTCTTTGTGAATTAGAATTGTTCAATAACTGTTTTGTCAAAACACTATCTAGACCAGGACCGGGAAATACCGAAAGAAGTAGGGTCATACTTATTGCAAAACTAAGCAGTCCGAAATTATTAGGGCCAAGATACCGTGCTGTCATGGTAATGGATATTAGCATAAGAATAGAGCGGATAGATTTGCCGATAACAAGCCAAAGCATATGTTTCGCACTTGATTGATTTCTATTAATACCCGTCACAACGAAGCAGCTCCTGATTCGCTATAATTATCAGCACTATCTGACATTATAGCATGTTCCAGTTTATTCACAAAACTAGGAATAAGCTTGCTTATACGTGATGAATTAGGACCAGATATTGAAATATAAGCCCAGCGGGTTGAGTGACCCTTGATTATACGATCAAAAGCCATATGAAGTACGCGTGAAGTATGATATGGGGTTGAGTGATTATTTCCGATAAACCAATAACAGAAAAAAGAATTATTTCGTTTGTTTGGCATTTTTAAATCTAAAAGAGCGACCTTTTTATCTCCATAAGTTCTGTATTTTGGGAATGATGTTGAAACAACCTCGAATCCCTGTGCTGATATACACCATTGAGGCTTATGGATACTACCGCGTGTTTCTCCACTCATAACTAATGTTACAAAAAATTCAGTACCGTCAGTATATGTATATATAGATTTAATGATTTTTGTATCAGATGGAAGCCCTATACGCTCTTGATAAGAGGCACTTACTAGCTCGCCGCCAGTATTAGGGTTAATGCCGTTTTCTAGAACTTCACTTTCTCGTATAATCTTTGATGTATGGTCATTTTTATCGTAATATATCCTCTCTCCATTCCATTCAGCAACTTGCTTTGGTAAAAACATCTTAATTGGTGTTGCTCTAAGGATAGATATTTTTTCCATTCTTAGACTATATGGAAATGCGACAAGTAAAATTATAAATAAAGTAATAACGGTATACTTGCAACTTGACTGTAGTAAGTTAGTATTTTGAGATGAATAATCAATTTTGCTGTACTCTTCATGGTAAAACCGTTTTTTTAGAACATGCTCTAGAGAGATTAGTAAAAGTGTTGCAATTACAAAAACAAGATATCCCGAAATATCATGATATGCCCCCATTGCCAATTTTACACCAAAAAACTTTGTTACAAAAGCAATCGTAACAATACGCACTATATTAGCAATAATAGCAATAGGCAGAAAACTCAGAAATAGTATTATTTTTCCTGTTTTCTTAAGTTGAGAGATTTTAGCAAATGCTAAACTTAAAGCCATTAGAGCCAAAAGAGAACGAATGCCGCTACAAGGATCGGCGACATCTAGCTTAAAAGTTCCATTTACATCACAAATAGCAGTTCCAACATTTGTAACAGGAATAGCTAATCCGTTAAGTATATATACGGAAAGTTTTGAAGCAATGCTTCGTAACGGAAATGTTGCACGTTCAATAAAACTTAAAGGTATGGCAAGAGTTAGGTATATTGCAGGAAATACAAGCTTTTTCCCTATTTGCACTCCGCCTAATGAAGTTGCAAGAGCCCAAAGAGCACCAATAAATGAGATTGCTGATATATGAGGAAGTTGTGCACGTAGTGCTATGCCGTGTAATATCAGAAAAAATGCTAAGAGTATTAATCCTTTAGAATAATAGTACCAGTGTGAAAAATGAAGTTGTTTTCGTTCACGCCAAATAAACCAAACAGCAACCAATGGGATAATATAACTAAAAGTGTAATTTACAGCACCTATAGAATCAAATTTCCATACACAGTGTAGCCAAATAAACAGAGAGCCGTGTGCCCAATCTTCATATACAGATGTTCCATAAAAATGAAAAAGACAGACAAGCATTATTGAGCCTGCTAATAAATATAATGTACGAAGTGTATGTTTTGATTTAAATAAATTCATTAAGATTTTTTGTGTTTTATAACTTCTTTAAATAATCTCAAGGAAAAGATTATATTTCCTATAATGTATCGTTTCCAAAGCCGCCGTGGCTCAATAAGCATTCTTCCTAGCCATTCAAGACCATTACTTGTCATCCATAATGGCGGTCTTTGTATTGCTCCTCCAATATAATCAAGAGCGGCTCCTCCATTAAGTATAACATTTGCATTTATTTTACGCCTATTTTCTTCAATCCAGTATTCTTGCACCGGCATACCGAAACAGACAAGTAAAATATGAGGCTTTGCATTATTTATTTTTTCAATAACCAGGTCATTTTCATGAGATTTATTTTGCTTATCAAAAAAACCATGGTGCATACCGACTATTTTTATTTTAGGTGCTACTTCTTTTAGCCTCTTTGCTGCTTTATTTGCTATTCCGTCCTTTCCTCCGAGAAGAAAGATTTTAAGCTCGTGCTCTTCACTGTAAACAGCTAATTTAGGGAACCAGTCGGCATAGGTGATTTTTTCTGGAATATGTTTTCCAAGAACACGTGCAGCAATCATAACACCATGACCATCACAGAAGCAGTAATCAGCCATATCTATAGTTTTCTTGAATTTCGGATATTTTGCTGCTATATTTAAAGCGTGAACATTTACATTTGTGATTATTATGTGTTCTGCACTTTTTGTAGCTTTTAAAATACAATTATTTAATGATTCTGTGGTGAAACAATCAATTTTAGTGTCAAAAATATATATACTATCCATTATTAAATCCTTTATTGGCATAACAACGTCCTATAAGAAACTCTACCAATGTTATTAAATCCATCCATATAAGCACAAATAAGAAATGAGTATTTAACATAGATAAAACAACAAGTATTATATTTTTCCATATAATAGGTTGTAATATTATTTTCTTAAAATGATTTATATTTTTATTTATAGAATGCTTATATTTACTATGAATATATTTAGGTAAATATGTTAAGGGAAAAAGTATACAGAAAATAAGATACATTACAGGAATTATGTTTAGTGATGCTACTACAGCAGTAAGTACAACAAGACCTTTTATTAAGTATAGGAGGTAAAAAGTAAGAATACGCTGGCGTGGCTCAAGAGAGTTATGAAGCCAGAAAATGGTATAAAGTAATATGAACATGGACGTAACAATAAGACCTACGTGAATGTTCATAATAAATACTATTAATAAACATAGTAAAGCCCATAAAAAGCTACTTGTAAAAAAAGCTAAAGAATTATCATAATAACTTACTTTATTCCTTGTGGTTCCTTTATCTTCAAAACTTGCTTTCGTATCATTCTGGAAACAGCCAATATCATAAATTGCGAGATAGGCAATAAAAGAAGGCAATAAATAGTAGAAATTTATTTGCCCGGGAATCGTTAGTTGTATTGTTAACAGATAAGACCCCCAGAATTTAAGAATATGAGCAAAAGGTTTATATAAATTATCATAACGTGTAGAATAATAATAAACACCAGGAAATGAGTATAATAGATATTTCAACTTGCTTTTTGTCTGTTTTTTGAAAAGTGGCATATAAACTGGGTAACCTACTGATTGCAACATGCTTTTATCCGCAACAAGATCATCCGTTATAAAGCATATACAATCTAAATTTTTTTTCCAGTTTTCCGGTAAACATTTTTCTTTATTACAGTTATTAAGAGCAGTCTTATACCGTCCTGTACATATATTCAAGTTGTTGTAATCCAGTTCTCTGGCACAAAGAATATCTCCTCCGTATTCATCTTTAACTGCCTGAGCAATCGACTTTAGCGTAAACGTTGCATAACCAAACTCTATTTCTTTTCGTTTTACTTCAGTAAGAATGTCTATTGCATTTTCTCTACGGTGTAAATATTGATATACTAATGTCTTAGACTCATTGGCAATTACGTCTTTGGAAACTCCGCATAGCCCCTTAATTCGTATATGCATGTATTCTACCGGAGAAATTAGATTCAATCGTTTTCCTAAAAAAGCAACAATATGCCAGAATACTATTTGTATAGATTGAATCCCCCCGTATGAAGCAATCTGATTTAGAAGTGCAATAGTTGTATTTTCTATAAATAATGTACCGCAAATATCAAAAACTACACGACTGAAATCTTTATTTTTCTCTATATTTGGCAATACAGTATCAATACTATAATATTTATATGAACTTTTCATTATTTATTAGCGTAATAATCTAAAGATTTAAGTTTATGCATCTGCATCCAGAAGGGAGACGGTTTAGTAACATTAAAAGTTTGTCTGTCTTGAGTGTTATTCTTAGTATAAACGGAATAAGAAAATGGCTTTTGGTAATAGCAACCATTTATTAGTTTATACATTCTGTAGTAAATAAATTGTAACATCCATTGTATACGAGGAAAACTACCTGCCGTCTCAAATAGTTCTCGACTTTCTTGTCTAGCAATATCTGATAAGCTTAGGTTTTTTTCTGTTGCTGTAACTATTGTGGTATATTGGTTTTTATGAGCTGTTTTATATTTAGCTTTAAGTATATCTAAAATCCACCAAGAATCACCAAGTGCTTTTTTTGATGTATCAAAGTGTATGCCATCTTCCCATACTCGACGTCGAAAAAATGTTCCTGCTGTATATGTTGAAAGGTGCGATAGTAAAGTTTGTGTTTTAGTTGGCTTGATTACCTTTTGAAAACATACAAATGAAGCATCGTCTTGCAATACAAGCACATTAGTAAACAAAATATCAATATCGGGGTGATTTTCAAAAAAGGTTGCTACAATTCTCAGTACTTGTGGTAAATATTGTTCATCAGAGTTAATATGAGAAAAAATATCTCCTGTTGCACGATTAAAACCTTTGTTAATAGCATCATACATCCCTGTGTCAGATTCTGTGATCACGCTAATATCTGCATAATTCTTGAGAATATTAATAGTTCCATCTGTTGACCCTCCATCTTGAATTATATGTTCAACATCTACTCCCTGTTGATCAGAAACAGATTTTATGCAACGCTCAATATAATCAGCAGAATTATAACAAGGTGTTACTACTGACAATTTCATTATTTCTACCACCTTATGTACTATATTATTATCAATTTGTTTCCTACTGCATGCGAATAGTACTAAGTACATTTCTATAAATCAAACAAAAACAAAACAAGCTCCCCGCAGGATGATGAAGTGTGGCCTAGAATGGTTCTTTCGCCTTTGTGCTGAACAATTTGTAGGGCAGCAGTTACGGTGTATCCCTCGTGCACTTGAAGAGCCAAGACTATTCTACTGGCAACGAACAAATGGATGCCAAGGAGAAATTGACTATATCATTCAAAATGGAATGCGTATTGTTCCTATTGAGGTCAAAGCACCGTTGTGCGGGGAAGTAAAACGATCCTCTGGACCGTTATTTTGTGTCAGCACTGCTCTATTGACATTACCACTGATAAATGAGAACTTAATACAAGTAAATTAAGTGAAATAAGAAACTATGAAAACAGAAGAGTACTCTATTACAAATCTAAAAGTCTTGGAAGCTGAGAGCATTCATATTATGCGAGAGGTAGTCGCCGAGTTTGAACGCCCAGTGATGCTTTACTCTATTGGCAAAGATTCGTCTGTTATGGTTCGCCTCGCACAAAAAGCTTTTTATCCAGGGAAAATCCCATTTTCTTTACTACATGTTGATACTAGCTATAAATTTCCACTTATGACAAAGTTTCGTGATGAGTTTTGTACAGAAATAGGGGCAGACTTAATTGTAGAGCAGAATAAGGAAGCATTAGCAAAAAATGCTAACCCGTGGGATCTCGGTACAATAAAATGCTGTGCACAGCTTAAAACCGGAGCATTGCTTGGTGCATTGGAAAAAGGCAATTATGATGCCGCCTTTGGTGGAGCACGACGTGATGAAGAAAAATCCCGAGCAAAAGAACGTATTTACTCATTCCGTGATGCCCACGGACAGTGGGACCCCAAAAATCAACGCCCGGAGCTATGGAATCTATATAATGGTCGCCTCAATCAGGATGAAACAATCCGTGTTTTTCCTATTTCCAACTGGACTGAACTTGATATTTGGCATTATATCCACCTAGAAAATATTCCTATTGTGCCCCTATATTTTGCTAAAGAGCGCGAAATGATTGTTCGTAAAGATCAACTTATACCTGTAGGTGATAAAACCCAACTGCAACCAGACGAAGTTCCTGAAAAGGTAATGTGCCGATTCCGAACTCTTGGATGCTATCCCTGCACTGGTGCCGTTCGCTCAACAGCCACCTCTGTTCCTGATATTATCCAAGAAATGATGGTAGAACGGAACTCTGAGCGCATTACACGTATTATTGATCACGATCAAGAAGGCTCAATGGAACAAAAGAAAAAAGAAGGATATTTTTAAAAGATAGTGAACAAATAATAACTAATAGTGAATACTGAATAGTAATGTAATAATAGTTACCGAATAAACTTTAAAAACCCCTATAGCCTACAGCCTAAAAAAGGACATGAAATGAATGTAGATGAATTACTAAAACAGAATCAAGAGTCTGATCTCCTGCGCTTTACAACCGCTGGCAGTGTTGATGACGGTAAATCTACCTTAATTGGTAGGATGCTTTCTGACAGTAAAAATATCTACGAAGATCACCTAGAAGCCCTCACACGCGATTCCAAGAAACTAAACCGCGAAGAAGTCGACCTTGCCCTATTGACTGACGGCCTAAAAGCTGAACGTGAACAAGGTATTACTATTGATGTTGCTTACCGTTATTTTTCAACTCCAAAACGTCGTTTTATTATAGCCGATACCCCTGGGCATGTTCAGTATACCCGCAATATGGTAACAGGAGCATCAACCGCTAATCTTGCAATTATCCTTATCGACGCCAGAAACGGAGTATTAACACAATCCAAACGTCACGGATTTATTGCCTCACTCTTACAAATCCCACATGTAGTTGTTGCAATCAACAAAATGGATCTTGTCGATTACTCCGAAGAGATTTATGAAAATATACGTGCTGAATATAATGCATTCTTGGCTAAGCTGAACATTCCGGATTTAACATATATTCCTATCAGTGCACTATGCGGGGATAATGTTGTAAACAAAAGTGATGCTATGACTTGGTATAAAGGTGTACCTCTATTACAATATCTTGAAGATGTTGAAATAAGCGGCGACAGAAACCTGATAGACCTCCGTTTCCCTATTCAGTATGTAAACCGACCAAATCTGGATTTCCGCGGCTATTGCGGAACAGTTGCTTCGGGCGTTGTTCGGTGCGGTGATAAAGTTATGGTGTTACCATCAAAGAAGACTTCACGCATTAAATCAATTGACACGTTTGATGGCAAACTGGAATATGCATTCCCGCCACAATCTGTAACGCTATGCTTGGAAGATGAAGTCGATGTCAGTCGCGGCGATATGATTGTGCATGTAGGCAACCAGCCACGGGTAGATCATAATGTTGAAGCTATGATTGTTTGGATGAACGAAATAAAAATGGAAATCAATAAACCATACATAATTAAGCATACTGCATCTGATGTTCGAGGTGTAGTTGCAAAATTACATTATCATATTGATTCTGATAATTTGCATAGAAACCAAGCGGACGGCCTTGAGCTAAACGAGATTGGTCGCATCTCCTTAGAACTATTCAAACCTATTATATTTGATCCTTATGTTAAAAATCGAGCAACAGGCAGTATTATCCTAATTGACCCAATGACTAATGCCACCCTCGCTGCCGGAATGATTATTGATAGACGCGGTACTACAGAAAAAGAATTAACAAATTCCAGAAGTGAGCCCGCAAGCAGTAATATCGTTCGCGAAGAGAGTCTAGTCTCATCAAATGACCGGCAACGGATCATGCGGCAAAAGCCTGTAACAATCTGGATGACTGGATTAAGCGGATCTGGAAAATCAACTATTGCAAAAAGCCTTGAGAAAAAACTTATAGAACTGGGACGGCCATGCTACTTGCTTGACGGTGATAATGTCCGGCATGGGCTAAACCGTGATCTAGGATTCTCAGCTGAAGACCGTGGTGAAAACATACGACGAATAGCTGAAGTTGCACAACTATTTAATGATGCCGGTATGATAGTTATCACATCATTTATTTCGCCGTACAGAGAAGATCGTGCCGGTGCAAAAGATATTATCGAAGAAAATAAGTTTATAGAAATATTTATAGATGCACCGATCGAAATATGTGAAAATCGTGACCCAAAAGGACTATACGTGAAAGCCCGTTCAGGCGAAATTACAAGTTTTACTGGCATTTCCGCTCCTTACGAGCCCCCAAAAACACCTGATATCCACATAGAAACAAACACAACCGATGTATCCGTTGCCGTTGACCGTATCGTAAAACAACTTGTTGATGCTGGGATTATTATAAAATAAAGTTAGCCTATTCGTTCTTCCCTCTTCGCTAAAAGGCTACGGAGGACGGATAAGTTTAATACGTTTTTAACAATAAAACTGTTGTAACGGTGGCTCTGTGAGCCAAAATATCTTAGTTTTACAAGAGGCTCAAGTTATTAAAAGTATAAATTCTATATCTTTTCAATTCAACTGCCGTTTCCATTTTTTTATATTTCTATCAGTTCAATTTTATCATCAGTAACTCGGACAGAAGATAGTGGCGATTCTGTCCAGGCTCCGGTGTTTAGGTAGCGGATACCATTAACTGTTTTGTCCTCCACAAAATGAGTATGTCCGCATGTTACAGCTTTATAACCATTTTGCTTGGCGTATTTTATTGCCTTTTTTCTTACGTGTCGGGTTAATACTTCATAGAGGTGTGGAAATTTTTTCGCATAATGTGCAACGTGTACAGTTTCTAGACCTAATAGCTTTATACGTAAATTATGTAGCATCTTAAAAATTATTATGAATCCTTTATGTGATGGCATAACTTTATCAAAATTATGACCATGTGCGATAAATAATAGTTTATCTATATTGTATGAGTTGACAAATTTAATGTTTGAGTCGCCCTCCAATTCGTATTTGCCATCATGGTTACCGCGTACCCAGACAATTTTTCGCTTATATGACTCAGCTTTTAATCGTTCCAATGCTTCTAGGTTAATGCCAGCCAGATCCCGATGCCAGTGGTCAACAACATCTCCGTTCATAATTAAGGTAGCCTCTGCCGGAAGGTTCTCCAGAAATTTTATAAAGTTCGCTGCACGGCTGTGCGGAGACCCTAAATGTATATCGCTTATTATGTAAAAAGTCTTCAGTTGTCAGTCCTCAGTTTTCAGTTTGTTTATCTGTGGTCATAATTATCATTTCGGGTGATTGGCAAAGTGATAATCGTCGCTAATATCCAAACCGTTGCCGGCATTTGCAAGTTGAAGTCACCCAGTGAATGAAAGCCCATACAGATACAAGCCAAAAGCCCGGCAAAGGATGCCGCATATAATGGTGGATATTCTACGCGGTGACTTGTCTTAGTTTCATCCGGCAACTCTTTTCTTAATACGTTAAACCACAACATGAAAGGAGTTAAAAATAAGATGAAGCCAATAATGCCATATTCTTCAAGGAGTTGTAGCCAATCATTATGTACTTCGTAAGAGTGAAAATAGTGATTCGTCATTGATGGCCAAATATTCTTTTCTCGGTCTCCATCATCCGTTGCCGCAAAGTGAAACCAGAGGTTTTCGTGCATACCTGCACCGATTCCCACTACGGGGCTGCTTTTCCACGCACGGACGGCTCCGCCGTACATTCTACCACGCGAAGTGCGACTAAGTTGCTTCATTATAGCATCTTTTTTCTCTACCAAAGACGTTTTCTGTTTATGTTCATGTCCAAAGTAGTTTTTAAATCTTTTTATATAGGCGATATCTGATAGCCAAATAGAGGCGAGTAAAGCTAGTCCAACCAAAATAACTGCTCCTCGTAAATACCAACGGACAATTTTTGGTAATTGTGTGCCGCCCCATATCACAACGGCCAGTCCGATTATCATTAAAGTTAGCCCAGCACCTCTGGATTTGCTTAATAAAATTGCTGTTACGGTAGTAATACTCATTAATATTCCGGCAATCCGCCATTTACCACTAGACCGTAAATCTAGTAGTAAGGGAATGGCCATACATAAGCCCAGTTCCATAACGCCGGCAAAATGATCCGGGCAGAAGTAGGAACCGGTTGCACGGTGGTCTTTATAATACTGTTCATATCCGGGGGCCCACATCACAAGCTCGTTACCGGTAATAAAATGGTTTATGATGCCGTATAGACCAAGTATGAGAACATCAAAGAATAATAGCACCCACAGCAAGCGTCGCTGCTTATTGGTTAATCCAAAAATAATATTTAGGCCAACTAATAATGGTGTCAGGTAAAGCAGAAAACTTCGTTCGGCACTCATAAAAACTTCTGCTTGCATAAACCGTATTACTACATATATCAAAAACAGACAAAATGAAAGTAAGGTAAGACCAATACCGCTGAAAAAAGAAAAAGTATTAATTTTTTCTTTGGTATGTTTTTGGATGAGTAAGAGTAAGGCGAAAAAGAAAGTGGAGGCAAATATTATTGTTGTAAATGGCCAGAACCACCACATTTCCCAAGCTCCAAAGAACCAGGGAGAAACCACGATAGCAATTAATAATAGGCTAAAGCTAATCCATCCTAATGTTTTATCAATTATTTTTGTCGTCATTTGGCTATAGTAATCAATTTATTAATATAAGAACAAGGTAGAAAAGAAGTTTTTATGGATGAAGGGGGTGTTGTCCACAGATTACGCAGGTGTACGCAGATGTACGCAGATTATAAAGGTTGATCTATAAGGATAGAGGTGTTGCCACGTATGTTTACGAATAAGATTTGTGTGTTGTGTGTCCACTGCGTATACGCTTGACTAGAGACCGGACTTCGTGCTTTGCTTGCTACGTCAGGCAAGCGACCTACGCCACATCTTGCGGGTAATTCACACTTTTGAACTTGTGAACTTTACTGTTTTATTCCCTTTTGTAACTTTTCCTATTATGACAGGGCGTACTTTGGCTTTTTTAAGGATCTTCATAGATTCTTCGGTATCTTTTTTGCGAACAATAATTATATATCCAATACCCATATTGAAGACGCGGTACATTTCTTCGCGATCGACTTTGCCTGTATCTTGAATAAATTGGAATAGAGTAGGAGTTTTCCAAGTAGAACGGTCTATTTCTGCATCAACTTTATCCGGTAGAATACGCGGAACATTATCTATTAATCCGCCACCGGTAATATGTGCCATGCCGCGAACTTTTACTTTTTCCATTAAGGCTGTAACTGGTTTTAGGAAACTTTTGTGTACTTTTAGTAATATGTCGGCAACGGTTTGTTTGGTGCCGGGAAAAATATCATCAATTTTTAGTCCGGCTTGCTCAAATATCACTTTTCTTGCTAGTGAATAGCCGTTTGTTTGTAGTCCGGATGATGGCAGCCCTATAATTGTGTCACCGGCTCTTACTGCACTGCCGGTAATAATATTCTTTTTTGCTACTGTACCGATAATAGTGCCTACCAAGTCATATTCTCCTTCAGGATATAGCCCTGGCATTTCTGCTGTTTCTCCGCCGAGTAGGGCACAGCCGTTTTCGGAGCATGCTTTACATAGACCTTTTACAACATCTTTAAAAACTGAACCTTCTAGCTTGGCAGCTCCTAAATAGTCTAAGAAAAAGAGTGGTTTTGCACCCTGAACAAGAATGTCATTTACGCAATGATTTATCAGGTCTTGTCCGATGGTATGATGGCGGTTGGCCATTGCCGCAACTTTTAGCTTTGTGCCAACTCCGTCAGCACTAGCGACAAGAACATTTTCTTTGCCGGGTGATTTAAATAATCCACCAAAAGAGCCAATATCACTGAGTACATCAGAGGTGGCTGTTTTTTTGACCATTTTTTTTACTGCAGTTAGTGATCCCATCATTTCGTCAATATCAACACCTGCTTCAGCATAAGATGATTTTTTCTTTTTCATTTTTCATATTTCCGTATTTCTGATTGTGCTATTGTTTTTTAATCAATTGAAAAGAGATAGTACAGTGAGAAAGCTTTATAAGAAAGTAAAAAAGTGAAAAGGGTGAAAAGAGGTTTTTACAACCAAGGGGATGAAGGGGATGTTGTCCGCAGATTACGCAGATTACGCAGATTAAAAATGTTGATCTACACAAGGATAGAGGTGTTGTCACGAATGCACGGATTTACACGAATGCTGATAGACGGTAATGATGCCTCATTTGATTATTTCTCAGGCTCGATAATAAAATGTGGCATCATGTGTGCATTTTAACTCTATTCTCGCTGTGCGAGCTGGGAAAAAGATGGGTGGCAGAATGATTTCTAAAGCTTTGTTGGTAACTTCTCAAAAAAGTTATAAATTTAGAGTTATAAGCAAGATTGCATATTTTATCGGCAGTTCAACTACCGTTTCTGGAATTAAAATTTTATATGTTATTGTAATCTCAGTTATTTTCATGTTAGGCTTATCTTCATTCAGTCGTTGTTTAGGTGCGTATTGTCCTAGATGATAAACTACGGAGTTGAAGAAGCATGGAAAAAGTACTTAGTATAGAAAAAAATAATTCTAACGAAAAAGGTATTGATCTCACAAAAAACTATAGTGGAAATCAGAGGGTTTCAATGCTAGAAGATTTAAGACGACAGATTTCAAAGGTAACACAACATGAATATCCAAAACGACTTCGAAGAATTCTTGAGATTACTCGTCAAACACAAAGTTAAGTTTGTGCTTGTTGGAGGCTATGCTGTTGCTTTCCACGGCTATGTGCGGACCACTAAAGATATGGACATTTTCTTCTGTGACTCCGATGATAATATTGAAAAAATTATAAATACGCTACGTGATTTCAGTATCAATACAGATAATACTCTCAAAAAGGAACTACAAGAACCTGGTAGCATAATCAGAATGGGCATACCGCCTGTTATGATAGAAATGATAAATAGACTTAGCGGTATCTCATTTTCTGAAGTATGGGAACATCGTATTGCCGGAAAGTATGGTGATATTTCGGTAAATTATATTTCTTATAAAAACCTGCTGATTAATAAAAAAGCGGCTGGGCGACCCAAAGATCTTGCAGATGTTGATGAACTTGGCGGAAACCGCCCTCCAACCTTCAACATTTAACCTAAAAAAAGCATTTGAACTACGATAAATTACGAAAAATCTGAACTCCTAACTCTATTCTCGCTGTGCGAGCTGGGAAAAAGATGGGTGGCAGAATGATTTTTTAAACTTTGTTGGCTAGGGAAAGAGGTGTGCGGGGAACGGTGCAGAGCACCGTTGTACGGGGATGTAAATCGGTTTTCTGGGTCGATGTATATGCTGGAAACAATAAGAATTACAGCCTAATTCTCTGCACCTGTGAAAAAAATCACACTTTATGTTGACATAATTACAATATCTGTTATCTTTCAGCTGTGTTTTTTTTCACAACCAGAAGAAGTGGTTGTGTTTGCTAGTAGGCTCTTGGAGTTAATTAAGGAGAAATATAATGTATGATGACTGTAGTGAGTGTCATAAAGAACTGGATATTTTAGGTAATCTTCCAGAAAAACGTGCTGAACTTGAGGCGTATATTGAGTCTCTTCCGCTGGGAGATGATCGTGATAAGAACCGTGGATATTTGATTCAGGTCTTACATAAAGCACAGGGGATCTTTACTTATTTGCCGCAATGTATTCAGCTGTTTGTGGCTGATAAGCTTAAACTTCATCTTTCTGAAGTATATGGAGTTATTTCATTTTATTCATTTTTTACCGATACACCGGTAGGAAAATTTAAAATTAATGTCTGCATGGGAACTGCCTGCTTTGTTAAGGGGGCTGGTGCGGTACTTGATGAATTTAAGCGGTACCTTGATCTTGATGAGGGTGAAACGTCTGAAGATAGAAAATTCTCTCTGGGCGGCTTGCGTTGTGTTGGTGCGTGCAGTCTGGCACCGGTTGTTATGGTGAACGATAAGGTTTACGGTGGTGTAACCACAGATATGGTTCCTAACATTATTAACGAATGTAAATTATAAGGATTTATTATGATTGATTCTGCAAATAAACTTACTGAGTTGGCTAATGAGCTGAACGGTAAAGATAAAACTGATATTTCAATTCTTGTTTCGATGGGAACTTGTGGTATTGCAGCCGGAACAACTCCGGTATTAGATAAACTTAAAGAAGAAGTAACTAAACAGGGGGCTGATAGCGAGATTAGTATTCTTGAAGTTGGCTGTATGGGGTTATGCCACAGTGAGCCAACAATTAAAGTTGTTGATAATAAAACTGGCGACTGTATGTTTTACGGTAACGTAAAGCCTGAAAATGCTGAACATATTATTGCACGTAAAGCACCTAAGCCGGTTGCGGGTGTTGAAAGTATTGATAAGAATTGGTGCTATCCTGAAGAGGAAGATTGCGGCGATGCTTTACAAACGCGCATTGTTCTGAAGAATACAGGCGAGATTAATCCTGAGATAATTAATGATTACATTGCAAAATCCGGTTATCAGGCTTTAGCTAAAGTTTTAACAGAGTCTACGCCGGAAGCTGTTATAAAAGAGATTATTGAGTCTGGTCTTCGTGGCCGTGGTGGTGGTGGTTTCCCGACAGGGCGTAAGTGGAGTTTTGCGGCAGCCCAAGATAGCGAACAGAAGTATATGATTTGTAATGCTGATGAAGGTGACCCTGGTGCATTTATGGATCGTGCTGTTCTTGAAGGTGACCCACATGCGGTACTGGAAGCTATGGCGATTGGTGGTTATGCTATTGGTGCATCTGAAGGTGTTATTTATATTCGTGCAGAATATCCGTTGGCAATTAAGCGTTTAGAGATTGCTATTGCACAGGCCGAAGAACTTGGGTTGCTTGGAAAAAATATTTTAGGCACAGGTTTTAACTTCAACATTGAGCTTAAGTTCGGTGCCGGAGCATTTGTTTGTGGTGAAGAAACTGCATTGATTGCCTCTATTGAAGGTAAGCGCGGCGAACCGACATTCAAACCACCATTTCCCGCGGTATGCGGTCTTTGGGGTAAGCCGACAATTGTAAATAACGTTGAGACCTATGCAAATATACCGGCAATTATCCGTAATGGAGCTGCTTGGTTTAAGAAAATCGGTACAGAAAAATCATCTGGCACAAAAGTATTTGCACTGGCCGGTAAGGTTGATAAGGTTGGTCTAGTAGAAGTTCCAATGGGAACGACACTGCGAGATATTATCTTCGGATTAGGTAACGGCATAAAGGGCGGTAAAGAGTTTAAGGCTGTTCAGACCGGCGGACCATCCGGTGGATGTCTTACTAAAGAACGGCTAGATGCCAAGATTGATTATGACACACTTGTTGCTTTAGGTTCTATGATGGGCTCTGGTGGTATGATTGTGATGGATGAAGATGACTGTATGGTTAATATTGCAAAGTTTTTCCTTGAGTTTACTCTTGATGAATCTTGTGGAAAATGTACACCGTGCCGTATCGGAAATAAACGTCTGCATGAGATGCTGGAAGATATATGTTCGGGTAAAGCTGATATTAGAACTTTCAATAAGCTAAAGACTCTATCTGGGGTAATCAAAGACACTGCACTTTGTGGATTAGGGCAGACTTCTCCGAATCCTGTTCTTTCTACAATCGTAAATTTTGAGGATGAATATCTTGCTCATGTAAATGAAAAAAAATGTCCGGCGGGCGTTTGTTCGAGTCTTATCTCGTATAAAGTCAATGATGCTTGTGTTGGCTGTACACTGTGTGCACGTAACTGCCCTGTTCAGTGTATTTCAGGTGAAGCAAAAGGTGCACATTTGATTGACCAGGATAAATGTATTAAATGTGGTGTATGTTTCACCGCATGTAAATTCCATGCTATTGATAAAATATAATATACTGCAGAAATAAAATCAGGAGATTTATAAAATGATTAATTTAATAATTAATAACACTAAGGTAGAAGCTGAAGAGGATGCAACCATTCTTGAAGCTGCTGCCACGATTGATATAAAGATACCGACTTTATGTCATTTGACTATTGACTGTATTGATGTAGAACATCGTACTGGTTCATGCCGTATTTGTGTGGTTGAAGTTGAAGGACGCCGTAATCTTGCTCCGGCTTGCTGTACACCGGTGGCAGAGGGCATGGTTGTTAAAACTAATTCTATCCGTGCAATCAACGGACGTCGGACAATGTTGGACTTGTTGCTGTCTGATCATCCTAAAGAGTGTCTTACTTGCGAAAAGAACGGACAGTGTCAGCTACAGGATCTGGCTTCTGAGTTTGACTTGCATCATCTTCTTTATACAGGTGAACAGTCAACGTATGATATTGATTTGGCGAATAAGTCTATTGTTCGTGATCTGAATAAATGTATTATGTGTCGCCGTTGCGAAACTGCATGTAATGTTACTCAGACGGTAGGTGTACTTTCAGGAGTAGGGCGTGGCTTTAACGCTGTTGTTGGCCCGGCAAACTTAATGCCACTTGACGAAACAAAATGTACATTCTGCGGACAGTGCGTAACTGTATGTCCGGTAGGTGCATTAACTGCAATGAGTAGTCGATACCCTGTATGGGGAATGTTAAATGATCCTACCAAAACTGTAGTCGTGCAAACTGCTCCGGCTGTTCGTGTTGCTATTGGTGAGGAGTTTGGCATGGAGCCGGGAAGTATAGCGACAGGTAAGTTGGTAACATCTCTGCGTATGTTAGGATTTGATGCCGTATTTGATACGGATTTTGCCGCAGACCTGACTATCATGGAAGAAACTACTGAGTTTATTGATCGCGTTAAGAAAAACGAGAATCTTCCGATTCTTACATCCTGTTGTCCGGGCTGGGTTAAGTTCTTTGAACATCAGTTTCCTGAATTAATCTATATGCCATCAACAGCAAGATCACCGCAGCAGATGTTTGGTGCAGTGGCCAAGAGTTACTATGCTGAAAAGATTGGCGTTAAGCGTGAAGATATAATCGTGGTATCAATTATGCCGTGTCTTGCTAAGAAGTATGAAGCAGCCAGAGATGAACTTAAAACTGACGGTATTCCTGATGTGGATGTAGTTCTTTCAACTCGGGAATTGGCCGATATGCTTAAAGAGGCTGGCATTGCCTTAGATAAAGTAGAGGAATCAGAATATGATAGTCCTCTAGGTGAAGCTTCCGGTGCCGGTGTAATTTTTGGTGCTTCCGGTGGTGTGTTAGAAGCTGCACTTCGTACAGCTGCCGATTGGCTGACGGGCGAAGATGTACAAGAAATTGATTTTAAAGCAGTACGTGGACTTGAAGGTGTAAAAGAGGCTACAGTTAATGTAGCTGGTCTTGAGATTAAGGCTGCAATTACATCCGGTCTCGGAAACGCACGTAAAATATTAGAAAAAATTCACCGTGGTGAAGCTGAATATCATATTATTGAAATTATGGCATGTCCCGGTGGTTGTCTTAATGGTGGTGGTCAGCCATACTCGGCTCACGATAGTACTATACTGGAGAAACGTAAGAAAGCCATCTATACGGACGATAAAAATAACAAGATTCGTAAGTCACATCAGAATCCTGATATTATCAAGTTGTATGATGAGTATCTTACAGAGCCGGGTAGTCACCGTGCTCATGAGTTATTGCATACAGCATATACTCCGCGTAAGTTTGACTAATGTTAGGGTAGGTTTGTTGATAAACGCTTCACGAAGAGATTCGTGGAGCGTTTTTTAACTCTAATCTACCACACATGATGTCAAATAAACGGTAGTTAAACGGGCCGACCTCTCCGCCTGACGGCGGCACTACGAACAATGGAGGAAAATCTTTGAACTAAGTGATTATATAAATTCACTTATAAGAGGCACTTGCAAAACTATCTGCGGGCACTTTTTGATTTTATGCGGCATATTCCGCTTTTTCGCAATTTTACAGACCCTACGGGTATGCTCCAATTGTTCAAAAGGCAGAATTTGCTCGCCTAAA
>CAMZLY010000200.1 GCA_947311825.1 uncultured bacterium
AGCAGGGATTACCATTTTATTCAGGTTCAGTGAGTTACTGTAGTAATATTAATGTAAAACTAAAAGAGGGGGAGCGTGCTTTTGTTCATATTCCTGAATATCGAGCAACTGCAGTAAGAATTTTGGTTAACGGTGAAGATGCAGGAATTATTGCTTGGGCCCCGAACGAGCTTGATATAACAGAAAAACTACAATTTGGCAAAAATGAGATACGAATAGAGCTAATCGGGCACAGACGTAACTCGCACGGTCCGTTTCATCTCAATGAAAAATGGCCTGCGTGGACTAGTCCGGCTGAATTTAGCGATGACAAGAGATGGTATGATGGCTATCAGCTAGTGCCTTGCGGCTTGATGACATCTCCGGCTGTGGTGATAAAAAGCTAATGCGGTATTTAAAGATGGGACGGTGTCAGGTAAAAAGGTTCATGCTTGCTTGCGAAGCTTGCAGCATGATTCGCTCGCAGAGTGAACACTACAAGTTTTATGCTCATTTAATACGTTTTAGATGATAAAACGGTTGTAACGTTGACTCTAGCTGTCACGCCGTAAAGGCGAAGCCCGAAGGCGGATGAGCCAAATTTTTTAGTTTTGCAAGAAACTCAGATTATGTATATGTTTCCCTAATAAAGTGAGTTGGTTTCGTAAGGAAATACGCTTGTTTATGGGGGTATTAAGAACTTCTTTTGTTGTAATATATAAAATATTAAAAAAAGGCTTGTATTAATCACCATTTTTATGTAATCATATATCGAAAGTAGGTTATGTTCGGTTTGTGTTTAGCTATTGAAGGAGAAGTATTATGAAGAAGTTTAGTACGTTTTGTATGGCTGTTTTAGTAAGTGTAGGTATTGTAAATGCTGCTTATATTGATCCTGTTCACGGTTTTGATGCACCTAGTTTATTGGGAACTAATTTTATAATTGAAATTGATGGATGGCAATCAACAAATTTAGATGTTGTTGTGACTGATTCAAAAAGTGTCTCGCCGTCACACTCAGTAATACTTCCTGCTGGAACATCTATTTCAAATAAGATTTCTGAAACTCCGGCAACCAAGGCTTGGACGGAGTTTAGTATTATTCCTATGTTGGGTGCAAAACCTTATTCATCAATTGCTGCGAGCAACTCCACCTTTTCATTATACTTTAATGCTGATGGTAAGGTTGAGGTGTGGACTGATACAGATTGGACAACTTGCAGTAGTAATGTATGGGGTACAGCTTTAGGTGCTTTAGATGGAACAAACTGGGTAGACGTTTCTATTTATCAAAATTTCTCAACTCATAAAGCTGTTATTTTTCTTAATGGAAAAGTAGCATTACAGGATGTTCCTTTTTCAGATGAAACTGAGAATAATTATAATTTATTTGTAGTTGATAATGTTGATAGCAATGCTTTTATTGATGATGTATTAGTTCATGTTGCTTATGATACTACTAGATTGACTGAAAATAATAATGGCATAAATGGTGTTGATGCAAAAGAAGTTGATGAGCATGGATATGTTGGGCGTCAATTAGATGTTGGTAACGGCTCAGTCGCAGACTTATCTTTTGCAACATTGCAGGATGCCGTTAATGAAGCCCGTAATCTTGATAGAATTTATATTCATAGTACAAATATGAGTGAGGATATTACTTTCCAGAATGATGACGCTGAAAATAATACTTATTACCTTATAGGTGATGCATTTACAAATGCTGGAACATTTACAGTTGCGAGTGGTGCAACATTGCATATCGAACAGTTTGCTAATATCTCCACAAACATTGTTACAGGTTCTTTGTCGCTTAGCAATAATCTTGTTGCCGCTGATTTACAGGTTACAGGAACAGTTAGTGGTAATGATATAGCTGCTACTAATGTAAATGTTGGGGCGACAGCGACAGTAACTATTGCTAGTGGTGGCACATTTGATATTGATACACTTGTAATGGCTAATGGAGGATCTATTGATGTAACATCCGGTACTCTGGATGAAAATAACGACACCGTTTTGTTAACAGGAACGTTTGTTTTGGATGGTGACGATTGGAATGCTTCAGGTGTTGCAACCGCATCACTTGATTTTAGTGAAACATTTGATGATTTTGTGGATAACACAAAGCTTAACTCAAAAACTGCTAATCTTATTGGTTGGGGTGCAAATATTGATGGAGTTAAAGCTCAGAGTGCCATAAAGCATGGTGCTAGCGGTTTGGCTGCAATAATCCCGGCAACAGGAATATTATCTAATAGAATTTCTACTTCAGAACAGAAAATATGGACTGAATATTATATTATGCCAGCATTAGGATCAGCTCCGATTGATCCGGATACAAATTCAGCAGTGTTTTATTCTTATGTGACCACAAACGGTTATATGGCTGTGCCAACTAATGGCGGCTGGAAAGTGTTTAGCCAAGATATGGGTGATACACCAACAGCTTATCTAGCAATGTCAACGACCACTTGGACTAGAGTTGATATCTTTACCGATTTTACCAGTGCAACAAATAAATATGCATTATTTATTGATGGGCGTATTGCGGCCGAGCAAAGAAGTTTTGTTGGTGCATTAGGTCAGACGACTTATCATAATTTCTCAATTATTAGTGATGAAAATGTTGCATATCTTGATGATGTTTTGATTACCGCAGATATTCCACCGAATATGACGGAAGATGTTAATAATAATGGTGTACCTGATGCCTTCAATATTCATAATTATGGAACTATTTATCCGCCAGCAAATGGGTCACTATTTAAGTTTAAATAGAAGTTTTGTTGTGATAAAAATTATGAGCCTTTCCAGTATAAATGGAAAGGCTTTTTTGTTTTCAATTATTCTGTCATTCCTCCTGAGATGAGAAGAGTGGGGGGATTGAACTTGCGACTAAAAATTGCTGATTATGCCAAATTAATTAGTTCGGAGATTGATGCTACACAAAAATTCTTCAACTAGCAGTTACAAACCACCTATTTATCTGCCACAGAAAACGCCACAGGAATAATGTTGGAAAAATAGGGGGAGGAAAAGTCGTAAGCGTCCGACGGTCGACCTCATTGACATAAACCCAAAGGGATAATAATATTGGTATCGATGGGGATTATGCGGCCTGTTTTTTGCGTGC
>CAMZLY010000201.1 GCA_947311825.1 uncultured bacterium
ATTCCGCAGATTATCCGATTGCTTGCGAAGCTTGCAGTATGATTCGTTCTTCCCCCTTCGCCAAAAGGCTACGGAGGACGGAGAAGAACAAACACCCTTCAAGTTTTATGCTCATTTAATACGTTTTAGATGATAAAACGGTTGTAACGTTGGCTCTACGAGCCAAATCTTTTAGCTTTGCAAGAGGCACTACTGTCTTTGTTTTCAATGATTCTGCTGTGCTCTCCGTAGTAAGCGAAGCATGAAGGATGGGGCACGGCGTAGTACCGAAGCAGGAAGCACTTATGCGAAGGATTGGGCATTTCTCTTGAGTGTATGAGAAAGAATAGGGAATTGCTGTATCTATGTCAACTGCCGATGGGATGGTGTTTTAGAGAACCTGATCCGCTTCCTCTTTGGCTATATTTCTATTCTAGCTGCGAGCTATGGACATCTGCGGCTTCGCCTTCACCACCTGGTTCGCCATCTGAGCCATAGCTGATGATATCAAATGGGCGACGGTCGGGGCCTGGAATGATATATACGTATTCATTTTGCCATGGATCCAGTGGGACAGAGCTACTTTCTAGGTATCCTTCTGGGCGATAATTTTGTGGGATTGGCTTTCTGGTTGGCTTGTTACATAGTGCGTCTAGTCCCTGTTGCATGGTAGGATAGCGACTGTTATCCATGCGATACATTCTTAGGGCAGTGCTTAGTGAGGCAATATATGCTTTGGCCTTGGCGGTTCTAGCTCTTCCCGGTTCGTTGGCAACTTTTACGCCGACAATGGTTGCCAAGATGGCAATAATTGTTACAGCTACAAGGATTTCCAGTAGGGTGAATCCACTACGTTTAGTTCTATTATTATTTGTTTTCATAGTAAAAACTCCGTTTGTTGTTGTTCAATAATGAATTTTTTATATAAAGCGTCGAGTTTTGCAAGATAATACGGAATATTTTCATCTCTATTTTCCGGATCCCAGTCAGATATGAGCTTGGAGTTGTTGTAGACTGTGACCTTTTTCTGGTTGCCGGTTACATAGTATGATAGTTGATCACCTGCTCGATATTGACGATTGGATGCAAGAGCTAGTTCATATACAGCTCTTTTTGAGCCTTTGCCGGCTTCTTGTTTTTTCTTGTATGCGGCAGGGGATGTTTGAAGAGTCTCTGTTTTTGCGAATTCGTTAATTAGCCATTTCTTTTTATTAATTGAGTTTGTATATTTAGATTTTAGGGCTGGAATATGGGCGTCCTCTTCTTTTAGTTTCATCCCGATAATTTCACTTAGAAATGAACGCTGGAAAGGCTCTAAGCCTCGTGATTTTAAGGCTGCACCTTTAATGATGACTTCGTCGTCCTTGGTAAGTAGTGCATAGTTTTTCATTTTGTAGCTGTACATTGATTTAAATTCGCCATCAAATTCTATCTCTATGCCTGCAGGAAGAGCGGTCATGAAGTTTTGTTGAAATTTATTTTTCTCATCATCGGAATTGAAGTGTAGTGGAATAAAGTATATTCCGTCTGTATCAATTTCGATGGGGGTTGCACCGTTTTTGTTTAGCCAGTCGATCATGAACCTCAACAGTTCACGACCATCGGCAGTTACTTTTTCTGCCATATCAAAATCATTAAAACGACCGGGGGCAAAGCCTAAATATCCATAAAATGAGTTAATAAGTATTTTGAACGTGCTTTGCCTTGCATCATAAAAGTTTTTATCTGATTCTGTAGCGGCATTTTGCATCTGTTTTTTTGCTGTTAGCCGATATTCTTTAAGGGTAGCAAGAAGTTTTGAAAATGCGTCTAAATGATCTGTTTGCGGTGAGAGATTTCTTGTTAGCATAAGGGTAGGGTAAAGGGAGCGAACATCGCAATGGTGAACATTCCTGAAAACACCTTCTTTAAACATATCGGTATAACCACCGGCAAATGGATGAGACTGTCCCGGCATGGGTAATGCTTTTTTCTGGCGGATATATTCTCTGATGATTAGTGCATCAATTTTGGTTGCATTTCCGCGAACTGATACATTTTGATATGAAAATGGAAGAATCTGAGATTGTGTGAATGTGCTACCGGAGAGTAGGTGTCCTATTTTTTCAGTTTCTTCTATATCATCTTTGACATAACGCATGACCTTTTCTGGGTTTTTTATCCATTCGGTAGCAATTTCGTCACCAGGAATATAAGTTCTATCTGGGGAGGCAAAGCCGAAATGAATTGCTACTTGTTTTAGCCCGAATCCATTTAGAGAGCGGTGTGCGACATCATAGGCTTGAACTAGGTGATAAGTATCAATAATGTGTCGTCCGTAAATATCAAATCGTTCATAAGCAAGTGTTCTTTCGGCAATATTTAGGCGGCTTTTGCGTCGTTTAGGCATGGAACCGTTACGTCCTAATGTTAATTTTACTTTATGTAGCTTTGCTCTTGCTGTTATATATGGTAGATCGAAATTGAAAATATTATGTCCTTCTATCACATCAGGATCATACTTTTCTACGAGTTCAACAAACTTTTCCAGTATGGACTTTTCATCTAGTTCAGTGCCGGATAATACGATTATTTGTTTATTGTGTAGTCCGATAGCTATGGCAATTATGCGGTCTTCTTTACGATTTGGATTACAGAATTCGTAGCCATCAGCAGTATAACACTCTATATCAACTTGCATACGTCTCAGATCGGAGAATCGCATATCTTTAAAGAATGTTCTTCCACTGCTCATTAAATATTGCTGAATAGGGTCATTGACGCAATAGAATGGGGCACCGGGGGCGGTGGGCCCGAACCCCGTTTTTGTGGCTAGCCATTTCTTTGCCTCTAACAGTTCTTTCCAGGTTTTGAATGACACATATAAATTTAGTGGGTGGTCGCCGGTAAGTTCTGTTGTATGGTGGGCAATAGGGCAGTCAATAAAAACATTTTTATCTACGATTAAAAAAGGTTCAAAAGGTTCTATTTGTTGAGTGACACTATTGTTATCTCTAACAAACAAAACCATTTGGTCTGGTTCCGAGCTGTGTTGTAAATGTTCTATGGCCACTAGTCCGGCGGCAGGATTTGCCCCGTATAGTAATGGATTATATTTTGTGTTTGAATTAGAGTCCATGGTATCCATTATTATCATGTTTGGGTGCTCCAAAACCAGGAACAGCTTTTATCCAGAATTCAAATGTTACTTTTAGGTCATCTTTTTCTTTGATACCATTTTCAGTAGTATATCCCGGCAAATAGCGGGTACCGATACGGAAGGCCATGCAGTCGAAATTACGCTGAATATATCCACCAGCTTCTTCCATTCTGCTCTCCTTGGCTTCATAGCGTCCATAAATATTATAATGCCAGTTATTGGTTGGGCGTAGCAATAAACTTGTTATAAATAAGTCGCTGAGATCATTGACATGCCGATATTCAGCATAAATGCCCCATTGGCCTCGTGGATCCATTTGCAGTCTTGAGTTAAATGTTTGTAGGGTGCTGTTTTGTGTGTTGTATATGGCATCAAGGTCAAGTCGCATCCAGTCTGTGGGGAACATTTCTGCATCCATAACGAAGTTTTCAAGTGCATTGTTGTCGCCATCAGGTTCAAAGTTAAGATGCGTATACAGGTCTATGTCAATGAGGTTTGCTGAACCTTTTTCACGTTTTATCTGTAGTTTGTTTCGCATACCAAGTTTGATTTTATTGTTTTTACAAAGAGTGTCAATTGAATCGAATTGATACAGTTCGCCGGGGAGCAGTGAAGGTTCTGATTTATATGAATAGTCAATGTATGGCTCTGCAACATGTCGTAATGGTGTACTGCCATTCCGCCCTTCCCAAACTTTAAAGGCTTTGAATGATGCTTCCATTCCGATTTCAAATTGTTCCCTGAATCTACTACCGTCACTTACCGTGGATGCAATGGTGTTTGTTTGCATAAAGCTTGTGCCGTTTGTTTGCACTATAGTGATTACATTTGTTGAATATACTGTATGTCCGGTTTCTGAGTAATATGTTCCACGTATACCGGCACGTGGGTTTAGGTTAAGAAACCCGAAATGACGTGAAGGTCGATTTATGCGATGTACAGTGTCAAGTCTACCTGATGAGTAATCTGCATTTATTCCTGTATTACCATTTTCGTCTACGGCAAAATTACGTTCCAAATATCCGGCAGATGTTCGGCTTTCGTAGTAAAATGAGCTATTTTTGATTTGTTGACGAACTATATTTAGCGAAGCTTCCGGCAACCTGTTTACGCTTTCAAAGAAGTCATTTACACGACTACGTGCTAGCACGTTAAAAGTATAATTATTGTTACGATGAGTATATGTAACATCATTCTCTGGGACTGGATTTAATCGGTATTCATCTTCAAAGAAATCTCGGAGAATATATTTGTCGCTGAGGTAATTTCCGCGGGCGAGTATGGAATCTTTTGGTGATAACGATACAAAATGATCAAATTTAATACGATATCTCTGTTCTTCTACGCCGTATGTATTAGGTTTTTCTCCATCAGGTACCGGTGTACTGTCATTAATGAAGTATCCTTCGATACCACCAGTACCAAAAGAGTGTGATTCCCAGTATAAGTCTTGACCTACACCTACACCACGCTCGGAATAGTAGTCAACATGAGTTTTGCCTTTAAAGACTTCGTTCATTCTATATCGATAGGCGGTCCGTAAGAAGTACCCCAATCGTCCACTATGCCCCGGTTCAAGTTCCCAACCGAAATCATCATTGAGGTTATGTCGCCAGTATGGAAGATACATACATGGAACTTTTCCTAGGTAGAACTTGGCTCCTTTGACTTTGATGTAGTCGTCTTGAACTAGTTTGGCACTTTTGGCCTTAACTCTATAATGACAAGTATGTGGGCCTGTGTTTGTACAGGTTGTAACCATTGCATTATGCAGCACGTATGTACTTGCTCCGGTTTTCTCTACCGATTCATTTTGAAGAATGCGAAAAGTTCCTGATGACCCAGTGAACCCCGATGCCTTTCCTGTTTTTTTGCCAAAATTATAATCTAGGCTGGTTCCGTGGGCTGTTAACTTGTCGTTTTCATAAAGCTCTACGTTTCCATAAGCTTTAGCATCTTCAGTCTTGATGTTTATTCGAACATAATCAGCCTTTAGTGTTACGCTACCTTTTGTAATCACAACATTTCCTTTTGCTGTGATTTCACCACTCTTTCGATCATAGTTAAGGTCATCAGCATTGGTTTCGATAGGAGCTGTGTTGGTTAATGCTCCCTGAAATGGGGGGGCAATTGTAGCTTTAGCATTAATAGTATTAGTTGAAAAGAATATGGCGATGATAAGAATTAGCCATCCGCCAGAAATTGATGTAATCGGTTTAAGATTAGTGTTGTGCATATTTGGTTGTTCTCCTTAATTTTCGTTTGTAAATTATTTTTCGGTAACTGAATATAATGCATCACCAGTTTCAGCATCTCTTATCATAAAATATTCCATATGTTTATGTGGATCTGACTTAAAGGTTAAGTGTCCTTCAAATGTTGACTCTAAGTCTATTAAAAACTTCTCATCTTCTTTTTGCATCCTGCTAAGTACTGTTGGGTGTATTATAATCTCAAGATTCAGGGACTTGCCATTTGATGTTCTTCTACGCATCAAGGCGGCAATTTGCCTCTGAATATCTACGCTCATGCTAAGCGAAGATTTAACTGTACCACGACCATGACAGTATGGGCAATCAACAACCATGGAAGATAGTATACTTTCTTCAACCCTTTGCCTAGTCATTTCCATTATGCCAAGTTCTGATATTTGCAATACATTTATACGAGCTCGGTCTCTTTTCAAAGCTGCTTTCATGGCTCTATAAATCTGGTTCTGATGTTTTCTCATGCGCATATCAATTAAGTCTATGACAACCAGCCCCCCAATATTTCTAAGGCGTAGTTGACGTGCAACTTCTGCTACCGCCTGATTGTTTACTTCCAAAATCGCCTGTTCTTGCGAACCTGACCCTTTGTGACGCCCTGAATTAACATCAATAGCAATAAGAGCTTCAGTCTCATCAATTACAATATGGCCACCAGATGGAAGCATTACTCTGCGTCGGAATGCTTCTTCGATCTGTCTATCGACATTATAGTGAGAGAAGATGGGGAGGTCTCCTTTGTAGAGCGTTATGCGTGAACGTGCTCTGCGTGATATACGGGTTGCAACATTTCTAATAAGATTAAATTGATCTTCTGAATCAACAATGATTTTATCTACATCTTCGGTTAGCCAATCGCGAACAATGCGTTCTACCAATCCTGGCTCTTCATATATACAGCATGGTCCTTTTTTCTTTTTTATTGTTTCTTTGATTTCTTCCCAGATAGCAACTAGACCACGTAAATCGGCGATAAAGCTTTTTTTACGTGCTCCCGAGCCTGCAGTTCGGATAATAATTCCAATTTTTGGCGGGATTTGTAGTTGAGATAGAATTTTTTTTAGTCTATCTCGCTCTTTATTATCATTAATTTTCTTTGATACGCCTTTAAGTTTTGAGCCTGGCATCATCACAAGGTGACGTCCCGGGATACTTAGGTTAGCTGAGACTCTTGGTCCTTTATTTCCAATGGCTCCTTTTGTTACCTGTACTATAATTTCTGATCCCGGTGAGAATCTTTTTTCTATTTCTTCATTCGTGTAGCGTTTTCGCCGTGATGTACGTCGTCGTTTTTTTGGTGACTCTGTCATTTCTTTTAGTGCATCTTCGTCTGGGATCATATCCCAATAGTGTAGAAATGCATTCTTTTTCATTCCTATATCCACAAAAGCAGCTTGTAGGTCATGTTCCAGGTTTTGAATTTTACCCTTGAATATACTACCGACAATACGATCTTCTGTTGGATGCTCTACCAGGAATTCTTCGACTTTACCGCCTTCAAGAACGGCAACTCTAGTTTCTAAATTCTCTGCATTGATGATTATTTCTATTTTCGAACCTTTTTTCTTTAGCCAAGCTAACATATTTGTAACTTCCTCACTTTCTAGTATTGAGGCTTTCGAGGTATTTGCAAAACTATCTGCGGGCACCTCTTTCATTTGCCTCATTTATAAATATTACAATTAAATTCTAACTACCCGGTGCCGTTTCCCATAAACGACCTTGTTTATAAATAATAGGGGAATGGTGAGATCTAATATAAACACTCTGCACTATACCAAGTGTTAACATCATTACTACCATAAATGACCCTCCATAACTTAATAGTGGTAACGGTAGGCCAGTAATTGGCATAAACCCTATCGTCATCGCTATATTAATAAAAATATGTGTAAAAAGCATTGCAACAACCCCTATAGATAGAAGTCGTCCAAATTTATCGGTGGCAACAAATGCTGTACGTATCCCGCAACCTAAAATGGTTGTGTATAGGAGTATAATAATAGTTGAGCCCATAAAACCTGTTTCTTCAGCAATTACTGAGAAAATAAAATCATTTGGTGCAACAGAGCGGGGGAGGAATCCTAAAATATTTTGCGTTCCTTTTAAATAGCCTTTACCCCAAAGTCCGCCTGAACCCACCGCAATTTCAGACTGTCTTTTGTTCCAACCGGCACCCAAGGGGTCTTGGTTGGCATTAAAAAATACATCAATACGTTTTTTATGATACGGTTTTAGTCCCACAAAATGCAGTACCTTTGCTTGTACAACTTTATCAGCACCTAGTTTCTCAGGTATAAAAACAGCCCCCAAGACAATACTAATGCACGTTATACCAATTAGTGCTAATGTCCCGATAGTTTTCCAGGGGACATTGGCGACAAACATCATCATAAAAGTTGTTGGCAACAGTACCAGTGATGTTCCTAGGTCTGGTTGTTGCATAATTAGCATAATTGGTAGTCCAACAAGGGCTAATACCAGTAAGACTGGTTTCCAGCTGATGAAGTTTTCTCCTGGGATACTTAGTTTTCTGGCTAGTAGAATTAGGATTGATAATTTTGCGAGTTCTGATGGCTGAATGCCCACACCAAAGAGCATAAGCCAGCGTTTGGCGCCATATATTTCCTTGCCGATAAATATAACGGCAACTAGTAGCACCAAACATGCGGCATATAACCACCAAGAAAATTTTCGTAAGGTTCGGTAATCTATAATTGAGAAGAAGAAATATCCTAACGTGCCGATCAAAGCCCAGCCAATTTGCTTCTTATAGAGTAATCGTACAGGGATATCATCGCTGATATAACATGAACTATAGACAAACATAATCCCAGTGATTAGCAATAACGTAATTGCAACATTCATAATCCAGTCCATTTGGAATATTGGTCGTAGAATATCTTTTTTAATATTTATATTCATCCAGTTTTCTCCTTGCCTTTTAATTGCTGAATGCCCAGCATTAAATGCCGTAGCCTAGGAGCAACAGTTATGCCGCCGGAAATTCCATCTTCAACAACCATGGAAATTGCATATCTTGGATTTGTATAAGGAGCAAACATAATCATCCAGGTGTTTTTTCGACGATTATGGCGTGGTCCAACTTCTGCAGTACCGGTTTTGCCTGCCATCATAAGCCCCGGAATGCGTAGGCGTTTGCCGCTACCGGTTGGGGCGTTAACAACATCAAACATACCACCTCGAACAGTTTCTAGCGTTAGCATACTCCAGTTTAATTGATTTGCCACTTTGCCGGGAGTCCATCTATGCTGGGTAGAAGCTTTTGCCCCTTGCTGGAGAATTAATCGTGGATGATATAGCGTTCCGCCATTGGCAATGGCTGCTACATATAGAGCCATCTGTATTGGTGTTACAGCAAGTGCACCTTGTCCAATTGACAGATTGCAAGTATCACCACTACGCCAGCTGTCGTGATATTTCTGTTGTTTCCATGCATTGTTAGGCAGAAGTCCTGATACTTCCCCCGGCAATGGAATGCCTGTTTTATAACCAAGTCCAACTGCTGCCGCCATGTAATATATTCGTTCGTAACCACACTCTTGTCCTGTATTGAAAAAGAAAACATTGCATGATTGTTCTAGAGCTTTTCGAACATCAATTGTGCCGTGACCGGATCTTTTCCAGCAATGAAAAGTTGAGTTACCCAATTTGAAATATCCAGGGCAGTCATACTCGGTATCTGGTTTAATTGCCTTACTTTCCAAGGCGGCAATAGCTACAATTGGCTTAAAAATACTTCCAGGTGCATAGGCACCACTAATAGCTCTATTAAATAATGGTAGCCGTTTGTCATTATTTAGTTCACGCCAATATTTTGTAGGTATACTTGGAGTGAATTTTGATAGATCAAATGAAGGGGAGGTTGCCAGTGCTAAAATGTCACCATTTCTAGGGTCAACAATTACGCAGGCACCACGAACCCCGTGTAAAGATTGTTCTGCTAGCCGTTGTATACGTGAGTCTATCGTTAGTTTTATATCCGTCCCTGGTTTTGAATCTTTCTCAAATTTATCATCATGTTTAAATCCTGATGCATCTACTCTGATTAATTTGCCACCTGCAGTACCGGTTAATAGAGAATTAAACTGCTTCTCAATACCAGCTTTTCCTTCCATTTCTGGTAGGTAGTAATGGTATGGAGTTTTAGTATTTTGTGCTGGTTTATTGCGGCCTACATAACCAATGATATGAGAGGCTAAGTTTCCTTCAGGATATATGCGTACAGGTTCAACATATATATCAATTCCCTGTAAAGGTGTATCGGATTCTTTGATCTGTGATATAAATGTCTCTGAAATATTTTTCCACGCAAGGAAGGGTAAGGGAAGCCTTCTTCTAATATGAGTGGCAATATCTTTACGCGAGACTTCCCGTTCTATACCGAATTCAGAACTCATATCATTAATAATTGTTTCTATTTTATCAATAGTATTATCCCATTTACCAGGCACTCTAAGTTCCTCAATATATAACGCAACACAATAGTTGGGGTTGTTACCGGCTAAGCATACACCATTTCTATCATAAATTGAGCCCCTAATACCAGGCAGTCTTATGCGTCTAATACTTTGTTTATCCAGACTTCTTGTATATGTTGATGCGTTCACCACCTGTACCATCCACATTACAGCGAGGAGTGCGGTAAGCATAGATGCTAGGACTACAAGTAAAACACGCAGGCGTATTAGTTCACGGTTGGCTTGTTCTTGTGATCTCACTGGAGGGCCTCCCGTATATCAGTATTGCCGATGGCACGATCAAGCATTTTTGTTAACAGAAACACTATTGGTGTAATTAGTGAACATAGGAAACCGCTCCCCAGCATTCGTAACAAAATCCAGAGTGGGCTGATATTGATGGCTTCGTTATGTGCTAAGAGTAGTGCTTGCATTAAAGTTGCCATTATCCCTGATATTGCCCCGAAGACAATAGGGGTCATAAAAGAATCGGCAATGACAAGCCCCCGGTAACGACTTATTACCCAGCCGATAAAAATAAAAATAGCAGAAGAATACCCGAGTGGACTTAGGTTTAATGAATCTTGAAGAATCCCAGCCAATAAAGCAGCAACAAACATGGTATTTATACTTCTATTTAACGAGTAATAAATAATAAAAGCAAGTAGAATAGGTGTTTTAACCTCGCCCAAAATAGCATACGCCGGCGACATTGTTTGAACAATGGTACCTGCCAGTAATAATAATATCATAAGTATATATGTCATTTTAAGTTATCAGTTATCAGTTATCAGTTATCAGTTATCAGTTATTAGTTATCAGTTGTCAGTTGTCAGGATTTTCGGATTTCAAGTTAATATTCTTATTATTATGTGGTTGTTTTATTACGAAAACATAATGTAATTTTGAAAGGTCTGCGGCAGGTATTATTGTTGCGTGCTGATATAGTCCGGATCTATCAAGCCTTGTCTTGGTAATATGTCCAACAATTAGTCCAGCCGGAAATATTTTTCCTAAGCCGGAAGTTATAATTAGATCATCTTTGTTAATAGTAATTTCTTTCGATATATAATCCATTTTTAATGGGTTAATTGGAGCTAGCATTTCCAGCACGGTATTACCATCAATAGATACGCCTTGACCTTTTACTATACCGAAAGATTTAGTTCGAGGGAGAATACATGAAATATTGCAATTGTAATCAGTAATTAACTGAATTGTACTGGTATTTTTGGAAACTGCATTAATTCTCCCAATAAGCCCTTCGGTTGTCAATACGGCAGATCCCTTGGTTATGCCGTCTTTATCTCCTCTATTGATTGTAACCGTCTGCCACCAGCCATCAGAACCAAGTCTGGCAATAACTTCACAGATTAAGAGTTCTTTAGTTTCTCTATTTCTGAAATTAATAATTTTTCGAAGAGCAACATTTTCTTCTTTAATAATTTTCATTTCGTTTAATTCAAATTGGAGCTGGGCAATTTGGGAAAGCATAGCCTTCTTTTTGCTTGAATTACGGTTAGGATGTAGCACTGATGAAGAAATATCAGCTATTTTACGAGTGAAAAGCGACATTGTATTTTGGAATGGAGCAACAGTATTATGTGCACCTGCCTTAATACGCATAGATGTAGGCAAGGGTAGGTTAAGTAATATTATAACCGTTAAAAGTACGGTTAACATAACTATTTTACTGCTATTCAAAATTTTCTTCTTCCAGTTATACAACAACTATCGAGGTACTAGCACAGTAGTTTTGCAAGTACCTCTATTATTTAAATGCAAAATTTATGCACACATAGCACATGTATATAACGGGAGTGTAAGAAGATGATATACAGACTTATCGATCAGCTGATGGGTTGCCTCTGAGGAAATTTAATTCACTCAAAACTACACCTGTACCATCAGCTACGGCAACCAGAGGATCGTCGGCCAAATGGACTGGTAGTCCCGTTTGTTCAGCTATAAGTTTATCGAATCCAGCCAACAACGCACCGCCGCCGGCAAGAACCATACCTCTATCTACTAAGTCAGCCGACAATTCTGCCGGGCAACGTTCAAGAGTGATTCTAATGGCGTCGATAATTGAAGATACTGGTTCCTGCAATGCTTCACGGATTTCTTCTGAAGTAATAGTGAGTGTTTTTGGTAGTCCTGCCACGAGGTCTCTACCCTTCACTTCGACGCTGGTTTCTTCATCAACCGGGTAGGCTGAGCCCATTGTCATCTTTATTTCTTCAGCGGTCCGTAGTCCTATCATCAAATTATATACCCGCTTCATATACTGTGCGATGCATTCATCCATTTCATCGCCACCGACACGTACTGTTCGGCTAAAAACTATTCCTGCTAGTGAAATCAGCGCCACTTCCGTGGTTCCACCGCCGATATCAACTATCATATTACCGGCAGGTTCTGAAACCGGTAGTCCCACACCAATGGCAGCCGCCATAGGTTCTTCAATTAAAAAAACTTCACGTGCACCAGCATGTGTTGCTGAGTCTTTTACGGCACGTTTTTCCACTTCAGTGATATCGCTAGGTACCGCAATAATAATTCGCGGACGAACTATTTTTTTACGGTTGTGAATTTTTTTGATAAAATATCGTAACATGGCTTCGGTAATTTCGAAGTCAGCAATAACTCCGGCCTTCATTGGGCGAATAGCCGTAATATTGCCAGGAGTACGTCCTAACATTCTCTTGGCTTCTTCGCCAACTGCTAAAACTCGTTTAGTTCCTGTTTGAATGGCAACCACGGAGGGCTCGCGCAAGACAATTCCGCGGTCTTTTACATAAACAAGCGTATTAGCTGTACCTAAATCAATCCCGATATCATTAGAAAATAAACTTAAAAAATTGTTCCACATGAATTCTTCTACCTCTTCCATATTAAAATATGCTTATAGATTCGGTTTTTAATGCAAAATAGTCAAGTATTATTCATTAATTTCTTAAAAAACTCCTCGTGCAGTAGTTTTGTAAGTACCTCATAAGTGTAAAAAAATGAGTGGTAGTGAATTCCACTCACAAATTTAAGGAAGATAAAAATAATATGGGCATTTAATAACTTTACGTATTAATAATTTCTCGTATAGCTTTTTCATTTGCGGCTATGCTTTCGCACAGTTTAAACTGTACTTTTGCTCTATTTAAATTGTGACCTTCAAAACGAACCTTAAAATACTTGTCGCCAGCAAGATAATCTTGAAAGAATCGTAACCCTAGTTCAAATGTAATTAGGTGAATAGCATCAAAGAGATAATATCTATCAGCTTCGGTAATGAAATCTATGGCTTGTGCCATATATCCTTCTACAAAAGAAGAACAGAGGTTTGTATCAAAAAATACTGAATCAAGGTCAGTTTCATCTTCTCCAGCAGGATTGCAGGCGGAGCGAAGTGCGTCCCCGAAATCGTAATGTAACAATCCTGGTTTCACGGTATCTAAGTCAATGATACCGATGCCGTATCCGGTAAAATTATCTATCATAATATTGTCAACTTTGGGGTCACCATGAATGATACGAGTCTGAAGTTCTCCATCCTGTAATGCGTTTTCCAGTAGATTTACTATATTGCGACGATTATTAATAAATCTTATGAGTCGTTTCACATCAGGTACACTTTCCATACGTTCTTTATCGTAATTGCCATCAAGTGTCTTGTCGTATTTTGTCAGATAATGGGGAGTGACATGGAAGCCGGGTAGGGTATCATGTAGTTTATCGCATGAAAGGTCGGAAACTGTGCGGTGAAAACAACCAAGCACTATTCCCACCTCATAAGCATGTTCAACATTTCTTACTTTTGCATAGGAATTTGCATCATCAATCATGGTCATTGCACGCCAGAAATTACCATCTTCATCGATCATGAAATCAGCACCATTATGAGTAATGATTTTTGGAATACCCCATTCACGTGTCTTGTCATCAGGCTCATTACTGAATTTTTTTAGGACGTGATCGGTTATGTAGCGCATATTATCCATAATCCAGTTAGGATGTTCGAATACATTTTTATTTATACGCTGTAGGATCATTCGTTTAACTGATCCACCTGCACGAAATACCGCTTGGTAGGTGTCGTTAACGTTGCCTTGACCAACAATATCAATATTTACAAGTCTACCTTGTATATCAAATTCTCTTGCTGCACTGGCTGGTTGCATAATAACTCCAGTAACTAATATACGTCGTCATCATCTAGTTTTGCCATAAAGTCTTTGAAATCTGCTTTTGCCAAGATGTAATCACCCCAGTCAGAATATATTAGCTTGGCACGATAGCCGTTAATTGTAGATAAAAGTTGTGGTCGCAGAAGTTGGGCGGTGGCAATATCACTATGTGCACGGGTAGCAATATAGGCAATAGTTGTACCGTTCATTGTTTCCACTGGCTCGGTAATATTGCCTTGTTCGAGAACCATTACGTGTTGAATAAGTTCTTGTGGAATAGGGGGGGCTTCCTGCGAACTATCATATACTGAAAAAGTTTCGGATGTAGAAACATTGACATTGTATTTTTGCATAGCGGCAGTAAATGTGACATCACCTTTGATTATATCTTTTACGGTGTCATGAATTTCTTTTGCTTTTTCTGCTATAGCTTTTTCTGTTTCGGCCTGTTTAGCAGCAATGATTACGTTATCTTTAACATCATCAAATTCTGGTATTACTGATTCAACTCGTTCTTTTATAGCAATAACATAAACTGAATCTTCTCCTACGACAGGATCACTGAAGCTTGATTCCTGATCATTTTCATCTAGACTAAAAGCTATTTTATTAAATTTTAGACCTGCATCAATTACTTTGATTGGTTCGTTTTCTGAGAATAGATCAGTTGAGTGAATTGTAAGATTCTTTTTCTTTGCAACTTCCTCCATACTTAATCCCTCTGAATATCGCCCCGGTGCCATTGCCATCACAATATCAGTAGCTTCATCGGTGGCAAGGAATAGTGCCTGTTTGCTAGTTAGTATTGAAACAATATCATCCCGAACTTTGGCAAGCGGAGTAGGTTCTTCGAGAGCATTTGTTGAGGCATAATCCTCTATGTTCTTATCGTAGTATTCTGAAACCATTTCATCTGTGACTTCTGCCGATGTAAGGAAGTTTGATATGGTAACGGAAATATAATTTACCCTGACTTTTTCGGGAGTTCTGAATAGCTCTTTATTTTCTTCAAAGAAGTTTTTTGCATCATCAGTTGAAACTTCAATTTTTTCGGTTAACTGACTTGTTGTTATCGTTGCAGTCTCTACAATAAAGGAGTCCGAAATGTCATCAAGACGTTTAGTTAATTCTGCCGGAGAGACCCAGGCCATGGATTGCATTACTTTCATAATTTTTCTGATTAGCAATTCCTGGCGCATATATTCTTCAAAAGTTTTGATTGGTACGCGTAATTGAGAGGAGATAAGCGAAACGTATTTATCTTTATTAAAGACTCCATTTTCTTGAAAAGTAGGGTCTTGTTGAATTGTCATCCCCACTTCATTATCAGAAACCGATAACCCGATCTTTTCTGCAGTTTTTAGGGCGGCAATTCTTTTCCATGTCCGTTCACGTAAAATATCATTCTGTTCTGGCGTCAAGCCAGCATCATGTCGTAATCCCATTTCAAAATATCTAGCAGCAAAGAACTCTTTACTTTTAATGTCTTCACCAAGAAGTGAGCCAACAGCATTTTGGTTACGATTCACATTAGATTTTTGCCCCCACTTTCTGATTATACTACCAAAGGCAAATGATCCCCCAACAATGGCAGCAAATATTCCCCAGATAACTTTATTTTTTATTAGTTTATTAAACTTTGTTATGAGCATTATATTTTGATCCTTTTAAAAAAAGCATCCCGGATTTTTTTATCCGGGATGCAGTGATTTTAGTTGTTATAAAAATATGAACTTATCTTTCTCCTGTTGGTGTTGGTGTTGGTGTTGGTGGAGGATTAGGCACATGAGGTTTTTTTACGAAAGGGTCTGAATGCCCTATTATTGGTTCAGGTACCAGTAGGTCTTCTTTAGGTGGTATTTCAACAGGAGGTTCTGGGGTTGGTTCTGGTTCAGTTTTTGCTATTTCAGGAATAGCAACAGCTGGTGCTGTTGGTAATACTGCCTTTGCTGCTAGCGGTACTGTGTATGTGATTGCTTCTTTAAGGGCACCTTCAGGATCTGTAATAAGTAATGTAACAATCTTATCTTTTCCAGACTCTGATGCATGTCTCCAGATTTTTATAACACTGCCCTCTGCAAATTTCTTCTCTGCTGCCTTGCCCTGAGCATTTTTGATTATTATCTTAACATCGTTTTTTACTAACTCAATACGGGTAAAGGTATTATCTTTTGTTGTGGTAACAGCAAGTACGTCTTGGTCATCAAGTCTAGGAGCTTCAAAATCATCGCCAGATACACCGATTTTTCCTTTTGTACAGGTGTATGTAGTCGATTTTTTATCTTTTTTGCTGATTTGAGCTACGCTGAATACACATCCGATGGCTTTGCAGGTACCAGTGGCTGTAACAACCTTTAGTCCATTTGATTTATGGAACTCTTTATCTAGGTTTACATCAATATTACCTTTATCTAGTGTGATTATCTTATTATTTTTATTTTTTTCCTCTGACAGAATAACTATGGTGTTGGCTTTTAGAATGCATGTATTGTCTTTTGAAAAGAAAATTGTAGCGGAACCTTTTTTGTCTGTCTTTACAGATGTGCCATACGGGTAGGCTTTATTAAGCTCAGCTTTAACAAACCTAGAGGTGTTAGCTACTTTTACGTAGCATTTACCGCTTATGTTTTTTATTTGAAAAAGTTCTTCAAATGGTGCTGCTATTAATGATCCTGCAACCATACTTGCTACAAGTGTGAATACTGCGACTTTTCGAATACTAACTTTCATTATTCTCTCCTCTTTCTTTTGTTTAACAATACTAACGATTTGTTAGTCCTAAAATTACATTGTTTGTAGACTAATCTAGATGTGGTTAATTAGTCAAGTATGTTTTAAAAAAAAATAAGGTTTTTTAAAGTTTTAAAATATGGCGACTTTACTGATTAGGGTAAAGTTATATGCCATAAAATCACCGATAGTGCCATAATGTCGCTGTATTTGTTTTTGTTTAGTTCTTTTCTGTGCCTCTTTGTCTCTGTTTATGCACATGTCGTAGTTGTTTTTTAGGGTTATCTCTTTTATTCGCAGTATGTTGTCCTGATGTTAGTTTTTTGGTTTGTTATTGGCATACTAGATGCTATA
>CAMZLY010000202.1 GCA_947311825.1 uncultured bacterium
CAAAATGATGTTTTGACAAAATGATTTAAGGGATTTATTGCTCTACGGGGAAAGATGTTCTGACAAAATGATGTTTTGACAAAATGATTTAAGGGATTTGTTGCTATACGGGGAAAGATGTTTTGACAAAATGATTTAAGGGATTTATTGCTCTACGGGAAAAGATGTTTTGACAAAATGATTTACGGAATTTGTTGTTCTACGGGAAAAGATTTGGCAAAAAGTAGAGAATGATTAAGAGATGTGTAGAGTCGGCTCTGTGAGCCGAAAGCGAGGGGCGAAGTGCTAGTTGTGTTTGAAAACTCGTCTGAAGGCGAGCTTTCCTGCGAAAAGGATTGGCTCATAGAGCCAACGTTCTACATAAGGTTGGTCAGAGACGGCCAACCCTATAATGGGGGATGGGGCTTATTTTGCTGAGAAAGGATGGAGAGTATTTTGATTAAAAGTGTTGTACCTTTACGTTTGGCGGATGACCCTTATCTGGTTCCTTTTCTTGATGAGATAAGGGATCGTCGGGTTCGTGCCGATGAAGTTGCGTCTACTCTTGCGGGGGGGGACGGCTCGCTATCAGAATTTGCTTCTGCCCATGAATATTTTGGCTTACATAAAATTGATGCCGGTTGGGTATTTAGAGAGTGGGCTCCCAATGCAGAGGCCATTACTTTGATTGGAGAATTCAGTCACTGGCAGGAATCATCGGAATTTTCATTGAGCAGAATTGATAATGGTGTTTGGGAGTTATTTTTGTCGGAAGATGCTCTGCAACATGGTCAGCTTTATAAACTTAAGATGCATTGGGGTGGTGGTAGCGGGGAGCGTATCCCTGTTTATGCTCGGCGCGTCGTGCAGGATGTTAATACGAAAATATTTAATGCCCAGGTCTGGAACCTTCAAAATCCATATTTATGGAAGAATGAATTATATAGAAGAGCGGCTGTTCCACCGCTTATTTATGAAGCACATATCGGTATGGCACAGGAGCATGGTGGTGTTGGTACTTATGATGAATTCAGGTTACATGTTTTGCCGCGCATTATTGATGCTGGCTATAATACAATTCAGCTTATGGCAATTCAGGAGCACCCATATTATGGTTCTTTTGGTTATCATGTTGCAAACTTCTTTGCCGCATCTTCTCGCTATGGAACGCCGGAAGAACTGAAGGCTTTAGTTGATGCAGCACATAGTGCCGGTATTGCGGTGATAATGGATATGATACATTCTCATTCAGTGAAAAATGAACTTGAGGGAATGGGCTTTTTTGATGGTACACGCTACCAGTATTTTCATGATGGTGGACGCGGTGAGCATACTGCCTGGGATTCATTATGTTTTGATTATGGCAAACATCAGGTTTTACATTTTTTGCTTTCCAATTGTAAGTTCTGGCTAGATGAATATCATTTTGATGGATATCGCTTTGATGGTATCACTAGTATGCTGTATCATCATCATGGGCTGGGTAATGCTTTTGGGGATTATGCCGATTATTTTAGCGATGCCGTTGATGAAGATGCGGTGACTTATCTTACGCTTGCTAATGATTTGATTCATTCGCTCCGTCCTGACGCTATTACTGTGGCAGAGGATGTTAGTGGAATGCCTGGTTTGGTTGCGGCTGATGACGATGGTGGTTGTGGTTTTAATTATCGGCTGGCTATGGGGATGCCTGATTATTGGTTTCATCTTTTGAAAGAAGTGCAGGATGAATATTGGGATATGGGGCAGATGTGGCATGCATTGACTGACCATCGCCAAGATGAAAAAGTTATTAGTTATGTGGAATGTCATGATCAGGCAATTGTTGGCGGTAAGACTATGATTTCAGAGTTGCTTGATGCGGCGATATATACTGAGATGAGATTTGATAACCCAAATGATGTTGTTGCTCGCGGTATGGCTTTGCATAAAATGATTCGGCTTGCAACATTGGCGGCGGCGGGACACGGGTATCTTAATTTTATCGGCAACGAGTTTGGGCATCCTGAATGGGTGGATTTTCCAAGGGAGGGGAATGGCTGGTCGCACCATTATGCACGTCGGCAATGGCATTTACGGGACGATCAGGAACTGAAATATCATTACCTTGCAGATTTTGATAAAGCTATGCTTGCTCTGATGGCTGATAACAAGATAATGGAAACCAAATTAGCACGTTATTTATGGCATCATAACGAAGATAAAATGCTCTTTTTTGAACGTGCAGGTTTCTTTTTCTTTTTCAATTTTAATCCTGTGGCATCATTTGCTGATTATCCTGTAGAGATATTGCCGGGTAGATATCAACATGTCTTGGATAGCGATGAATATAGATTTGGTGGAATGGGCAGAATAGAGTTAGGGCAGGAGTTTACGACATATTCGGTTGTCGAAAACAGGGTTAAACACGACTATATAAAGATATATTTGCCAAGTAGAATTGCAATGGTGTTGAGGAGAGGGTAAGCTGTTCTTAGAACACTCCGGCAATGGCTCTAGCGATTGCTTCTTGTCCGGCTTGTGTTGGGTGCAGTCCGTCTGCCTGCAACATGTCTGGACCTACTACGCCTTCAAGGTCAACAAGGGCTGTTCCTGTTTCGCCGGCTAGGTTTCTTATTTCGTTATTAATGGCTTTTACTCCACCATTGAATATTGCATGGCCTCTTACCATCTGTGGGATAGTTCCTATGATCGGAATTGTCTGGTGGTCGATTGCAACGCCGATGGTTGAAGCAAGTGCACCTTTTACTGCGGCAGGATCTCCACCATGTATTGCGTCATTGCTTCCAAGTAGAATAAATAAATATGCTGGGTGATATTGGTTTAGTAGTGACTGGGCACGACCAGGACCGCTATCAGCTCTTGTCCCGCCGCTACCGGCATTTACAACTTGTTTGCCGGACATTCCTGCAAGAATGCCGGGGTATGGAGCGACGCCTTGACCGGCGGTAATACTATCACCAAGTGCTACAGCAACATTGATGTCATTTTCGCCGGTATCTCCAGCAACCTTACTGCCGCTATCTTCGCAACCGGTGAATAAAAGGATTACTGTTGTTAGTAATGTACTGAATATTATTTTTGATATTTTCTTGATGTAAGTATCCATATTTTTTTATTTCCTTTTATTGTAACTCAAAAACTCACTCGGTCGGGAATATTTCCCGAACTACTTTTGTTCGTTTCACATGTAGGTTGGGAAAACTTCCCGACCATAAAATATTTTCCGAGAAATCACCTTTTATTCTTTTATATCTAGTGAGAACCACAGCATTATTTTGTTAAGATACCGTTTAGCATCCGTTTATACAATCATAAATAATAATTAATTTATTGCTTATTTAGAATTTTTAAGTTTGGTTGTTACTTTCAGGTTATTATGTAGGGCTTTGGATTCGGGGAATTCCAGGAGTGCTTTGTTAAGCAGGGTAATTGCTTGATCATATTTTCCGTCGATACCGAAGATTATGGAAAGGTTAATGTATGCTGTTTCTCGGTATTGATTGTTTTGTTTATAATTGATTACTGTGAGAAAATGTTGTTTGGCAAGTTCTTTGTTGTTGAGATTGTCGTTATACAGATTTGCCAGAGATATGTGTGCGTACATATTTTGTGAATTTATATGCAGAACTTTTTTATACCACTTCTCTGATTCATTAAAATGTCCTTGTTTACGCTTTATATCGCCTAGTACATTCCGTGGCAATATAAAATCATCTGCTCCGTTAAGTGAGTTTATTGCAAGCTCTTCTGCATACTCAAGTTGATTGTCTATTGTTAATAATCGCGCAAGTTCAGCCTGTGCGTGGAATGCGAACTTATGTGCATGGATAGAACGTTGCAAAAGAATGGTGTTATTATTCCAGGCTTGAGTCCAAGTGAATGTTGAAATTACGCCTACAGTTCTGCTAGATATAATTATAATAAGAACAGTTATGGCTATTATTTTATGCGATCTAAGTATTGATGAGGAGTATAAGAAATCAAGAAGGTTTTTTATTATAAAGATAATGCTAAGTGATAATCCCACACTTGATAATGTCATGTAGTAATCTGCAAATGGCCCTGAGTAAAGTGGGATTATATTACACATTGGGATTAGTGATATTATACTCCATGCTATTCCAGCAATAATTTCTGGGTATTGACGGTACAGTTTAATAGTAGCAACCCCTAATACAAGAGGCAATATCCATGCACTAGTTAATAATAACATTGATGTTGTCTTGCCCCATATAAAAGTTCGCATGATTTCTTGGGATGCAAATGGCCATAGCCATAGCTTAATATGACTTAACATGAAAAATGGAGATGCAAATTGAAGCTGCCAACTTTTTGTTACTCCAATAATACATGAGTTGCCCATGGGGGTTAATTTGCCGCGTGCAAGAAGTAGTATGAGTGTTATGATCGTAAGTGCAAGATAGGGCATTATTATCTTTTTAGACAATGAGCGTCGTTTAATCATGATGTCCTGTATTACTATAAGACATGGAAATATAATGATTGCTTCATAAGCACTAAAGGCAAGAGCGTAAAAAATGATACTTAGACTAAATAGTACGTATGATTTTATGATTTCGGCTTTTTCTTGTTTATGCCGTGCATATTCCCAACATATAAGTCCAGCAAGGACACTAATCATGCTGACTAGAATGTTTGCACAGCTTAGCCATGCTATACTGGAAACCAAAGTTGGCGATAGTGCCCATATTCCTGTGCCTATTGCTGCCCATTTTGTGGTTGGTGTCCACAGTCTAAACCAGAAAAACAATATAAATATTGTGGCGATGTATAGAGTCAATAAAATACTATGTGCAGTTATAACTGCATGAGTACCGGTTTGTAGCACTAACCAGAAAATAAGATTCTTTGCCGGACGTTTTAAGCCAAAGGTGTCAGGAGAAAATATTTCTTTTGGTGAGGAAAAAGAATTTACATGTTCAATTTGTGGGATGTCATCTAAAAAGAATGGTGCATGTAAAACTTGAAAAGCCAGTGCAATTGCGAGTCCCAGAATTAACAGTAGTATATACTGTGTACATTTATCAGAAAATATTTTGTTTGTAATCATCCTATTATCTTTATACATATTATGGTGTTTATGCAAATTATAAATTAAAAATTTGGTTTACCGTTCCTTTGCGGCTAAATATTTTTTGCACGGCGGTAAAACAGTCTTCTGGGTTGTTGTAATCAGGGCATAACGGCACAGAGCACCGTTGTACGGGGTAGTGCCAAAGATTTATCAAACTGTAACGGCAAATATATCTTTATCGGCAAAGCGGATTTGTTCTGATTTATATTGCTTGTTCTTATTAAAATCAAAAATCAGCAGGTAGCCCGTTTTGATACCTTGGAAGTCTAGATAGTCGGATAGTTGCTGTAGCCCACGCTGATGGTATTTATTACCACGCCAGATTTTGAGTTCGATTACCTCTTTTTGATTTTTGCCGAATGTCACCACAATATCCATACGCCGTTCATCGGACACTACCGGTTCTTTCCACATAAAGCCTTTGCCGTTGACTATTGGCTTTAGGAATGACATAAAGACCAGCCGTCCTTCACGTTCAAGAAATGATGCATCTTTGTCTGAATAATGCTCTTTCATGAATTCCTGGAATTTTAACAGTATTTTGTTAATATCTAAACGTACATCATTCTCAAATGCACCTGACACTCCGATGATATGATAACCACCGTCACGCGTCACTTTACGAGATCTCATGTAATTGGCAATAATTTGTTCGTAAACCAGATTATGAATAGCAACTTTTCCGTTTCTCTCACACAAAATACCATAGAGGCATCCAAGATTTACCACTGGGTCGAGGGCAGAAAATATCATGCCATGTTCCTTAACACCAAAGACAACATTATAAACTAGTTCGTAAAGATCAGTATTATTTTCAAGGTTCTTTGCAAGATCATCAAAGTTTGTTGTCGTATAAACTTCCCGCGTCAGCCATCGGAATGACCAGTCAATATCATCAAGTGTCCAATGCTTGGGATCGTAATCCGAGTTTTGGTCGGCTTCTTCTTCATCTATATTCTTGCAAATTTTACTTACTAGAAACGGGTAGCCGCTGGTGTAGTAATGAATACGTTCTGCTAGAGCATCAAAATCCATCTTCACTTCATTTTCTTCGGCATAATCAACCAGCATGGTTTTGATCTCTGCCGGATTAAAGCTCATATCCACATTAAAATCAGCCGCAATGTTCCACGGGCTGTTTATCTTTACTTCCTCGCCTTCACGAATCTTGAGTTTCAGTGATTTTACATCATGCACACCTGCCAGAATTACGGATTTGAATGTGAAATCCTTACCACGTTCACGAAGCAGGTATTTATCTCTAAACATTGCCAGAAAACTCACAAAAAGCTGATTGTTGCTTGCTTTATCAACTTCGTCTATCAGTAAAACCACGTCACGATCAACTTTTTGCACGAACTTGGTGATGAAGGTTGCCAGTGTTTTGAGGTTGCTAACATCGCAATTAATATTTCTAATAAGTTGTGCGGTTTCCGGATGAAACATCTCAAGACTATCCGCAAACATCTCGACCAGGCGCGGGCTGAATGATTGCTCATCTTCAAATATAGTGTCACCCACACCGGCAAAAGAAAGCGATATTAGAATGCATTTATCATCAAGCATTCGCTCAATCTTATCCAGCATAGTAGTCTTGCCATACTGCCGCGGGCGATTTATGGCAAAGTATTTCCCTTTTTCAATCAAATGCATCACCTGATCAAATTTACGGGAAATATCAACCATATAGTGTTTATCCGGCACACAAATGCCGGTTACATTAAATTCACGTTCCATTTTTTACTTCTCCAGATAATCAATATCAAATTCGATAAACAACTCTTGCACATTAGCTATGTTTCGTCAAATGGTATTACTTTTTAATCAGTAATTCTCATTTTACAAAATTACTTAATTATTCTTGTCATATAATGTTGGATTTGAGTACAGTTAGTGCTGATTCAATCAGTTTTATTGTGAATGTAGGGATTTTAACTATGAGTTATGAAGTTTTAGCACGAAAATGGAGGCCGCAGCAGTTTGAAGATGTGGTTGGGCAGGGGCATGTTACGCAGACTTTGCGGAATGCGATTGATAATAATCGTCTTGCACATGCATATCTTTTTGTGGGACCACGTGGTATTGGGAAAACATCACTGGCACGAATATTTGCAAAGGCTCTTAATTGTGCTGAGGGTCCTACCGGCACTCCTTGTGATAAGTGTGATTCTTGTAAAGAAATTACTGCAGGGAATAATCTTGATGTTATTGAGATTGATGGTGCATCAAATAATGGCGTTGATCAAGTTCGCGAGCTGCGTGAGGCTGTTAGGTATGCACCAACACGTGGACCTTTTAAAATCTATATTATTGATGAAGTCCATATGTTGACAACTGCGGCTTTTAATGCTTTGTTGAAGACGCTGGAAGAGCCGCCACCGCATGTTAAGTTTATTTTTGCCACGACGGAACCGGATAAGGTGTTGGCCACTATTATTTCACGTTGTCAGAGGTTTGATTTACGTAGAATACCGACGAATCTAATTATGGAGCGGTTGCGCCTGATTTCTGATGATGAGGGTGTTAAGATTGATGAAGATGCATTATTGGCAATTGCACGTGGTGCGGAAGGTGGTTTGCGTGATGCGGAATCTGCTCTTGATCAGCTTATTGCATTTAGGGGTAATGCAATTGTTGAGAGTGATGTGTTGGCAGTTTTTGGTCTTGTTGCTCGTAGTGTAATGGAGAATTTTGCTGATTGGATTATTGATGGTAATGTGCAGGAAATTCTCACTATGGTTGCTGAGCTTGATGAATCTGGCAAGGATTTGCGACGTCTTATTATGGAGTTGATTGGTTATTTCCGTAATTTATTGGTCTGTTTGTATGTTAAAGGTGCGGCAAAGGCTCTTGACTTACCTGGATCGCAGATAAATATTTTACAAAAGCAGGCGGAACGGACTAATAGCGGTCGGATGGTTAGGGTGATAGAGATTCTGACTGCGGCAGATGGTCGCATGAAGGTTGCACTTTCTGGGCGTACATTGTTGGAAACGACCTTGATTCGCTGTGCAAGGGCTGCAACGGTTGTTTCGCTTGAGGAGATTTTGGATAAGGTTCTTGCATTGAGTGGTGGTGACGGAAGTGTCGCTGGTGAGGTTGGATCTGGTGTATCGCCAAAAAAAGCATTAGCCGGTAAAATGCCGGCATCGGTTATTTCAGAGCCGCAAAAAGTGGAAGCTGCAGAAAAGAATATAGCGAGAAAAACTCCAGAAGAGGTTGTGCCAGCTGTAGTGCCGCTAGTTACCGAAAGTGTAGATATACCTTATGTGGCGGAAGTTCCGGTTGAGGAAAATGCAGTGCCGAAGGTTTCTGCGGCTGAGGAATTGTCGGCACTAACTGAAAATTGGAGTGATATAATTGATAGAATCTCTCGTATTGTTCCGCTTATGCGGTCTAGTTTAGTGGATACGATCCCGTTATCGGTAACAGGTGAGAAGGTTTTGATAGGATGTGATGCGGGTTTTTCCGAGGATCTTGCCAATTTTAGTCAGCATCATAATCATGCAATTGTGGCACGGGTTATTGGTGACTTTTTGAAACGTAAATTGGTAGTTGAATTTGAGGCAGCTGATATTAGTGCTGTTTTAGCAGAAAAAAAGATGGTTGATGATGTTAATATTGCAGAACAATCGGAGACGGTAGAAAAAAAAGAGCCTAATAAGGTAAAAAACAACTCTAAGGAATTAAGGGATTGGGGACGATTGCCGGTGGTTCAGGAGGCTATGGATATGTTTAATGGCTATTTGATGGAAATAAGGGCTTGAGGGCTAAGCGATGAATGATAAACTTTTGATAAGTTTAATTAAAAATAAGGAGATAATAAGATGGCTAATCCATTAGGAATGATGAAGAAAGCTGCACAAATGCAGCGTCAAATGAAGAAAATGCAGAAGCAACTTGCTAAACGTACAGTTGAAGTGAAAAATGGCCAGGTAACTGTGGTTGCGGCTGGAGATATGACAATTAAACAGATCACAATTGATCCTGCTGTTTTAGAGGCCAAAAGTCTTCAGCAGGTAGAAAAGATGATTGCCGGTGCTGTTAATTCAGGGCTTGATTCAGCAAAGAAAATGGCTGGTGCTGAAATGTCTAATATGACCGGTGGTCTAGGTGGACTAGCTGATATGTTGGGTGGATGATGGCATCTTTAGATAGATTATCTGCGGCACTGAGTAAATTGCCAGGCATAGGGCGTCGTTCGGCGGAACGGATGGCGTTGCGATTGGTTCTTGATCGTAAGCAGATGATGTCGGAGTTAATTGCGGCGATGGACGAAGCACAGCGAGAGCTGTGCTGTTGTTCGCTTTGCGGTAGTATTACTTCGGTTGATAGTGATCCGTGCCGTTTATGTACTAACCTACAGCGTGATGATGTTTTGTGTGTGGTGGAAACACCGAATGACATTATGATGATTGAACGTTCTGGTAGTTTTCATGGCAGATATCATGCACTTATGGGTAAGCTATCGCCAATGAAAGGTGATGGTGTTGGTGATTTGCGATTTGATGTTTTGCGTAAACGTCTTGCAGACAATAAGTTTAGTGAGGTGATTTTGGCGTTAAGCACTGATGTTGAGGGTGATTCTACTGCGGCTTATATTTCTGATATGTTAAAGAATTTTGAGATAAAGATTAGTCGTATTGCTTCAGGGTTACCATCAGGTAGCGGGATTATATATTCTGATTCTCTGACTTTGTCTAGGGCTTTGGACGGAAGAGTTTCGTTATGATTAGCTGGGCTAGGTGTCACTCGCCGCTCCTTATGTGACGAGTATTTTGATTAAAATTATGTATTTTCGTTTTTTTAAGTTGAAACTGCATAAATATTATAATGGGCATTGTTAGGCTGCTATATATGATGATTTTGAGAAATTGTTAGGGTGTTTACATATTTCGGTTATGTGATGTGCATTAAGGGCACGTATAATTTCAATACCCATGTAATATGCAAGATTAACGGGGACGGCATTGCCTATCTGTTTATATTGAGAGCCCATTGGACCGCAAAATGCCCAACTGTCGGGAAAAGTTTGAATTCGGGCATATTCGCGTATGGTGAATGGTCGAGTTTCGTCGGGGTGACATCGTTCCGTCTGTTTTTGAGCAGGGCTACAAGTGAGAGTTAGGCTTGGTTCATCCCAGCTTATTCGTCGAGCCATGCCCGTTTTCCCTCCTCCGAGATAATAACTTTTCATCATGTATTCTTTTTGGATTTTCTCTGGTAGGTCTCTCCAGCAACCACCAGGTGGAACCATTTCTAGAATTTCTTTTTTCCGTTTGGGATAGTTTTGCCCCGCAGAATCAGGAACATCATTAGAATAAAGGCGACCTGCTTTAAGAGCATCTTTTAATGAATATAAATCTTTTAAAGGTTTGGGGTAATGGAAATCAATGCCAGTTCCACGTTTTATTGCTACAAGAAAGAGGCGTTCCCGTTTTTGTGGAACTTTATAGTGAATTGCTTTGAGAACTTGTGGTGTTAAGACGTCATATCCTATTTCTCTCAATACGGAAATCATGCCAGCTAAAGTCCGCCCATTTTCATGGCTTACTAGACCACGTACATTTTCACCAATAGCTATAAGTGGTTGAACTTCTTTGACTGCCCGTGCAAACTCGTAAAAAAGTGTGCCGCGAGTATCTTGTAGTCCTAGCTTTTTACCAGCATAACTAAACGACTGACACGGAAACCCGCCTGTAATCACATCAATTTTATTTTTAAATGGAGTGAAGTCAAGTTCGCTGATGTTTTGTTCTACAACGTTCCAGTGTGGTCTATTTGTGCGAAGAGTTTCGCACGCCCAATGATCAATTTCATTAAGCATCTGGCATTTCAAACCTGCATTTTCCATGCCTAAAGCCAATCCGCCTGCACCGGCAAAAAGTTCAATTGCTTTGAAGTCTCTGTGTGGTTCTTCTGGTTCGGGGCGATCTTCGGTTGTAAATAAGAAACCAAGTTGTTCAAATACTTTTAATGATTTAGCTGGGTATACCCTGTAATTGTTAACAGGGTGTCTTATTGCTTTGATTTTACCGTTACGATCCCATCTACGCAATGTTTCTTTTGACACCGATAGCATATCGGCAACTTCTGATATTTTATAAAAATCTTTCATTATATCCTCATTAAGATTATACAACCTTGTGCATGGTTACTTTATTGCAAATAAAAATATTGTTGTCAACATCAATTATATATCCAACAATACCTTTATGAATACTAATGAAAAATCTGAAATCCTAAAAAAAGCCCAAGAGTGGTTTTTGTCTTCCCTTGTTGATAATCATATTAAGAATACAGAAAAATTATCAAACCCATCTGAGTTTAATATTAATCCATTTCTGGTATCATATCTTGCTAGTTATTTAACTGGAAATTGTTCTCCAGAGAGTATTGCAAAGGCGTTAATTTATCCTCGTGTTCTTGGGCAATCTATTACAACTTCTTTTGGAACTAATATGCAAAAATTTTCAACTGAGGTATTATCATCTTTTGGGAGTGCTATACCGGGGATTGATATAGAGTTTGTGGATCAAGTTGATAAACAGAAAAAATATTGTCAGCTTAAAGCTGGTCCGAACACGATTAATAAAGATGATGTAAAAACCATTCATGAGCATTTTGGGGGCATTATTCGTTTGGCTAAGACAAATAATTTACGCATTGCAAATGACGATCTAATTATTTGTGTGATATATGGTGGTAAGAATGAATTAAGTGGTCACTATAAATGTCTTGAAAACGATTATCATCATCCTATTTTTGTTGGGCAGTCTTTTTGGTATCGTTTGACTGGTGATGAATTTTTTTATCAAGATTTAATTGCAACAATTGTAGCTGTTTCAGAACAGGCAGATGGGAAGGAAATTATCAAGAGAACTGTTAGAAAGCTGGCAAGCTCGGATGTTGTAATTGCTATATCCAATTCTGTTAAAAGGTGATTATATATATTAGTAGTTCTTAATGTGAGTTTATTATGAGTTTTATGGAAAATTTGGAAAATGTGCGGCAGCGGATGGTTGTCGCATGTGAACGTTGTGGGCGTAGTGTTGATTCTGTTAATTTGTTGCCGGTGGGTAAGAAGCATGGCCCGGAGGCAATTCGTGAGGCGGCGGAGGCTGGGGTTACTGTTATTGGCGAGAATCGTATTCAAGAGGCTCGGCAGAAGATTGGGATGTGTCCGAGTTCGCTGGATTGGCATTTGATAGGGCATTTGCAGAGTAATAAGGCTCGTTTGGCTGTGGGGCTATTTTCGATGATTCATTCGATTGATTCATTGCGGTTATTGGAGATTGTTGATGATGCTTGCAAAAATATTGGTAAAGTTATACCCGTTTGCTTGCAGGTTAATGTTTCGGGTGAGGCTAGTAAATCGGGTCTAAAGCCGGAGGACGTGCTTGCGGTTTTGGAGGGTGCTGGTTCGTTGTTTAATGTGGATGTAGTTGGCCTGATGACGATTCCACCTTTTACTGAAGACGTGGAAGATGCTCGTCCGCATTTTGTTGCTTTACGTGAATTACGCGATGAACTGCGAGATGCAACGGGATTTGATTTGCCTGAATTATCGATGGGTATGTCGCGCGATTTTGAGGTTGCTATTGAAGAGGGTGCCACCTGGATTAGATTAGGTTCGATTCTTTTTGGGAAGAGGTAGTTTTATTCACATTAACATATATAGTTATGACAAGACTATTTAGCCTACATTCTGAAGTTGGTATTTTTTATTGTTGGTAAATGTATAAATGAAAAACTATGAATTGCAATTAGGGTTAGCTCGTTTATTTAAGCGTCATCGCTTTGGTATAAAAATGGGGCTGAATATTGAGTCAGCACTTCTTGATTTGCTGGGGAATCCTGAAAAAGAATTTGCTGTCGTTCATGTCGCAGGTACGAATGGAAAGGGATCTACAAGTGCTGTTATTTGTTCTATATTGACTGCTGCTGGCTATAAGGTCGGTTTATATACATCCCCGCATTTAGTCACATTTAATGAAAGATTTAAAGTTGATGGTATTCCTGCAACGGATAAAGAATTAGGGACGCTAGTTGGTCTGATAGAAGCTGTTACCGATAAAGTAACATCAACCATGGGGCAGGAACCTACTTTTTTTGAGTGTGCTACGGCAATGGCTTTTGAGCATTTCAAGAGGAGTAATGTTGATATAGCTGTAATAGAAACCGGTATGGGCGGTCGGTTGGATGCAACTAACGTTGTTGATCCAATAGTTTCTGTTATTACTCGTATTAGTCTAGAGCATACGCAATATTTGGGAGATAATCTTGCGGCGATCGCATTTGAAAAAGCTGGAATAATCAAGCAGGGTAGACCAGTTGTCGCTGGTGCGATGGATGCGGAGGCGCTTGATGTCATAAAGCGAATTGCTGAAGAACTAGGATGCTTGTGTTTAGATTCAGTTGGATCTGTATCAGTTTGTAGTAAATCTACCGATTTGTCGGGGCAAAAAGTTACTATTGATACTAAGGGATATCGTTCTGGTGTTGTAAATTTTCCATTACTAGGGAGGTTTCAACTTGAGAATTTGGCTACTGCGATTTCTGCAATTGATATTTTACGGAATCTAGGTGAATTTGATATTGATAACGATGCAATAGAACAAGGTATTGCCACTACCGCTTGGCCTGGTCGTTGCCAGGTAGTTAAGTATGATCCGCCAATTATACTTGATGGTGCACATAATCCTGACGCAGCAAAAGCATTGGTGGAGGCCTTAAAGGATAATATTAATGGCAGATCTGTGGGATTGGTAGTTGGAATGTGTGGTGATAAAGATGCACAGGAATTTTTGCAGTATTTTTCAGGCATAATTGAGAAACTTTGGATTGTGCCAATTGATAATGAACGCAATATGCCGACGGAGATGATTTTAAACGCCGCTACCGCCGTTGGTGTACCGTCTACTACTATGGTGTTGCCTGATGCCATACAGGCCGCCGAACAGTGGGCTGAAGCCGAGGAGGGTGTGGTATGTATAACGGGTTCACTGTTTCTTGTTGGTGAGGTTTTGTCCTTTTTGCAGTGATCAATCTATTGTCTCCCCTAGGTAAACTAGGAGAGGGACAGAGTATCCCTCGTAATGGTAGTTTCCGCATTGTAGATAAATATATTTTATACAAAAAAAATAAATATATTGAACACCGATGGTAGTATGTGATATAAGCTCTTTCGATTTCAGTAATAAAAGGTTTTTATCTGCTCTGCCAGCAGTTAATGCTTGTCTTTTATGCATATTGAGTTTTAGGCCGGGGTGGCGGAATGGCAGACGCAGCAGACTCAAAATCTGCCGGTGGTAACATCGTGGGGGTTCAAGTCCCCCCCCCGGCACCACCCTTTGTTTGTAGCGAAGAAATGAGAGGATGGGGTTCTCCAAAGCTTACTAAAGCAACGGGGAATTATATACTGTTTTTCTACGAGTTACGGGTGGCAGACCGAAATTTTATAAAGGAACATAATGGATTTCACAATAACGTTTCTTAAGTATTATTGGGTTGGTATTCAGTTTACGAGCCCTGTTTTGAGTGCACTGGTAGTTTTTATTGCCTTGTTAGGTTATTTTGTGGGCAGACTTGAGGGTTGGTCACGAATTGATACATTTTATTATTCTTGCATAACGGCTACTACAGTTGGATATGGAGATTTTCCGCCTCGGCGTAATCGTTCAAAGCTATTTGCCATTCTAATCGCATTTTCGGGATTACTTTTAACAGGAATTATTGTTGCAATTGGTTTGAATGCACTTACTTATACATTTAAAAATACTGATCGTGCTAAAAACTATTTAAATAAACGGGAATTATTATATAATGTTGTTGATGATGGATCAGCGACAAATAAAAAGGAGAGTAATGATGGAGAATGAAGTTGTACAGAAGGTTATTGGATTATTGGCTACACATGGTTTAAATGTTGTGTTTGCTATTCTGATATTTATTATTGGTCGTATTGTTGCAGGTGTTTTACGTAATTTGATTAGTAAAATTATGCAGAAAAGAAAAGTTGATGAAACCTTGGTTTCTTTTGTTAGCAGTTTGTCTTATGTCGTAATGATGGCGTTTGTTATTGTTGCGGCATTGGATAAACTCGGAATAAAGACAACGTCCTTTATTGCCATTCTTGGTGCGGCTGGTCTTGCTGTTGGCTTGGCTTTACAGGGTTCATTAGCGAATTTTGCATCAGGTGTGTTGATGATTATATTTAAGCCGTTTAAGTGTGGGGATTTTATTGAGGGTGGTGGAATCAGTGGAATTGTTGAAGGTATAAGTATTTTTACTACTGAAATGCGCACAGGCGATAATAAAAAGATTATCGTTCCCAATGGTAAAATTATGGCTGATAATATTGTTAATTATTCAGCGAAAGAAACACGTCGTATTGATTTGGTTGTAGGGGTAAGTTATAGCGATGACCTTAATAAAGTTAAGAGTGTATTAGAGGGGCTGCTTGCTTCTGATGACCGCATTCTGAAAGATCCTGCACCGACAATTGGTGTTTCTGAACTTGCGGATAGTAGTGTTAATTTTGTTGTGCGCCCGTGGGTTAAGAGTGCAGATTATTGGACGGTATTGTTTGATACAAATAAATCAATAAAAGAAAAATTTGATGCGGAGGGTATTTCGATTCCGTTTCCACAGCAGGATGTACATCTTATTAATGAAAAATAGTAAATTAAAGGAGTTGGTATGTTTATCTCAGGTTTTGCAGATGAGGCGGGTGCTGATCTTGCCACACAAATTAGGGCACATAAGGAGTTAGGGTGGAGTCATATTGATCTTCGTAATATTGATGGTTGTCAGTTTACGGATGTTAGCGATGAGGTGTTTGATTCTATTTATGCTGATTTAGAGGATGCCGGTTTAACGGTGTCGTGTTTTGAGGGTGGTATTGCTAATTGGGCAACAAAAATATCGGAACCATTGTCGGCAAGTATTACAACTCTAGAGCGGTGTATTCCGCGTATGAATAAGATGGGTACTAAATATATTCGTGGTATGACTTGGCCTAATGATGGCTTAGATGATGATGCGTGGCGTGATGAGGTTGTTAGGCGTTATAAGGAGTTAGCGAAAATTGCCGAAAATGGTGGTATTGTTATCGCTGTAGAGAATTGTGATGGATGGGCTAGTCAATCGGCAGAAAATTACGGTAAGTTTTTTGAATTGGTCGATTCGCCTGCTATTTGTGCTGCTTATGATACGGGGAATCCTCCTTCACATGGTGCTACAAACACTTGGGATTGGTATACGAGAGTAAAGCCGTTTATTGATTATGTTCATATTAAGTCACATACGGGACCGGTCGACGGTGGTGAGGGTGAACATACTTATCCGGGTGAAGGCATTTCATTAGAATTGGAGACTCTTACTGATCTCTTTAAAAGTGGCTATGATGGTGGTATTGTAATTGAGCCGCATTTGTCAGCAGTGGTTCATGAAGATAAGACTATTACTAATGAAGAAGTTGCTTATCGTACTTATATTGAATATGGTCGGCGAACAGAAAAGGTCATTGAGGAAGCGTTGGCAATTGCAAATGGTTAGTTTTGCAAGTGCTCTGTTTTATAAGCATTAAGCAATCATCATCCCACTGTGGCAAGCCCAGTGGTGATGTATATAAATATATTTATTGAGAAGTCACCATTTTTTGGGTAGGGACTATTGACTATGATTGAAACTTTATTTATAGCGACTGGTAATGCACATAAATTGGTGGAGATTAGGGCTATTTTCTCGGTTCCTAATCTCAAGTTACTTGATATGAGTGATTACGCTGAATTGCCGGAAGTTGAAGAGGATCAGGATAGTTTTGTTGGTAATGCAACCAAGAAAGCGATAGAGTTGGCAGGGTTCAGTGGCGAGTGGACGTTGGCGGATGATTCCGGCCTTGAAGTTGATGCTTTAGGTGGTGCACCAGGGGTTTATTCTGCCCGCTATGCAGGTGATAATGTTGATTATAAGGCCAATAATGATAAATTGCTACGTGAACTTGCTGGTGTAGTAAACCGTACTGCTAGATTTAGATGTGTGGTTGCACTATGTAGTCCTGACGGTGAGACGAGGACTGTTGATGGATGTTGTGAGGGTAAGATTGCGTTATGCCAGCAAGGTGATAGCGGGTTTGGTTATGATCCGTTGTTTATTCCGAAGGGCGAAACTCGTACTTTTGCTGAGATGAGTGAAAAGGAAAAGAATAGTATTTCGCATCGTGGTGTTGCTTTGGCAAATGCACATAGGGTGTGGCGGGAGTTGTTTGAACGATGAGCTAAAATGAATGTCCAACTATGAACTTCTAACATCTAACGATGAACTAAAAATAAACTATGAGTGTAAAAGCAATAGATTTTGAGCAGGCAGAATTGAGAAAAGTGCTTGTGTTGGTTAATCCTAAATCTGGATTACCTAGGTCGTTTAGTGCTTTACGTCGTGAGTTTGAGAAGTATTGGGATGTGCCGGGGATTGATCTGTTTTATCAATTTACTACTAGTGCGGAGGATGGTGTAAGTAAGGTTAAGCGTGCGATTGCTAACAGCGTTGATACTATCCTTGTGGTTGGCGGTGATGGAACGGTGAGTAGCATTGGGCGTGAGTTGGTTGGCACCGATGTTGTGCTGGGTGTTATTCCAAGTGGAAGCGGGAATGGGTTTGCACGGCACTGTGATATTCCGTTAGTATTAAATGATGCAGTTCGTAGTTTGGCAACTGCAGAAGTGAAGTCGATTGATGTTGGTATTGTCAATGGGCTTTATTTCTTTGTGACATGTAGTATGGCATGGGATGCGGCATTTGTTAAATCATTTGATAAATCTCCTATGCGTGGTGTACTTCCTTATATTTTTGCTGGTTTTCAGGAATTCTTGCAATATAAAGTTCAAGATATAACTGTAAGTATTGATTCAAAAAAAGAGGAGACCTTTGTTGATCCTATGGTTTTTACGATTGCTAATATGACGCAATTTGGTGGCGGTGCAAAGATTGCGCCGCATGCAGAAGCTGATGATGGATTGTTGGAGCTGGTAGTTGTCTTGCAGCAAGATGTGGCGCGGGTTCTAACACAGATTAATAAACTTTTTGATGGCTCACTTACTAACCTTTCCAGTGTTCAGACACGGCAACTGAAGAAAATGAAAGTTTATCGAGATAAAGCAACGCCTATTCAAGTTGATGGTGAACTGATAGATGCACCAGCGGAAATAGATATTGGTATTATGCCAGGTGCATTAAAAGTTTTATTTCCTAAGTGATCCTGGGACTTTGCTTCAGTTATCACGCTGGTCTAGGATAATGATATTCGGTCTTTTTTGCTCAATGGTACTGTTCTGTAAAAGAAAAAAGTGAGTTTGGGGTAAAACATCAGACGGTGTTTCAAACTCAACCAAGAAAAAATTAACCAACAGAACAAAAAGTACCACAATATTTCCATAAGGCTGTCGCCTTATGAAAAATTGTGACTTTGATACGTTCTATTTTAGCGGTTGTGGCATTATGCCGGGGAGGGTTGTAAGGTTTGGTAGCATTTTGTTTCTCGGTATACGTTTTGCTATTTCCTGTAGACGCTGATCTTTATTGATTATGTTTAAGGCCTCTGCACCGCCGGTTCGTAGTGCTTCCTGCATTGCTCTTGTGGCGGCAGTGGTTTTTTTTATGCTGTATTGAACGCTGGCCATATCTAACCATGCTTTCCAGTCTGATGGATTGAGGCGCAGATACTTTTCTAAGGCAGGTAGCATTTTATCCATGCGTTTGGCAGCGGCGTACATTTTTGCTATTTCCAAGTATACATTAGATGGTGTACGCGGACTGAGTTTGTTTTCGCATAATGCGAGTGCATCCGTCATTTCTCTATACTGTTTTGCACGTAGGCTAAGCCCTGCTATTTGCAGGAATACTTCTGGTGGCAGGTTTGTTTGAGCTAGAAGTTTGCGTGTGAGTTGTACGAATTGTTGATTATTTCCTCCTTGTTGGTAACATTGTATTAGTTCAAGGGCTGTGCGAATGTCAATTTTACCTTCTTTTTGCTTTGCTTCAAGGGTTTTTGTTTTCTCCTTAAGTCTGAGGAGTTTATCAAGGTGAGTGATAAACCCCTTACTTTTGGTGCTGCCAGGGTCGCGGTTACTGAATTCAATAAGAAGATCGTAGGCATCTTTTATGCGGCGGTGTGGTAGCATAACTTCTTGGGCAAGTCTAAATGTAGCTTCAGGGCTAAGCGGGTAAAGCGTGCGAGCTTGCTGGAATGCTGTTTCAGCCTGAGTGTACATACCTTTATTGGCGTATAGGCCGGCGATAGCACTACGGAGTTTTGAAAATGATTTACGAGCGACAATATCTCGTATAAATTTTTCGTTTGAAAAAAGGCGTCGCGTGTACCAATCCCAGAAGTCCATATCGTCGATAACATTCCTTTTGTTCAGGTTGGAGCGGGTGTTATTTATTTTCATGATTAAGCCATGTGGAGATAAGTATGGGTACATCCAGCGGATGACATAGCTTTCTTCAACATAGAAGGCATGTTTGTAGTTGTTGTGTTCAAAGATCATTTGGGCTAGGATCCCATTTATTTCCATAACACCTAACGCTCCGCTCACTTGAACTCTTCCATTTTCGACTGTGAGTTCCGCATTGCGTGGACGCTTGCCACTGTTTACTTCTTCTACGTATCGTTGAAATGATTTGGCGCTATCGGTTTGGTCTGGTATCCATATTTGATCACCGTATAGGTCTCGCATAACGCTCATGTATGTATTATCTGCAAGAGCGTTCTGGGTGATAAGGTATACATCTTCTCGTACTCGTGCAGCGTAAATCATATAAGTGGGCACAAAACGTCCCGGATCGGTGCCACCAAAGAATACTGCATTTGGCTCCATTCCTTCTGGATAGCTTGGGTTCGGCAACGGCTCTTCGTCTGGTGAGAGTTCTTCTGATATGGATTCGGCACCACGAAGTTGGTAGTTGCCAAATTGCCAGCCGAAATCGTGTCCATTTTGCTCAGCCCCACCGGATGTGCGGATAAGCTCTTTGTTGGTGGCGTTTTGCTGAATAGGAATTATCCAAAGTACAAGAGCACATCCAATGCTTATATTCCGGAGAAGCGGTTGTTTTTTGAAAATTGTTCCGGCAACGGCTAGGCCGAAGATTAATCCATAACCAATCCAGAATGCATATAAGGCATGGGATGATATGAATTTAACGCGTTGAATAAAGTTGTCTTGGATATCACCTTTGGGGTTAGCCAAAGCGATAAGAAGGATACTCATAGTTAAGAATCCCAGGAGCGTTGCAATAATCCAACGTTGTGAATTCATATCTATTTGTAGTTTGAGATAATTCTTTTTCATTAACCAGGCGAGTAGCCCGACTATTAGGATAGGCAAGATGATTAATAGGATTAGGCCGCCAGCTTGAGCAAGTAGAGACCATACTTGGTTGCTTGTAAGTTTGATTGATGTGTTTCCTAGTTGGGAAATTGCATCAATAGATTTTCCTAATAGTATTGCTGCAATAAGCATAAAAGCAGCGGCACCACCGAGCAAGACTAGTCCTACTGTTATACGTTCTGATATTGCTGCATGAGTTTTGCCTAGTAGTCTTGAGATAAGTTCACGGGTTTGGCTGACGAATATGGCGAGTCCACCGATTAATAATATTAAAAGAACCAGAGCTGCCGGAAACTTATATGTCCACGCCATGCTTGTTGTATGAAATATGCTTTTTTCTATTAAAGCCATAACGCTGGCAAATAAACAGAGCGGAATAGCAACATACATTGCATTTATTTTCTTGCCGGCAAGTTTTATTGTCCAAATTGAAAATGGAAGGAATCCCAGTAGTGTTATGGGGAGGGTGAACTGTACACGGAGGTCAGTCATATAGGCACCGAGTTGGTGAATAAAGCGTGCGGTGAATATATCGGTTGGTTTGATTTTTTCATATTGTCCACGGGTAATTGCGTGCTTAAAACCTTCCCAAGTACGCGGATAACCCCAGTTTATGGGTGGGTTACGAAGGTCGGAAACAATAGGCATTAGAGCATAGAAAGCGACACCAACTTCAACTAGAAAAATGGTCAATGCTACTGTTCTGCCGCGAGGTAAAAGGAAGGCGGCAAGTATCAATACTAAGAAGTTAAGACTGAGATAGACGTAACATGTTATATCCAGTGGATGTTTTACCTCTGGAATGTAGCCAAGTTTCATTAGGGCAACGGTTAAACCAATAGGGGCACCAGTTATTAAAAAGTCGCGGAATAACTTGGTGTCGCGCATGAATATAGCAAAAACTAATGGTAGTGCAGCCAGTAATAAAACTTGATAGTTTGTTAGACCTAGCCCAAATATGAAGGCTGTAATGTATAGAAGATGATTGCTTGGTCTAGACATCCATTGATAGGTTAAAAGGAATATTAGCACTAGGAAAAGTGCGTTTAGACTATAAACTTCAACAATAACAGATTGCGACCACATGACTGGGGTAAAGGCAAATAGTAAGCTACCCACGACACCGCCGATCCAGCATATAGCTTTTTCGTTGGTAAGATGAGCAACATGCGAAGACTTTCTTAGTTCCTTTAACATGTCGTAGCCGGAACGACAGATCAGCATGGCGGTTATGCCAGCTGCTAATGCACCGAAAACGGCAGAAGCCAAAGCTACGCTCCAAGCAGGGTTTGGTTGTCCTTGGTATGTTACAAAGGAAAATATTTTGGTGAATATCCAGGTTATGATGGTCCAAATTGGGTATCCTGGTGGATGCGGTACGCCTAGATAGTCACTAGCAACAGCTAGTTCACCACAATCTTCAAGGGTGACTGTCGGGGCTAATGTGTAAAGGTAAACGATGAATGTTATAATCGTTGCAGTCCAGAATGCACTCCAGTCAAGTAGCCGAAAAAATCGGCCAGTTTCTTTTGTTTCAGTATCAAGTAAATCTATGTTGTCCATTTAGTTGCCTTTTTTTAGTTATAAATTTCGGTAAGTTTGCACTAAAATGTAGAAAAGTTCAAGCATTCAAATAAAGAAAAGCGTTTTTAAGTGGACGAAAATGGACTTTAGGGACTGATATGGACTAAATATGGACGGTATTGTTTTGTGAGTGGTTAATTGCCGTTAGGATTTCATGGGGTTATTTGAGAATAAAGATGGCTATAACTGTTATTCCGTAAAGGGCAACAGTTGCCATTATGGGAATATCGGTTAGGAGAATTTTATCTGGTCGATCTCCTTTTTCTTGGCGATATGCTAGGTCTAGATAGCGGAATATACCGAAAATTACAAACGGGATCGTGAAGCTGAGTGCGTTTGTGCCAAATTTATCCACTGTATCCGGCCAAAGTGTATAGATGGAATAAAATACAATAGTGGCACCTGCGGAGATTGATATAAGTTGGTCTAGTAGTCTTGCATCATACGAGTTTAGGCTTTTGCGCTGCGTTGCGTCATCTGATTTAAGGCTGATTATTTCGTGTCTACGTTTACATAGGGCAAGAAATAAGGCCAGAATAAATGTGCAGATAAGTAGCCAAGGTGATATTTTTACGTTGAGAACAACCGCACCGGCAATAGCACGCAGGACGAAACCGGTTGCTATTACAAAAACATCCACTAGTGCGACATGCTTTAGTCCTGCGGAATATATTATCTGCATAATTATATATATGCTAACTACAATAAAGAATGGAACAGAGAGAAACCATGCACCGATTAATCCGCCAATAAGAAGAATTGCTGCCATGAGCCAGGCTGTTTTAATTGGGATATTTCCGGCGGCAATAGGGCGGTAGCGTTTGTTGGGATGAATACGGTCTGACTCTATATCGCGGATATCGTTTATTATATAGATACCACTGGATACAAGGCAGAAGATTAAAACCGCTGGAATAATTCTGATGAGCCCGATTTGAAGAGTCAGTCCTTGTGATTTATCCCAGAATGCAAAAATAAATGCAGCAAGTAGAACAGCATTTTTTGTCCACTGTCTAGGGCGCATGGCTTTGATTATATCAAAAATGGTGGTTTTTTTCTTCATTACTGTTCACTGATTACTGCTAGCTGTTCACTGTTTTTGAAGTGGTTTTCTTCTGAATCTATTTTTTAAGGCAAGTTTTAGTACTAGCCATATAGCTTCTTTAAAGATACCGCCGCTCATTTTTGAGTAACCTGCTCGGCGATCAACAAATGTGATGGGGATATCTGTTAGAGTGAATCCTAGCATCCATGTTTTATAGGACATTTCCACTTGAAATGAATATCCGCTAGATACAATGTCTTCGAGATCAATGGTTTCTAACACTTTTCTGCTATAGCACTTGTAACCACCTGTTGGGTCTGTGGCTGGTATCCCTGTGATAAATCTAACATATAATGATGCACCTTTACTAAGGATAAGCCTGCTGATAGGCCAGTTTGTTATTCTTATGCCGTCAACATAACGTGAGCCGAGCACTAAATCGGCATTTTCGGCGGCTTTAACGAAGTTCGGTAATTCTGCTGGGTCATGAGAAAAATCGGCATCCATTTCAAAAATTAGGTCATAGCCTTTTTCGAGTGCCCATTTGAAGCCCCCAATATAGGCACGACCCAAACCGGACTTTTTCTCGTTGTGCAGTACCTGGATGGCACTGTTTTCTGATGACATTTTATCCAGAATATCACCGGTTCCATCAGGGGAATTGTCATCAACAAAAAGAATATGTGCTTCAGGGAGATTTGTAAATACAGCCTCCGCAATTGGAGCTACATTATCTTTTTCATCATAAGTGGGTATTATTATAAGCGTTTTCATTTCGAGGCAATATATATTTATTTTGGTTAATTATGCAAGGGAATTAATTACGAATAACAGTTTAGTAGAGTTTTCTTAATCCTAATCGTAATGAACAGATTCAATACAAGACACAAATATCAACAGCAAAATTAATTCAACGGTAATATGCTTGGCTGAAAAGCTTAGTGGAATTGGTCCGGGTTCAGTGTTCTGAATTCTGGCTACTGAATTCTGTTGCGATTCTTTATCGCGGGATTATCACTTGCGTATTATAATTTTTCTGTTACCATACCAAATAGTTTCAAAGAGTTTGGTTTAGTCTTAGCAGATAGTTAGGTCGAGTATTGGCAGTATGAAAATTTAAAAAAAGGAGTGATTATGTTTTGTAAAACCAGTTGGGGTATTGTAGGCATTGTGTTGCTGCTGTTAGAAAATCTTTTAGCTATTCCGGTTTTTCCAGGAGCTCAAGGTGCGGGAACAGATACTAGGGCTGCATACGGAGGTCCGGGTGACCCTGTGATTATAAAAGTAACTAACCTTAATTCAAGTGGAGCAGGCTCTTTCTACGATGCTGTCACTACTGACGGACCGCGTGTGGTTGTGTTTGAAGTATCAGGAGTAATTAGTTTAAATAGCAATCTTTATATTACGCATCCTTACTTGACAATTGCAGGGCAAACTGCACCTTCTCCAGGTATTATGTTACAGAATGGCGGTCTTAGTGTTGCTGCTTCAGATGTATTAATTCAGCATATAAGGATCGCACGCGGAGATGATACGGATGTGGGTGATTGTCTCGTTATTTGGGGGGAGCGTTATAATCCTGTGGGTGAGACTAGAAATGTGGTTGTTGATCATTGTAGTTTTCGTTGGGGAACAGATCAGACGGTTTCATTATGGAGTTCTAATATATATGACGTAACAATCAGTAACTGTATTATTGCTGAGGGGCTTGATGATTCCATTCATGGTGAACCTCATTCCACAGGATTATTGATTGGACCTCAAGCACATAATATTGATTTAATCAGAAACTACTTTGCTCACTTTATGGGAAGAGCTCCATGTGTGAGTGAAAATAGTGAGATTGTAATGATTAATAATATTGTTTATAATTTGGGATATAAAGGCATATACACACAGCCGAAACAGCCTGATTCACCCCCGGCTTCAGTAGGACCATATTTTAGTGTTATCAATAATTTGTCATTAAGTGGTCTTGACACAAGAAATGATTATCCTCATGTATGGGTGCAGGGTGGGACGGCATCAGGTGCAAAGGTGTTTTTAAGCGGAAATTCCTATAATGGTGTAATTCCGCAGGATCAGTGGAATAATAATGATACTCAAATTGATGTGGCTTTTGACCCAAAAGCAGCTGTCAGTCCCGTGCCTTACAGTGGTATAACCGTTTTACCTACACTTGAAGTAGAACAGTATATTTGTGACAACGTTGGAGCCCGTCCTAAAGATAGAGAAGCGAACGACCTGCGTAATATTACTAATTTGCTAGATGGCACCGGTGTAGTTATCGATAAGCCGGAAGATGTCGGAGGGATGCCTGTACTTACGAATAACTATCGTGTACTGACTATTCCGGCAAATCCTCACGATGATGATGATAATGATGGATATAGCAACTTGGAAGAATGGTTACATGTATTTTCTGCAGATCTTGAGGACACAATATTACCCCCTGAAGCTGCTGTTACAACAGAAAAGGACATTTATTATGATTATGAAAATGTAATTACAGTAAATCTGACAAGTATTGAGCATAACAGCAGCAATTGGATTGCTATTTTCAGGAGTGGGGCATCCTATGTATCAAGTAATGTTTATGCTTGGAGTTATATTGAAAACTCAGATAGTATTGATTTGAATGTGAATCTGCCTGTCAATGATTACAAAATAGTAGCCTTCTCAAATGATACGTACACGGTGATTGCCGAAGATACATTTAGTGTGGTTGAATATATGATGCCGGAAATTAGCACAGAAAGGGCCGTTTATTCCACAGATGAAAATGTGATTACTGTAAATGTTACAAACATTGAGCATAACAGCAATCACTGGATTGCTATTTTCAAAAGCGGAACCACTCATGTTTCAAGTAATATTTACGCCTGGAGTTACATTGAAGATTCTGACAGTATTGATTTGAATGTGAATCTGCCTGTCAATGATTACAAAATAGTAGCCTTCTCAAATGATACGTACACGGTGATTGTGGAAAATGATTTTAGGGTTGAGAATGGTATACTTCAATTTAAGAATGCTTTTTCAGTTGGTTCTGAAGACGTTTCTCCTGTTATAATTGATATTCAATTAAGTCCTGTGCAGGTTGAAACGGTTACGGTAGATTTTGCCGTTAGTGGTGGAACTGCATCAAATGGAGTTGATTACTCTGTTTCCGAAGGATCTTTAGTTTTTCAACCTGGCATGACTAATATAGCTATTTCTGTTGCTATTACAAATGATGCTTTGATTGAGGGGGATGAGACGGTGGAGCTGTCTTTATCAAATCCAAGTAATTCCGTGGGATTGTTGCAGAGTGTTCATGTTTTTACGATCTTAGGAGATGGTGATGGTGATGGTATGGATGATGATTGGGAAATTTTATATTTTGGGAACTTAACTCATGATGATGCCGAAGATGTTGATGGAGATGGTCTTTCAAATGCGGATGAATATTTGTTAAATAGTAATCCAGCGAATTCTGATAGTGATGGTGATAATCAAAATGATGGAGATGAAGTAATAGCTGGTACAGACCTTAATGATAATACTAGGTTTTTCTGCATGCAACAGCTTGCTGTTGTCAGCAATACAATGCCGGTTGTCGCTTGGTTATCAGTAACGGGGCGTATTTATTCTGTTGCTGTGTCAACAAATTCTATGCTGATTTGGGAAGATGTAGTCACTAATATTTTGGGTACAGGTGAAACTATAGGATATACTAATGAACCTTTATCTACAAAAAATAGTTTTTACAAGATTCGAGTTAGGATTAATGATTGAGATATGATATCCATACTATGTAAATGTGGTCTATGCTAAGAATATGTGATTTTGCTTCTGTGTAATATTGGGAATGATAGCTAAACATAGTGCTGATGCCGAATATAGGTTAATTGTTTTGGTCGCAAGTTTTGTGCATGGAACTTGATGGATCATAGGGTTTAGTCTTCGCTTCAGTTGTAAGGCTTTATTACAAAAAGACTTAAGTTTTTCTGCATCTATGTCAATTGCCAAATTCATGGTTGCCGTTTCCGATTTATTCTTCTTATTACCATCCCGTATAGTAGCCGAGTAGACCGACGGTAAGTGCAATGAGTATGTTGATTGCTTTTATTCCGAGGAAGGCGAGGCGTGAATGTGATAATAGAGGCAACATACCGTGTCCATCTTGGGCAATTGAGCTTGCTAGTAATATACTGAGAGGAGCGGCACCTTCGGCAAAGAGTGTAACAAATATCAGGTGTGGTCCTGATTCAGGGATTATACCAAGTAGGCAGGCCATTATAAGCATGGGGATATGGTTTTGTGTGATAATTTCTGCGGTATTTGTGTGTGACATTAGGAGTTTCACCAGTATTAATGCACCAAAAGTCCATAGGAAGATACGCCAGATATGAATTTTTGCAATATGATTCCATAGATGTTCTTCCAGAAAGTGATCTGGGACGCTTATTATGATGAAAAGACCGATTAGTCCGGTCAGTAGCAGTGTGATACGTATCCAGTCCCAGTTGTTATGGTCTGTGTGGTTTTCTTCTGTGTGATTTTTATTGTTGGTATGCTCTATATTATCATGTGTATCTTTACCGGTTATATGGTTTGCAGTTATATTATGAAATTCGGTACTGTCGGCTGTGTTGGTTGATTGGGAATGATTGTGTTCAAATTGTCCAGATAGAATACCTATTACAAAAATCATGAGAAATAATGTTAGCCAGCCGCGTTGAGGTGAACAGTTTTTCCATTGAGTTGTCATTTCGTTGCGTGAGAATGGAACACAACGAGCATGCTCGGTATGGACAGCGTTATATTGTTCAAGGTGTTCGTTGGTTTTTGTGAGATGATTTTTAAAAATAATATCGGTTAATATGCCGATAGCTATTCCTAATGTAAAGAGAACCCCAAAAATAATTAAAGCTTTTTGAGGAAACATTGCCAACATGACAAATGCTTCGTCGCCGGAGGTTGCGATCATTGCACCAGTTAATGCACCAAAAGAGATGATGCGGTGCATATATAGGCTGACTGTTGCGTAGGCTCCGAGGCATCCCGGTGTTGCACCCAAAAAGGAGGCGAGAAACCATTGTCTCCATTTATGATTGATTAGTGATTTCTCCCAGTTGCCTTTTGATAAGACGTTGAGATATTCTATTACCAGCATCATAATAAAGACGAAGCCGGTAATCATTAAACTTTGTTTTAATATTTCTATAAACATATTTTTTAGTTATTAGTTATTAGTTATTAGCGATGTAGGAGGGTTATTTGTTACTAGTTGTCAGTTGTTGCATATTTCTTACTATACCATTACTTTGTTTAAATATGCCGATAATAGTGGTGGTTGTCAAGGTTCGGAGTGAATGTTCAGCATAATTCAGTTTATGTTGCACACAACATAAGCTGAAATGTGCCCATGCAATATTAGTTGCTGTTTTTTGCTGATTCGACTTGCGTTGCTATAAAATAGATGTTATTTACATCAGCTTGTTGAAAGGGAACAAGGCGAAATAATGAATGAACGTGATGCATATATAGCTTTAAATATGATGGCTAAGATAGGACCTGTAACGGTTCGTGTCTTGGTTTCTGCTTACGGTTCTGCGGCGGCTATTTTTGAGGTTGATGAGTCTGATTTAATGTCTGTTAATGGCGTGGGGCGTGAGTTGGCGGCGACAATTATCCGGCAACGGGATGAGATTGACTGGAGTGGCGAGATTGAGCGTGCTGAGTCTATGAATGTTAATTTGGTGACGTTTGTTGATGCTGAATATCCGGCGGCTTTAAAGGAGATACATGATCCGCCTTTGGCTTTGTATGTGAAGGGGACATTGGAAAGTAGGGATAAGCATTCAATTGCTATTGTTGGAACTAGGCGGCCTACGCATTATGGGAAAGATGTTGGAGAGAATCTGGCATTTCATCTTGGTCGGGCTGGTTTTACTATAGTTAGTGGGATTGCGACGGGAATTGATACTGTTGCTCATCGTGGTGCGTTAAAGGCTGAGACACGTACTTTGGCGGTGTTGGGAGGGGCGTTGGATTGCTTTTATCCGGCATCGAATAAGAAGTTGGCTCGTGAGGTAAGCGAAAGAGGTGCGGTTATTTCCGAGTTTCCTTTTGGGAAAAAGCCGGATAAGACAACTTTTCCGATGAGGAATCGTATTGTTAGCGGTTTATCAATGGGGATTGTGGTTGTTGAAGCCGGAGCAAGAAGTGGATCTTTGATTACGGCTCATCAGGCGATGGATCAGGGACGGATTGTTTTTGCAGTGCCGGGCAGAATTGATACGTCTGTGGCGACAGGACCGCATAAGTTGATACGTGATGGTGCGGTATTGGTTGAGGGCATTGATAGTATTTTGGAAGAGTTTGATTGTTTGATTCCGTCTTCGATGATGAAAAATAAATTGTCGCCTAAGGTTGAGTTGACGGACGATGAGCAGAATTTGATTAAGCTATTAGAAAATGGTGAGTTGGGTGTTGATACACTGATTAGGGATAGTGGTCTGCCTGCGGCTAAGACTAATGCAGTTTTAATGGGTTTAGAGATAAAGAAACAGGTTCGGATGTTACCGGGGCGTATTGTTGAATTGATTGGAAAAATGTAGAGTCAAATGTCCGTATTAGAGTCAAATGTCCGTATTATAGAAGTTATTAGCCGCAAAAGAACGCAAAGAAATAAAATTAAAAAGCGAATTAACGCTAGGAGAAGGTAAATAAGATGGGAAAGAAACTTGTAATTGTCGAATCGCCGGCTAAGGCGAAGACGATAAATAAAATATTGGGTAAAGATTATGTTGTTAAGTCGTCAGTAGGTCATATTCGCGACTTGCCGGAGAAAAAGCTTGGGGTTGATATTAAGAAGGATTTTAAACCGAGTTATGTTCTTTCTAAAGGTAAGAAGAAGGTTGTTGATGAGCTGCGTAAGGCTGTGGGGTCTTGTGATGAAATTTATTTGGCGCCTGACCCTGACCGTGAGGGGGAGGCTATTGCGTGGCATCTTCAGGCGGCGTTGGCTACTAAGGCGAAAGATAAGCCGTTTTTCCGTGTCCAGTATAATGAAATTACGCCCAATGCTGTTAAAACTGCATTTGAAAATCCTGGCGAAATTAATATGGATCGTGTTGATGCACAGCAGGCGCGCCGTATTTTGGATAGAATTGTTGGTTTTAAAGTTAGCCAGATGTTATGGCGGCGGTTGAAACGTGGGTTAAGTGCTGGGCGTGTGCAGTCGGTGGCGTTACGCTTAGTATGCGAACGGGAACAGGAAATAAGAGATTTTGTTCCTGAAAAGTATTGGGTATTTGGTGCGAATGTTCGTAAGTTGGTTGCACCATTGGATCCGTTTGAAGTTAAGCTTAGTAAGATTGATGGTGAAAAGGCTGAAGTTAAGTCTTTAGAACTTTCTGAGAATATTGCCGCTGACTTGAAAGAGCGTAAGATGCGTGTGGCATCAGTTAAAACGCGTGATGTGACACGTAAAGCACCACCACCGTTTATTACAAGCTCATTACAGCAGGCGGCATCAAATAAATATCAGTTTTCTCCGCGTAGAACTATGGATATTGCACAGAAGTTGTATGAAGGTATGGATACCGGTGGAGGTACTGTTGGTTTGATTACGTATATGAGGACAGACTCTGTTTCTGTTTCGAAGGATGCAATAGCAAGTGTGCGTAACTTTGTTACAACTCAGATTGGTGATAAGTTTTGTCCGGCAAAGCCTAATTTTTATAAAAGTCGTGGCTCTGCTCAGGAAGCACATGAGGCTGTAAGGCCTACGGACGTGAATAGAACACCTGATAGTATTAAAGGTAAAATAGACCCTGTTGCATGGAAGTTGTACGACTTGATTTGGCGTAGATTTGTTGCTAGTCAGATGGAAAAGGCGATTATAGAGCAACGTTCGGCAGAGATTGATGCTGTATCGGATGATGGATCTACAAGTGAGTCGCAGAGATCTTATACATTCCGTGCTTCAGTTTCGGCAATAAAATTTGCGGGCTATATGAAAGTTAGCGGTACGGATATTGGTAAGAAGCCAGAAGAAGGTGAACTGGCTAGTTTGCCGGAAGTAAAAGAAGGTGAATACCTGGAATGTTTGGAGTGGTTGCAGGAAGAAAAAGAAACTGCACCACCTGCACGTTTTAGTGAGGCATCGTTAGTTAAAGAGATGGAGCAGAATGGGGTAGGTCGTCCGAGTACTTATGCACAGACTATTTCTACATTGAGCAATCGTGAATATATTGAACGTCAGAACCGTTCTTTGATGGCGACTGATCTGGGAATGCAAGTTAGTCAGTTTTTAACAGCAACATTAGATAGTCTTTTTAATGTTAAGTTTACTGCTGATATGGAAAATAGGCTGGATGAAATCGAAGGTGGCAAGCTTGAATGGAAGAAAATGCTTGCGGACTTTTATGGTGATTTTGAGAAATGGATGGAAGCAACTAAAGCACCACCAGCGGACCAGGAAATGGTAAAAAAGGTGTTGAATGCTCTGGAAGATGTAACTGACTGGGCACCGGAGGTTATGCGCGGTAAGAGAAAGTATAGCGATAAGATGTTTGTGGATTCTATTAGAACAGACCTTGATAACAGCGAAAAAGAAATTTCACAACGGCAGTTGGAAGCTTTAATGAAGATCGCTTGTTATTATCACAATAATAGTCCTAGGATTGATGATGTGATCAAAGAGGCGGGGTTTGATAAGCTTTTGTCAACACCGGAATTTCAGCCACCGGCGGAAAGCACATTACGTAAAATTGAGTTGCTGGCAAAGGCTGATATGGATGAATCGGCACGCAATTTTGTGGACTCTTTATCAGCAAGAGTGCAGGGACACCGCTGTTTGACGCCAGCACAGTTGAATGCATTGAATAATGTTGTTATGGCTCACTCATCCAATATCTCTGATTTTGAGGCGATCAAAGATTCGCTTGGCCTTGGCGAGCTTGAAGTTATAGAAGATAAAGATAGTGGAGTATTGCTGGATGTTTTAAGTAAAATTACCGAATGGCGCGAGCCGGTTAAAAAAGGTAAGCGTGTTTATGACGACAAGAGTTTTTATGAATCTCTAAGTAAACATTATTCTTCTAAGAAGTTTCTTTCTGAACGTCAGCAAAAAGCATTACGTAGTATTGTGGAACGCTATGCTGCAAGTATACCAAATTATGGTGAGCTTGTTGATACAATGGGGCTGAAGCCGTTGAAGAAGAACGATGAAGGATGAAGAAGAACGATGAAGGATGAAGAAGAACGATGAAGGAACTGAAGTCGATTTTTCGGTGGAAAGGTTAGTCCCATCCTTCGCTCTTCGAGCTACGGAGGGCACAGCAGAGACGATCAAGCTACAGGAAAGAGTGAGTGCTAATGACTGAAAATTGCAGGCTAGAAACTGATCCTTTGTTGATGAAGTTTTTGCAATATCTGGATAATGAACGTAATGCATCAAAGCATACGCAGTCGAATTATATGATGGATATTATGCAGTTTGCCCGTTTTTATTGGGGTGAGGATGCGTTGCCACCATTTAAGTGGATGGATGTGGATACTTTTACTGCTAGAAAGTTTGTGGTTGAATTTCAGAAAAAAGGATATGCCCCGACGACAACTGGCAGGAAAATATCTTCGTTGCGTATGTTTTTCCGGTTTTTAGAGCGTGAAGGGATTGTTGAAGTTAATCCTTTTGTGGGATTACGTTCTCCCAAGAAAAAACAGGGTTTGCCGGACTTTTTGTCAATAGCAGAAGTTGAACAGTTGTTATCTGTGCCACAAAAATTATGGCGGCAACTTCCGGCAACGAAGCGGAGCGAGGTGGCTGAATATGCGATGATGCGTGATACGGCAATTTTGGAAGTGTTATATAGCACAGGTGCACGTGTGGCAGAGGTTGCCGGACTTTTGCGGTGTAATGTTGACCTTTTGTCGGGTGTTATTATTGTCCGCGGTAAAGGAAAAAAAGAACGAATGTGTCCGCTAGGAAATCCAGCCTGCAAGGCTTTGCGTAGTATGTTTGAGAAGGGTGATATGATTTGGGGAGATGCGGCTAATAATAGGGTGGTTCCGGTATTTCTTAATAAATCAGGTGAGGCAATAACGACGCGTTCGATTGAGCGGATGATGAAAAAGTATTTGCCGGATGCAGGTTTGGGGGTGCATATTACACCCCATACCTTACGGCATTCGTTTGCAACGCATCTGCTGGATGCAGGTGCAGATTTGAGAAGTGTACAGGAGTTGCTTGGGCATAGTAGTTTGTCCACGACGCAGATATATACGCATGTTACAGTAGATCGATTGCGGAAAGTTTATGATGAGGCTCATCCGCACGCTTAGGTAGTGAATAGTGAATAACTAATAGTGAATAGTCAATAAGGGCGTTTTTAATATGGTGAATAATTAATACTGATAACTGATAACTAGTAACTGGTAACTTTTAGAATGATTTGGGTTTTATATAATATTTTATTTACGGTGGTGTATCTTTTGATGATGCCGAAGTTTTTGTTGCGTATGCTTAAGCGTGGTGGGTATCGTGCTGGGTTTATGCAGCGATTTGGTTGTTATGATGAGGAAACAGTTAAGCGGATTGGTGATGGTGGCAGAATATGGATTCATGCGGTTAGCGTTGGTGAGGTATATGTTGCATTACGGTTTATGGAGGGAATACGGGATGTTGAATCGGGTGCGGAGTTTGTGTTGACGACGACGACTTCGACAGGGCATAGAATTGCATTAAAGGAAAAGAATGCCAATGATGTTTTGTTATATTTTCCGGCTGATTTTACGTTTGCTGTACGACGTGTCATGCAAAAGTTGAAGCCGAGAATGTTGATATTAACTGAAAATGAGTTATGGCCGAATCTGCTTCGTTGTGCAAAAAAGAATAATGTTCCGGTTGTTTTGATTAATGGACGTATATCGGAGTCCTCATTTAAGGGATATAGCAAATTGCGGGCTGTTACTAAACGGGCGTTGCCAATGGTGGATTTATTTTTGGTTCAGACTGGTCTAGACAAGAAAAGGTTGTGTGATCTTGGTGCACCTGAAAATCAAGTGGAAGTTATGGGTAGTGCCAAGTATGATGTGGTAAAAGCTGATCCTGATTCAAAAGAACGCGCTCGGAAAATAATGGATTCTGCGGGGATTGGTATTGATGATTTGGTGTTGCTTGGTGGTTCTACTTGGCCAGGCGAAGAGGTCGTTTTATTACAAATATATAAAAATCTTAAGCCTAGGTTTGATAAATTGAAATTGGTGTTAGTTCCACGTCATGCGGAACGTCGTGCGGAAGTTGAGACTGATATTACACGGTTAGGATTGGAACATACACGCCGTAGTGAGCTGGACTCTCCGGCAACGGAGCGACATGATATATTATTGGTTGATACAACGGGTGAGTTGAAAGATCTTTATTCTGTTGCATCTGTTATATTTGTTGGTAAGAGTTTATGTAGCACTGGTGGACAAAACATTATTGAGCCGGCATTGCCGGGTAAACCAATAGTAGTGGGCCCTCATTTAGAGAATTTTCCTGATGTGGCTAAAGATTTTGAAGAGGCACAAGCAATGATTCAGGTTTCTGATGTAAAAGAATTAGAGGAAGTTTTGAAAAAAATGCTTGAGAGTTATAAGCTAAGAGAGGAATATGGTGCTCGTGCTAGATTGTTGGTTCCTTCTAAACG
>CAMZLY010000203.1 GCA_947311825.1 uncultured bacterium
ATTCGAGATTGTAATACAAAATTCTCAGCACTTTCTCATCATATTGATAGAGGAGTTGTCTGCCCTAGATAGTTTTGCAAGTGCCTCTGATAACTGAAAACTAATATTGATCTATCATACTATATAAAAACAATAAGTTTAAGATAACAATTAGCGTTAGACCTTTTCGGATAACCTCTAATTACATACAGTAGAAAAATAATCATCGTCAGGATCAACAACTAAAGCCTTGTAACGTCCTTGAAACAGATGTCCCCACTGCCTGAATCGCAATGCTCTTTTTAGATTAAGTTGACGTATATTCCACCAACGGCTAAATATGTACAAGTAGCCATTGATATTCTTTGATTACGCTTTTCTCTATGCCGATGGAACGCAGATCTGGCGGTAGTACATCAAAAGTGTATGTTTCTATCTCTAAGTGTGGGATATTTTTTATTGCTTTGAAAAATTCTGGTGTTAGTTCAGTTATGGTTGAGCTAAGTGAACCGTATTCTTTGAAATATAGAGGCACGTGAAAATGAATGCGGCACTTTTCATTATCATTAGGTTTTGTTATTTGTAATGCTTGATTAAGGTCGCTGTGAGATATGATTGTATCATTATTCTTGATTTTTACCTGATGAAGGTAGACTGGGTCGCAGAATGCTTTTAATTCCGAACGTGCGGCAACGGAGTTGTTGGTACTTAGTGCTGAACTAATCTGAACTTTAGATATTAAAATACCAGCATCAGATATTCGCTTGATGCTTTTTCCGAGGTCTTCAAATTGCAGTGCAAAATGACAGGTATCAAAACAGATACCAAGATGTCGTGCGATAAGTTTTTGTGCTTTTGTTTCTGTAATTTTCATCTTGAAAGCGAGATATAGGACACCTTCATTTTTAACCGGTCCAGCAAAAAAGCTTAAAACATCATCTGTCGTTTCCAAGTAACAATCTGGCTCTGGCTCGAGGCCTAAATGAATTCGACGGTTTAACAATTCTTCCAAACGAGAAAAATATTCAACAGTATCCATTAGTCTTATCACCATGGCGGTAACATCAGATTCTGTTTTTATCCATTCTTTGTATGAACAAGGGACAGTACTTATACTCGCCGCCCCGCCCTTAGGAATTACAGATGCAAGAATATCGGCAACTTGTATTGTATAATCATATCGTTCGTTATAACGCCAATCAGGCAGATAAACATTTTCTTTTACACGTTCCCTATGAAAGAGACCGTAGGGAAATGCATTAACAGTAAACACATATAAATTATTGGCGGTAAGGAAATCATTAAATTCTGCTATTTTTTGCGGATCAGACAAACTACTGGCAGCTTCATTCGAAAGACGAAGCCCGAGACCGAAAGGTATACTAGGTGCAACAGCATCACGAATTTTAAGGGTGAAGTTTTTGATTGCGGCAAAGTTTTCGTCCCAGCTTTCGCCAGAATGTACGTTAAGGCAATAAGTTAAATGTTGGTTATCTGTTAGTTTCATGGCTAGAATATATTCATTTTCTGCCACGAATGCACGAATAAAGAATATGTTTGTATAATACGGAATGTTAGCATATTCTTACTAAGACTGGTATTAACAGAATAGATTATATTTTTATAATTTTTAATTCTTTTGATTCAAGGAAATGAAAAAAGATATGAAGGCGGTAACTAATGGGTGATTCTACGATTCTTTTTGCTGTTACAGGAAAGTCGCCGGCTATTTTAACCGAGACTATCTGGAGCCTTACTCATGAAACTCCTCCTATTATTCCTGATGAGATTATTGCTCTTACTACAAAAGAAGGGCGAGAAGCCATACAATCGCAGCTTTTTGATAATTGCATCTGGGATAATATGGTAAGGGCATTGCAAGATGAAGGTATTGATATTGCTGGTAAGTTGAAGTTTGGTTGCTCGCAGGAGCATATAATGCTTTTTCCTTCTGCTGATGGCCGTCGAGATGTAAATGATGTTTTGACAAGTGATGATGTTGCCTCTGCCGGAGATTTTATATTACGGACATTGCGTTCATTTACAGAAGTGCCCTCTACACAAATTATTGCCTCCGTTGCCGGTGGGCGCAAAACAATGGGGGTTTTACTCGCAAATTGCATGGTATTACTTGGCAGAAAACAAGATACATTATGCCATATACTGGTGCAACCACCGTATGACTCCCCGTTATTAGTGCCATCATTCTATTATCCAATGCCTAATATTCTTCATAAAAATAAGAACGATGGCAAAACAGTAAGGTCAATAGACGCTGAAATCACCCTTGCGTATATTCCATTTGTTAGAGTACGCGATATAGATTGGTCGCCGGAAACTGCTCCGCTTAATTACGGGCAGATGGTGGCAAGAACACAGCAGGGATTGAGTAAAGTCGTACTACCGGAAATTACATTATTTTTCACAGATGCCATCATGCTGGTTGCTGATATAGAAACGAAGCTAAGTTCAGTGGAATTCGCCGTTATTTATGCTTTATGTAATTCTATTAAAGATGGTGTAGTTATTAATCATTGGGGAATACTTGAAGATGAGTTACAGGCCTTGTATGCGGAAATTGAAGTTCCTGCAGATGCCAGGTGGTTAAGCGACTTCCAAAAAGGGAATTTTCCCGACATGAAGGAGGATATGCGTAAAATTATCTCTAGAGTTCGTAAAAAGTTATCTGTAAATGGAGTAGAACCAGTAGTAATTGAGGAGTTATTGCCAAATATAAGAAAGAATAAAATTTTATATCCCGCAGAAAAAATAATATTTAAATAACAGTTTGACGTCAACTGACGTCAAAAAAATAGTAAGTATCGGAAATTTATGTATTAATGTTCTTGATTAAATAAAGGAGAAAAACTTATGAGTCAAAAAGACGAACAATTCTGGAAAATGAAACTAATGGCATTTTTACATGATCCGCCAAGTAAATGTTTTGATATCAGGCAACACGAAAAGGTCGCAGAATCTGCAAGAATACCTGCCGGTATTTCTGAAGATGATTATAAGGAATTTACCGAAAATAAGACTGCCGACTGGATTGCATCCGCTGCTGATAGATTTCCATTTCCAGCAAGAAAATGTACAGCACAGTTTACCGGTGGAGATGATTCCCCCTTTAAGCATCCTATGGGAGGCAGTTCTATAAGTTTTCCTAATCCCATACCATCAGCAGAATATGCGGAAGAAAAGTTTAAAGAAGCTATTGGCGGTACCGTTATGGCAACTGATGATTGGCATGATAAATTCTTTCTCTACTGGCGGCGTTGGGCCGCAGAATCTGCATGTCTTGATGATAGGCTTGCTTACTTACCGGCAGATACACGGATGCCTGATCATACAATATGGAATCACATGAGCTTATGCTCTGCTTTACAAAGTTGTGTTGGCAATAAAAAAAATGAGATAGATGCGTCATTTTTGATTTTTCAGCTTAGTCCGGTTCAAGATTTTATTGCACAGGCAAAATTGACACGTGATTTATGGTCAGGCAGTTATCTTCTCTCATGGCTTACCGCACATGCCATAAAAGCAGTTACGGATGAATTCGGTCCTGATTGCATAATATTCCCAAGTTTATGCGGTCAACCAATTTATGATTTGCTGCATAAAGATTTGTATGAGTCTATTAATTACGGTGATGAAAATCTTTGGGACAGGATGTATAAGAAAGATCATAAAGGCAACCCTGCCATTAATGAAGGTATGCGGAAATTATTGACACCAACTATCCCGAACCGTTTTTGTGCCATCTTACCGACAAAAAATGCTACTGATATTGCTCGTGCCGCAGAAAATGCAATAAAAGTTGAATTAGATCGAATTGGAAATGTTATATACAAGCATTTGGAAGGGAAAAAGAAAGAGGGTGTCAGCACGGATATAGACCGACAACGCTGGAATAAGCAACTTGAACTTTTTCCGCAAATCACATGGACAGTAACTCCGTGGAAAGAGCATCAAAAACTGGAACTAGGTGAACAGTTAAAAGAACTTGGAAAACTTGCATTGGAAACAATTCCCAAAGAAGATCGTGATGATCGTAATTACAAAAACGACAATCTGAACACAGGTTTTTATTGGGGAGCAAATTTCGCGAATGCGAATAAACAGTCTGCCGCTAGGCGTAACACCAGAGACTTTGAACAGTTTATCACTGATTCTGAACAAGACGGTTCTCCAAAAGACCCATTATCAGGAAAAGAAGAGATTGTTGGAGCAACCGGTTATAGTGCTATTATGAACATCAAGCGTCATTTTGCTACAGAATATCTAAAAGAAAAGATTGGTTTTACTGATGGACAATTTAAATATGCTGTTCGTTTTGAATCTACTCAAGATTTAGCAAAAAAGAATAAAAAAACAAATAATCGTTATATTGCTGTACTGGCTATGGATGGCGATAATATGGGCAAATGGTTGTCTGGTGAGAAAACACCAAAATTTATTGATCAACTTGCTGGTAAAGCCGTAGATTACTTTAATGAGTTAGAAAACTTTAATAAAGATATGCAATGTTCAGTCTCACCTGCATATCACTTGCAGTTCTCAGAGGCATTATCTAATTTTGCCTTACATCTTGCGGAAAGAGTTGTTTATCACTTTAACGGACAGCTCATATATGCCGGTGGTGATGATGTGCTTGCAATGTTACCGGCATCAAGAGCATTGGAATGTGCCGAAGTATTGCGGGCATGTTTTAGAGGTAAAGATATTCCAAAGGATTTGGAAAACGGGCTTGAATTAGCGGTTGTACATGACGGCTTTGTAAATGCTGATGCCGGTTATCCGTTGATGGTTCCCGGCGTTAATGCTGATGTCTCTTGCGGGATAGCTGTTGGGCATGAGTCGTATCCGTTACAAGCGTTAGTACGAGAAGCACAAATTGCAGAAAAACGGGCTAAGAATCAGTATAATAGAAGTGCTTTTGCTATTTCTTTAATTAAACGTGGTGGAGAAACAATTAACTGGGGCGGAAATTGGAATGATTCCTCATTACCGTTATATAAAGAGTTCAGCAAGTTGAGTGAAGATGAAATATTATCAGGTCGTTTTCCGTATGCACTTGCCGGATTATTGAAACCATATCAACTTGATGCTAAAGATGACGATGGCAAGCCATTGGTTGCCGGAGACTTTAAAGCTGTTATTGAACGTGAGTTTGAGCATGTTCTTAAACAGCAGTGTCAGAAATCAATGCCAAACAAAACAGGGTTTCTTGATATGGCAAAAACATATCTTGATGAACTGTTTGTTAAAGGTCGCCCGGAAGACTTTACAAAGTTATTTTTAACATCAACTTTTATGAATAGACAGAGGGGAGAATAGTATGTGTTGGTATGAAGTAGATATAGAACCACGCGATGTGTTATTTTTTCGTGATGCAAAACCGATGGAAGCCAGTAGTATCGGTGCCGGTGCAAAATGGCCGTTGCCGAATATTTTACATGATTCATTTATGAGTGCCTTACACCATAAATGGCCTGAACGGCAAGGCTGGGAATTTGAACATCAGCACAAAAACGACCAAGATAGAAATTGGAAAACCAGTTCTATGCGTTTTGGCGGGGTGCATTCTGTAGGTGTATTTCCTGTATTTAACGGAGAGGTACATTTTCCAAAACCGGCAGACATTTCCAATGCTGGTGATGATATCGCAACATTACAAAAGCAAGAATGGGAATCCAACTTACCTAGTTTTCTGGAATACATTTTTCTAAATAACGGAGAAAAGACAAAAGAAAGTGCTGGCGAATGGATATCCGCATCAGAAATGGTTCGTTATCTGGATGGTGCAGTTCCCAAAAAACTCGTTAAAACTTCGGAGATATACGATATCGAATCACGCATAGGGATTGGCATTGATTCTGAAACAGGAACGGCTGATAAGGGGAACTCTGATGAAGATGGTAAAATTTATATTGCTGAATATATGAGGTTGAAGCCGGAATCATCGATTAAAGGATTTATTTGCGGTAAATCATCTATCAGAGGTGATAAAGAAACAGATATACTTAAAAAATATTTTGAGGAATCCAAAAGTGAGCATATAGTTTTTGGTGGACAACGTGGGGTAGTAGAAGTTTCTAGTATTCGCTCTGAATCTCTATTACCGTTTGCTGATATTAAACAGAAAATAAATGGTAAGATAGTTAAATGGATCTTGTTATCACCGGCAATATTTTCTGGCGGTTGGAAACCAGGTTGGGTAGATGAAAAAGGTAATGTATGTTTGCCTGCCGAAAAACCTGAACGAAAACTGGGAGAATCAAGAGAAGAGTGGCGTTCTCGTTTTGGCGAAGCTCTAAAAGCAAAGCTGATTGCTGCACGAGTTGATAAGCCGCAAGTTTTTTCCGGCTGGAACTTAAGAAAAGGTGGTCCTCGTGCAACTATGTCAGTTGTGCCTGCTGGTTCTGTATATTATTTTAGAGCTGAATCAGTAGAAGATGCACAAGCATTGGCAAAAGCATTGCAAGGGCATTGCAAAAGCGATTTCTATGGCGAAAAAGGCTTTGGCTTTGGTATAGCAACTATTATGGAGAATGATTTAGATAAGGTGAACTAAAAGAAGTAACAGCGTTTATTAATAATATTAAAGTATAGGAGAGATAAGATGAAACAAAAGGTAATGACAATTTTCACACGCACACCACTACATGTAGGTGCAGGCAATTCAGTTGGAGTAGTTGATTCACCGGTAATGCGAGAAAGACATACCCGTATTCCGATCATTCCAGGTTCAAGTTTGAAGGGCGTGCTGGTAGATTTATGGAATGATGAACTTGAGAAAAAAGAAAAGACAAATGGAGAATACGACCTTGTTCGTCCTAAAGATTCGGAAGTAGCAAAAATATTTGGCAGTGACGATGCTAAAGGAGCAGAAGCCGGTTCTTTAATTGTCGGCGAAGGACGAGTTCTTGCATTTCCTGTTCGTTCCGCCAAAGGGGCATTTGCGTGGGTAACATGTCCATTGGTATTAAACCGATTTACTCGTGATGCCGGTATTGAATTACCTCCCGTAGATACAGATAAATTAGACGAGACAAGTTGTTATACCTCTGAAGATTTGCTTTTGGAAGATTCTGTTATTTTGGAAGATTATCGTATTAAATCCATAGATTTGGTTGAAAAGCTTGCAGGCGAATTAAAAAATGTCTGTTCTGATCCTGTATGGCAAGACGTTACGTCAAAATTGGTAGTATTGAGCGATGAGATGTTTTCATATTTCTGTGAGAACGCTTGTGAAGTTGTTACTCGTATAAAAGTTGATGATGTTACCGGAACCGCTACAGGTGGAGCGTTGTTTAACTTGGAGCAAGTGCCAAGCGAAACACTTTTCTATAGTGTATTATTTGCCAATGAAAAGCGTTACGAAGAAACTTTTGATAAGATAAATGAACACCTTGTTGAAGAAGGTAATGTATTACAAATAGGCGGTGATGCTTCAACTGGCTTAGGTTATTGTAGCGTGGAGGTGAAATAACAATGAAGAACCTTGAACAGATACGTGCAAAAAATGCATTAACATCATCTTTAGATAAGAATTTTAAAGGAACAAATGATGGTGAAGTCGTCAAAAAAGTTACAACTATGATTGCTGAGAACGGTTTTATTGCTGCACTTGCTTTTGCCAAAGAAAAAGGTAAAGGTCATCAAGATGTTTTTATGGCAATGCTTGATCATTTTAAGAATCCTGCAATTGGTGTAGTTGCTAATAATATAACAAGTATTGATCTTCTGATTGGGTATGTGTGCGACGGTGACTCAAATAGATTACGCTTAGTCACAGCTGAAGCAATGGCGTATTTATCATACTTACGACGTTTTGCAAAAAAGGGGGAATAAGATGATTGCAACAGCAACTTGTGAAATTAGAGAATTGCTGAAAGATAATAATACCGAATTTGGCAAGCTGGAATCGGCATCTTTACGACTGCATAAATTTGTCTGTCTTGACAAAAATGATGACTCTAGAAAAGCAAAGGAAATTGATGCCGTTTGTAAATTAATTAATAAGTCAGTAAAAAAATCATCTGTTTCAGATTGGAGCTTACCAAAAGGTGTAACAAAAAGTGGAAAAACCATTGTGTTAAAGCTTGAGGGACGATTAGCACTTCATTTAGCCGGAGGTGTTCTTGAGAATGCCGGGATGTCTATTCATCCGCATTTTAATTGTCCATGGATGCCGGGTAGTGGCGTTAAAGGTGTTGCCAGACATGCCGCTTGGTGTCGATGGCAAGAGTCGCAGAGTAAAGAAGGTGCTTTTAATCTCGCATGGGTATTTGGTTATCCGACAGGGGATAAGAAACTAAATGAGTTTTTAAAGGATAATGATTGGAAATATGATGCCTGGGCTGGAACAATTTCATTTCTACCAGCATTCCCAATTAAAAATGATTTTAAGGCTATGGTGGATATCGCAACCTCACATCATCCTGATTATTATTCAGTTCCAAGTGCTACAGCTTATGACTCAGAAAATCCGAAGCCGTTACCTTTTCCGGTGATAGAGGCTGGTAGCTCTTTTCAGTTTACTATTCGCCCGGTTCGAAAAAATGGTTTGCCGGAAGGCACACCATCAGCAGAAAAATTGCTAGATTTAGCAGAAGAATTTCTGAAAGAAGGTATGACATTATATGGTGCAGGTGCAAAAACTGCCGCCGGATATGGTTGGTTTAGTGAAGATAAGGAGTTATCTGAAAAGATTGCAAACGAACAAAAAGAGCGAGAAGAAGTTGCCAAAAAGAAAAAGGAGGAAGAGCAAAAAGCTAAAGCAGAGGCTGATGCTATTGCGAAAATGAGTCCGCTGGAACGAAAAGTCAACGAGCTTTCTAAACTTTCTGATGATGATTTCAAAAGAAAGATAAATGAAATTGAGGGAGCAGATGAATTGGTAAAAAAAGCCATCATCATCTGTTTACAAAGAGATAAAAAACATATTTGGGATGCAGATAAAAAGGCAAAGCCAAAGAAAATGAAACCGTATGCAAGGGCAGAAAAAATCCGCAAAACTGCTGATGAGTTAGGTGAGGTGTTGAAATGAAAACCTTTTTCGCTAACCTGGATTCAGATATTAGAAACGGATTAATAGAGCAACTCAGAGTGTTGTGGACGCATTCCTCTACAGCATTGGAAGGTAACACACTTACACTTGGAGAAACCGCCTTTATTCTAAAAGAGGGGCTTACCGTATCAGGAAAGCCATTAAAAGATCACGAAGAGGTGGTTGGACATGCAAAAGCCATAGACCTTCTTTATGATATGCTTGATAAAAAAGATATTACTGAGCAGGATCTGTTTGCTTTGCATAAAGCAATTCAAACAGAAAAAGTGATAGATATATATCATCCGGTAGGTGATTGGAAAAAAGAAAATAACGGAACCTTTTGTATTGATGAAAATGATAAACAGGTTTTTATTAATTATGTTGAGCCTACAAAAGTTCCGGCACTGATGAGCTGTTGGCTTAAGATGTTGAATGAGGATAAGAATGATCTGACAAAAGAGCAAGCGTTAGATATATACGCAAAAATACATATATCTTTTGTTTCTATTCATCCTTTTGCGGATGGTAACGGGAGGATGGCAAGGTTACTTTGCAATATTCCGGTTTTGCGTGCCAACTTGCCCCCTATACTAATATCACAACAGAGTAGATTTGAATATATCAAGATATTAAGCAGTTATCAACTGACAACAGAACAGCCAACCAAAGAAAATTTGGTGTCCGGCAATATACAATCATTTAAAAACTTTTTAGTGGAGGAGTGGAATAACTCAATTGAATTAATTGAAACAGCTTATAATGAACAGGAGAAAAGAAATGAAACACACACACAATAAAGGGTATAAGCGAGTTAATGCTATTCATCCGATTGCAGAAAAATTGGGGGTGGAATTACCATGAAGATATTATTTGATGATGAAGTAACATTAGTAACCCCGTGCTTTTGTTCAGGGGCAGATCAGAATATTGCGGAAATACGTGCAAGTTCAATTCGCGGCGAATGGCGTTGGTGGTTTCGTGCATTAGGTGCTAGTGCCAAGGAAGAGGTTGAGGTTTTTGGAGGTATAGGCGGCACAGCTCAAGCATCAAAAGTTATTGTTAGGGTGTCAGATGTACGAAAAAAGAATAGTCCGGTCTTATTGCCTAAGAATCTTAAATTTTTCTTGAAGTCTCGTGGAGAGTCATGTGTGCCCGAAGGTTCAGTATTTAAACTTACTGTTTTAAGTAAACAAAACGATATCACTCCTTTGGCTAGTCTCTCTTTGGAAATTGTTTTAAGGTTGGGAGGCATTGGGTTAAGATCCAATAGAGGATGTGGAGCTATGCAGGCTAAGGATTATAGACCAACCAAAGATAAGTTTATTGAGTGGGCTAAAGTATTAGCCGATAATGATGTTCAGTTGTTTTGTTTGCAAGAAACAGAAAAAAGTGCTTATGGTGCATTGCAAATATTAGAGGAGCATATAAATAACTTTAGGTCAGAAATGGGGGTAGAAAAAAATGCTAAGAATGCTTTAGGGTATGTACAAGGGAACAAACGCCATTCATCTTGTTTGCGTGTGCGTCCTGTAATCTTAAGCGATCAAACTTTTTTACCAGTATTCATATATTCAGACGCGGCACTTGCTCCGGGTGTTAAAAGTATTCTCCCCGAGTTAACGATGTACTTCTAAATATTTTCCATTCCAGCGGGACAAGCCCGTTGGGAATGTACAAGTTAATTAATGATCTTATGATTGTTGTTGTTAGGATAGAAATGAAAATATTGATAAATATATTAAGTGAGCAGGCTATCCCTAATTATATAGCAATAAAGGAAGTTGCTCCTGATATGGTTATTGCTCTTGCTACAGATAAATATAATAAACAAGTTGAGATGTTTAAGAGCATAACGGGAGTGTCTCATTCTCCCATTGATGTTAAACCATATTTAATGCAAGAAACTATCTCTTTGCTGGAACAACATCTAAAGAAAATAGACGATACCGATGAAGTGATATTGAATTTTACCGGTGGTACAAAGATAACTGCAATTGCATCTATATTTTCTATAATGAATCTTGATAAGGCTCCAACCAAATTGCTCTATGTAAATACCGCAAAGAACCGCTGTGAGTATTATCAGTGGCAGAACAATAGTATGATGTCTGATAAACCTGAACCTTTTAAAACCATGATTACATTTAAGGATTTCGTTGGACTTGCCGAGGAAAAAATAAAGAGCATCGGAATAAATGATGATGGTGATATTTCTAAACGTAAAGATATGACAAACTGGCTTTTCGTAAACAGGGATATTATTGGTCGTTATTATGGAGAATGTTTTCAACAGGTTAGAGCAAGGCAACGGATAAAGAATACAAATAAATTAGATGTCGTCGTCACAAAAGGAGTACGATCGGCCTTAATAGAATGTAAAGCTGGGCAACTTAAACAAGAGCATTTGTATAAGCTATTTTCGCTTACCGAGCACCTTTGCGGAACATTTGGCACAGCATTTCTTGTTACCACATATAGCAGAGTAAAGCTCAAGAAAGAATATCCAGAGTTCTTGGAAAAAGCAAAAGATATGAAAATTATAATTGTTGCCGGCAATGAAATTGAGGAATTGGCAATAATAACAAAGAAATATTTGACACAGTGATACAAGTGACGCAGTGCGGTAAGAAAAGGAAAATGACAATGAGTGAAGAAGCAATTCAATCAATGCTGATTAGCGTTGGCGGTGCACCGGAACCGATAATAAAAAGTATTGAACTTAATAAGCCGGAGAAAATCATCTTTTTTGTTTCACGTGGGTCGTATGATTCTGTGACTAAAAATATTTTACCGGCAATTATGGAAAGTTCAGGGGAAATTCTGTCACACGAGATTGTGGTAACATCGGACGAGCAAGATATTGGCGAAAGCTCGTTTTGTTTACTTAGAGAAGTACCTATTGCACTACATAAATTGGGGATAGATGCCGAATGGACGGATGTATGCGACCTGACCGGTGGTACTAAACCTATGAGTGCCGCATTAGTATGGAGCTCCAGCAGGTTTAAATGTAAATTTTCCTATATTGGCAGCGATACCGAGACAGCACGCACTAAAAATGGCTTGGGTATAGTTATCGACGGACGAGAACGTTGTTTGTTACGAGAAAATCCTTGGAATGCTATTGCGTATTATGACGTGCGACAGGCAATAAATCTTTTTAATGGCGGGCAATATGCCAATGCAGTATCTATACTGGAAAATATTATTGATAAAGTTACTGCCAAACATCGAAAAAGATTTTTGAAGTTGTTGTGTGGAGTTTGGCAGGGCTATGCTGCATGGGATAGATTCGATCACCGCAATGCCAACCATAAATTCGGCAGAAATATCCAACCCCTACTCGACTCTGCCCCACAAGAAGAATCTCTTTTGCCGGGAGCAACATCCTTTGCCGAGAACTCTATGGAATGTTATGAGTTTTTAAAGGAATTAGGACAAGAGAAAGTAGAACTTTCATGGATGAAAATATTTGATTTAATGGCTAATGCACTACGGCGTGCCGATCTGGAAAACAAATATGATGATGCTACGGCAAGATGTTATGCCGCCATCGAAAAATATGGCAAACATGCCTTAAAACTACGACACGGCATTGATAACAGTAGGTGCAGAAGCGAACAATTGCCGGAACATTTACATAACGATTATACTAAATTCCAAGTTGCTGATACCTATTATTTGCAATTTGGATTACAAGCAACCTATAAACTTCTTGCCGAACTAGGAGATAAAGTTGGTGAAAGATTTATGTCTATAGAAAATGAAATAACAAAACTACTGGCATTAAGAAACAACTCCATCCTCGGGCATGGCAATATTCCGATAAAGGGCAATAATTTTTATGAACTATTTAAGCTAGGACTTAAAGTAATGGATATTGATAGAGACGAACTAGTCTCCTTCCCGATATTTAAATAAAATGTTTGACGTCAGTTGACGTCAAACTTCATGTATCAATATATCTATTATGTCATTCTTTTCAAAAAGAAAGGAATGTAAATAATGCCAACATTGATAATTGATGGTGAATGTCTAAGCGTTCATGCAGAATCCAAAAAGTTACATATTATTCGTAACTCCTTTGATGAAGAAGGTAATAGAACAAAGAAAACTACTGATGTACCATTACACGATATTGAACGTGTGGTTGTTGTCGGTCGCCCGGCAATAACTATACCGGTATTGCAGAAATTAATGTACAACAGAATACCGTGCTACTTTGTTACAACAAAAAATCGTTGGGTTGGAAGCATGCAACCGGATGGAAACAAAGATGCAGCAAGACGGATCAGGCAATATGAAGTATCTAGTGATACCGCATTACGTTTGAAAATTGCATCCAGGCTAATGGCGGCAAAAATAACCAATAGCAGACGAGTATTACAACGGCTTGCCGCTAATCGTGCTGAGTCTTTTGATTATGAACAGAAAACTGTCTGCCAAGAATTAAAAAGTTTAGCGAATAGATCTGGGCAAGTTTCTAATCTTGATGAATTACGAGGTGTCGAAGGTTTAGCTGCTGCACTATATTTTAAGAGATTAAGTAAATTCTTCCCACAAGATATACCATTTACCGTTCGCAGCAGAAGACCACCAAAAGATCCGGCAAATGCTATTCTTTCTTGGACATACACCATTGCTCTTGGAGAAGTAGAATGTGCCATACGGTCACGAGGATTAGATCCATGCATAGGGTTCTTTCACGAAATATCACACGGTGCACCATGTCTTGCTCTTGATCTATTGGAACCATTACGAGCACCATTATGTGACCTATTAACGCTTAATCTGTTGAATCATAATATTCTTACTGACGAAAGTTTTGAATATCGAAGCGAAGAAGGCGGCTATTTTCTAAAACAATCATCACATAAAGACTTCTTTATGGGATATGAGCGTGCAATGATGCGTAGATTTAAACTGGCAAAAGGTGAATCTCATACTGATTTCAGAAGAGTTATTCACGATATGGTCAATGATGTTCTTAATGCAATCAACGGTGAAGATAATTATAAATTTTTCCGTATGCCATGAAAATTGATATTAATGAATATAATGGTGAAATTGTTAATGATTTTACTAGGTATAAAATTGGATTCTCAGATTTTGCTGTTGATCCAAGTGAGGAGGTGTATAAGAATATGTTATATTTAGTAGCGTATGATATTTGTAATCCCTCAAGGTTACGAAAAGTGGCAATAGCGTGTGAAGATTTTGGGATACGAGTTGAGTACAGTGTTTTTGAGTGTGACTTATGTGATGAAGATTTTGATCAACTATGGAAACGGTTAGGCCGCCTTATTGACGAAGATGAAGATTGCATTCTTGCTTATCGTATATGTGGCTCTTGTGTAAGACAAATAGAGTCCATGGGTACAGTATCACGCCCGGGAACAGTGTTGTTTTATATGCCATAATCAAAAGTTGGCGGCAGACAAAAAGTGCTAAAAACCGCCATCTCCCGCCGAAATGTAACTTGTTGAAAAACAACAACTTAAAAATAATATGTTGCAAACAAATCTAATTTTTCGTACCTTATTTACCTCTTCCGCCGAACAGGGCTGTTTGCCCCCGTATTTAAAGGGGCAAAATAGGGCACTGTCAGAAAGAAGGAAGAAGCCGAAAGGCGATTAAGACGTTTTACCGCCATTTTTTAATATTTCATTTACGGCTTTATATGTCAGAAAGAAGGAAGAAGCCGAAAGGCGATTAAGACTATTATACCTTTTATTTAATATTTATTATTATACGATACCGGTCAGAAAGAAGGAAGAAGCCGAAAGGCGATTAAGACAACCATGATTGCTCCAACCTTGGATTCTTAACCCGGACTATTGTCAGAAAGAAGGAAGAAGCCGAAAGGCGATTAAGACACATTATAATTGTCATCTATTATACAAGGCACTAGGTCAGAAAGAAGGAAGAAGCCGAAAGGCGATTAAGACTATCGACACATATTGTGTCGGAGTCGCAATTTTGCTTATTGGTCAGAAAGAAGGAAGAAGCCGAAAGGCGATTAAGACACAATACGCCGTTTTTATTAAGCGTAATATGCCCGTAATTAGTCAGAAAGAAGGAAGAAGCCGAAAGGCGATTAAGACGGTCGACATAACTTGCGGGAGTTTACTACTTACTACTTACGTCAGAAAGAAGGAAGAAGCCGAAAGGCGATTAAGACCCAAATTACAATTTTTTGCAGTTAGTCCGTTTTTTAGGATCGGTCAGAAAGAAGGAAGAAGCCGAAAGGCGATTAAGACTCACGGTATATACCGTGTTTTACAAGTAACTTGCTTGCTAAGTCAGAAAGAAGGAAGAAGCCGAAAGGCGATTAAGACCTACTAGCTGAATGTTTGATTGTCAATTTTATCATAATAATGTCAGAAAGAAGGAAGAAGCCGAAAGGCGATTAAGACGTGACGGCTTGCGAACAGTACTTTTTTTATTTTCATTTTTACGTCAGAAAGAAGGAAGAAGCCGAAAGGCGATTAAGACAAATTGATATGTGTTGTAATATTTGTTATTTTTCTTATTGTCAGAAAGAAGGAAGAAGCCGAAAGGCGATTAAGACCTATCGACACATATTGTGTCGGTATCCTGGTTTTTTCTATGCTGTCAGAAAGAAGGAAGAAGCCGAAAGGCGATTAAGACAATTGATGAGACGTATGCCTCATCAACAAAAATTGACACACAAGTCAGAAAGAAGGAAGAAGCCGAAAGGCGATTAAGACTCACGGTATTTTGATACCGCTACTAGCTTTTCAGCTAGCGGAGTCAGAAAGAAGGAAGAAGCCGAAAGGCGATTAAGACATTAAACTTATCCAAGACTGTTCTAACCGTGGGTTCTTAACGGTCAGAAAGAAGGAAGAAGCCGAAAGGCGATTAAGACCACACAATGTGTGTCCAGCTCTAATATTTGCCGGCTATGTCAGAAAGAAGGAAGAAGCCGAAAGGCGATTAAGACAAATATCTCCTTTATTTTTGCTGTTTACTTGCTTAACTCTTGTCAGAAAGAAGGAAGAAGCCGAAAGGCGATTAAGACAATGTCCTATTATTGCCATCCTGAACCTCATTATCCTTGTGTCAGAAAGAAGGAAGAAGCCGACCCTCCTTTGCGCTTCGCTTGCTACGGAGGGCAAGAAGGCTAATTCGTGAAATTTTACCATGCTTGTCCTACATAGCTTTAGCGACGTAGGATCAGAAAGAAGGAAGAAGCCGACGTGTCCGCCGTAGCTCAAAGAGCGAAG
>CAMZLY010000204.1 GCA_947311825.1 uncultured bacterium
ATAGCTTTAGCGACGTAGGATCAGAAAGAAGGAAGAAGCCGACGTGTCCGCCGTAGCTCAAAGAGCGAAGCCGCCCCTCCTTCGCACTTCGCTTGCTACGGAGGGCAAGAAGGCTAATTCGTGAAATTTTACCATGCTTGTCCTACATAGCTTTAGCAGCAATTTTCATTTTTAGAGGATACCGCCTTACGGCGGAACTACAAACAGTGAATTATAGGAAAAAATCTGTTTGTAGTCCGTCCACTAGGGCGTACCTATTCATAGAACTCTTGCAAAATGATAATTACTGTAGTTTTAGCGACGTGGGGTTTAAAAAAGAAAAAGCCGATTAAGTTAAATGTTGGTTATCTGTTAGTTTCATGGCTAGAATATATTCATTTTCTGCCACGAATGCACGAATAGTGCAGAAAATATTTGCGCAATATGGAGACCTAGCATATTCTTACGAGGTGTTGGCGTATTGACAAAATAACGCATTGCAGGGGCTTGTGTTGCAATGCATAAAAAAGGAAATAATAATGGCAAACAATCTTATTGAAAAGCATGGTGGATATCGAAGATTGCATTCGTTTACATTTGCAACGATGATTCATTTGGAAACGATATCTTTTTGTAAGCGTTTTATTCCGTGGCAGGAGGATCAACTTGGTAAGACTGCCGGACAGATGATCGGTGCCGCACGTTCTGGCAGACAGAACATTATTGAAGGCTCCGAACGCTCGGCAACATCGAGCGAGACGGAAATTAAACTCACCGATGTGGCACGTGCAAGTTTGGCTGAATTACTGGGAGACTATGAAATGTTTCTTGCAGAAAAGTGCTCCATTCCGTGGTCACGTAAAAGTGAAGAGAGCATTAAGTTTGCTGCTTTACGATTACCGGAATATCATAACAATGATGATACAATGCATCAGTATTGGAAATATTATCATCGGATCAAGCCGATATTTGATCCGTGGCTGGAAAATAAGGATCCGGTTGTTGTGGCAAATACGATGCTGATCTTAATTCAGCGGACAATGGCAATGCTTGCATCGCAAATCAGAACGCAGAGTGCAACTTTTCTCGAAAAAGGTGGGTTCAGAGAAAAGATGTATCAATCCCGTAGCGAAGTGCGAGAAGAGAAAATGCCGGTAGATAAAGATGCTCCTGCTTGCCCAGAATGCGGTAAGCCGATGCGTAAACGTCATTCCGAAAGAGGCGATTTCTGGGGGTGCTCGCAGTATCCGAAGTGTAAGGGGACGGTGAATATTTGACGCATTGACGTGTTGACGCTGTGGCGTCGCAGTGACTAGTTGCGTCAATGCGTCATCTCGTCAATGCGTCACTGCCGAGGAATGCGAGGTCGTTGATGGCTTGCTTGATGATGGTTTTGTCCATCTCATTGATCTCGATCTTGTTGCCGATCGGTGCAGGAATGGTTACGTGTAGTTCGCCACCGAGATGTTCTTGGAAATCATCAAGGCCGCTAAGTATTTCTAATTCGTTGCCGGATGTTTTTCGTTCTAGCAAACTGCTCCAGATGGGAAGCCCGGTGTTAATAAGGGCAGTGATGATTTTTCTGAATTCGGTTTCCGTGATATGATTTGTCTGCCAGGCGTAATATGAATCTAGTGCGATGCCGATTGCTACGGCTTGTCCGTGACCTAGTTCATAGCCGGACATTATTTCTAACTTGTGTGCACTCCAATGCCCAAAGTCGAGTGGGCGTGCTGTGCCGAATTCGAATGGATCGCCGTTTTCTGCAATGTGTTTAAGATGTATAATTGCCGAGCGTTGTATTACTTGTTCCATTATTTCTTGATTGCGGTTTTTTAAATCAGTTGCATGTTCATAAAGATAATTGAGAAAATCGGCATCTTTGATAATTGCTACCTTATATGCTTCGGCTATACCGCCAGTCCAATATTTGGTGTTTAGTGTTTTTAGAAAATCGAAGTCTATCAGGACACCGAATGGTGGTGCAAAAGTTCCGGCATAGTTTTTTACGCCATAGGCATCAATGCCGTTTTTTACACCTACACCACTGTCGTCTTGTGCTAGTACGGTTGTGGGGATGCGAATTTGGCGTACACCGCGGTGTACTAGTGATGCGGCGAGTCCGACAATGTCTAAGACGCTACCGCCACCGATGATGATGACGAAGCTTTGTCGGCAAAGATGATGATCAGCTATGCTTTCCATGACACGTTCGGATGAGTTGCGGAGATTCTTCGCTTGTTCGCCGCCGAGCACTATTTCTGGTTCGCATATAAGTTGTAGGGTGTCGGAGTATGTTTTAAAATATTTATTTATGGTGCTATTTAAATTGGGCCAGGTATCGGCGACACCGGAGTCGATGAATATTTGGATTCGATGCCGACGGTTTTCGTTCAGACGATTGATGGTATCAACTAGGAGTCGGTTATCTGGATTGAATATGTTATGAGTAAAATGAACTGGATAGCTGTAGTTCATTGTAAATTCTTGTTGATATGTATTTTGTGAAGTTTTCATTATTTTATATTTAAGTTTTTAGTTTTATGTTTGTGGTGGTTTGTCATGTTAGCCTTTCCGGTTCGCTGGGACAGCTCGCCCTACCTTTCTATTTTTTATTTAGCCATTGTTGTAATTCTTTTGCTAGTTCTATTAGATTATTTGGCGATGATTTGATGCAACTGGATGCCCATGCTATTTCTCTGCCTGCTCCTGCTTTTCCGTGGGTTCCGCCAATACGATTTTCGTTTGATGTTATTGAGCCTGGTGGCCAGCCGAAGAATAGTTCGCATGGGTCAAAACCTGGCTTGTTATGGATGTCTACGTGTGATGCGTAGTCAGGTGCTTGTTTGGGGTTATCCCACCAGCGGTAGGACATCCAATATCCATCTTTGACAATGGCTGTTAGTTGCTGTTGAGATGCTGCAGATTCTGTTTCTACGATGACCGTTTCGATTCCTGGCATAGATTCTAGTGCCTTTTTGCTGGCGGGAATATCAGCAGAGTTATTTATATAAATATTTGCAATCTCATGATCGGCAACGGCGAATGCACGGCTTGCATATAAATCAATATATTGCATTCCTTTGATATTGCGAATAGCTAAGAGTCCGGCATCGAGTAGTGCTTTGTTTGGATAAACGGGACCTTGCTTGCAGGCGGTAATGGCATAATCGCCAAAGATAAGTATGTCGTATTTGTTTTGTTTTGCGGCGGCTGTAATTTGCGTTAGCTGTTGAATTGTGGCATTCCAGGATTTTTCACATTTCGGGCTGTCTGGCCCAAAACGTTGGAGGTCGTAGTCTAGTGCCGGAAGATATGTAAAGAGAAGATTGGGTGCTTTATTTTTGTCGGCTAGTAGTGTGCAGGTTGCATCAGCTATCCATTGTGATGATTTTGGTGAGGCAAGTGGACCCCAGTAGTTCATTAGGTTAAATGGGCGGTTGATTTCATCTGTTAGAAATGAATATAGTTCGGCCGGTTTGGAGTAGCAGTCTTGAATCATGCCACCATGATGTTTATGGATTGGTGCAGGTGATAAGATTAGGTCGGCATTTTCTCCGAGGCTTTGTTGCCAAAACATCATACCAACGGTGCCGCCGTCTGTTTTGAAATTATCCCATATTCGCGGGCCTGATATTTGTGCGGATGATTGTTCCCAGAATAGAACTTTCTTGAGTTGGTTATTAAATAGTCCGTTGGCGATCATGCCGTGTTGTTCGGGAGTAGTTGCTGTTCTGAAAGATGCCTGTGCTGTACATGTTACGGCGGGGAAGACTGAATCTGCGGAATGAAAGGTTAGCCCGTTTATAGTTTTAGCATTATGGGATTTTACAAGATCCCAGCTTAGTGCTGCAACTTGAATTACCAATATTTTTTTTCTCATAATATTTTTCTCTGCTGAGTTACTTTAATTATTTTAGCTGGCGTAAAACTGTTTTGCTAATTTGGTGCCAAGAGGCCAAAAGAGTAACAGCATTGAACCGATAGCAAGGCCTATGGGAAATTGTATGAAACAGATTAAGACTTGTATTAAAAGTAAAAGACGAATATATAGACCGATAGATTTTTGTACTAGTTCTGGTGCAGGCTCGCCAGCTAATTGTTTTGCTATTATTACGGATATGATTATGGCAGCTATGCCGGGCAGAAGTGCTAGCCAGATAAAATTGCCGGCAAGGGGATTAATTATAAGGAGAAGAAAAAATATTGCGGCTGTTGGTACCCAACGTTTTATTCCTATATAAACTTCTTCTGTCTCGTTTGCTGCAATAGTGGTTACGCTAGCAATATACAGGATTATGGCTGATACGGCGAGAATAATCGTAAAGCTGTGTATGCCAATTTTATAGCCTACAGCAAAAGCCCCTAGCAGAAAACTTAATCCACGGCATACGCCCATGATAACAGAGCCCACCAAGATATATGATTTAAGAACAAAATTATATAGTGCGATAGTTATTATTAATAGAATTGCTGTGATTCCGGTGACGGGATTGATGATAAAAGATATGGCAACAGCTATCAGTGATATGGCAATGGCTACGGTAACAGCCATTAGTGGAGAGATTGAACCAGATGAAAGTGGTCTGTCTGGGCGATCTATTTTGTCTTCTTCAATATCAACATAATCGTTCATTATGAGACCTGATATATAAAGAAGAAGTGCTACTATGGCTGCCGCTATGGCTGCAAGTAGATTACCCTGAACACCTGCGGCAAATGCGAGTACGGTTCCGGCTAGTGGATCACCGGGCACTGTTATTAAGTTTGGGGGGCGGATTAGTTGTAGCCAGTTATGTGTATTTTTGGGTATTTGCATTCTTATCTCTGAAATATTGTCGGATCAACAGGCGTTAGATCCAGTTCAGGGATCCATTTTGGTGAACCGTTATAGAATGCCATTGAATTATCAAATACCAACTGTTGAATTGTTTTTTCCGAATGCCCATCTTTTGCCATGAAGTCTACAACTTTTACCAGACTAAGGGGGTCTGAAATTCCCCAGTCGGCACTTCCGTCAACAATCATACGATCGCTACCGAAGGTTCTGATAATCTCTGATACACGTTTTGGTGTTAGTTTGGAAATTGGATATACGGTCATGCCGCAGTAGCACCCTGTATCACGACTAATGGCCATGGTTTCTTCGGTGTTATGGTCAATAACAACTTTATTGCGATTTGGATTGATTTCGTTGATTATGGCGGCGGTACGTTCTGTGCCGCGTAGTTTATCATTGTGCGGCAGATGCACTATAATGGGTATATCACGCTCTTTTGCAATAATTAATTGACGCACAAAAGCGTGTTCTTCATTTGGGGTGATGTTATTGAACCCTATTTCACCTAGTGCAACACAGCGCGGGTGATCAAGGTACTTTGCCATACCGTCAATTACCTCATCGGCTAAGACTTGATCTTCCGCTTCTTTTGGGTTTAATGAGACAGCGGCAAAGTGATCTATACCGAAGCGGCGTGCTCTGACTGTTTCAAAGTCTAGAATCAGCAGGAAGTAGTCAAAAAAGGTTCCGGCATAGCGTCTATTTGCTCCCATCCAAAAAGAAGGTTCTACACATGCACGGATGCCAGCCTTGTACATTTTCTGGTAATCATCTGTTGTTCGCGAATACATATGAATATGAGGTTCAATAATTGTCATGACATATCTCTATAAATTGTTATTATTAAATTAGTTTTCTAAAAGTATGTTTATACTATAGTAACGTATTTGGGTTAGTAAAGATTAGAATGTAGTAACTATAAGGAATAAGAAATGAATATAAGTCCGAGTAAGATTATGGAACAGGCGAGTGCATTTTACGGGTCATCTGTATTATTTACAGCGTCTGATCTGGGTGTTTTTAAGGTTCTTGATGAACATGGAACTGCTGATCTGGCATGTGTTAGCAAAGAGGTTGGTGGTGATTCACGTGGGGTAAGGCTTTTGCTTGATGCGTGTGTGGCTATAGGGCTTCTGAATAAAGATGATGATTTATATAGTAATACCGCAGAAACTGCGTCATTTCTTGTACCAGGTAAGCCAGGTGACCTTAGTGGTGCTATTAGATATAATCGTGATGTGTATAACGCTTGGGGCAAGTTGCCGGAGCTAGTTAAGACAGGCAAACCGGTTGAATCGCCACAGTTGCATCTTGGTGATGATGATGCACGTACTAGGGCTTTTGTTATGTCGATGCATGGACGGGCAATGGGTATTGGCCGGATGTTGATCCCTATGCTGGATCTGAAAAATTGCAAGAACCTACTTGATATTGGGGGCGGTTCCGGTGCGTATGCGATTCTAGCAGCACAAAATAACCCAGCCTTGAATTGTACAGTTATGGATTTACCGGCAGTATCAGCTATAGCTAGCGAATTGGTTGCCGCTGCCGGAGTATCTGATCGCATAAAATGTGTTGCAGGTAGTTATCGTGAGGCAAAATTTCCAGCAGATAATGATGTTGTTAATATATTAGGCGTATTGCATCAGGAGTCGCCGGAATCAATTTTGGATATTTTGAAGAGAAGTTATGATGTTTTGGTGCCGGGAGGAAAAATCAATATTTTGGATATGATGACTGATGAAACTCGTTGTAATCCACCATTTTCGGCGTTATTTGCTGTCAATATGGCATTAACGGCAGAAAATGGCTGGGTTTTCTCAAGTAAAGATATGGAAGAATGGTTAAAAGAGGCAGGTTTTGTAGATTTTGAATGCAAACCGTTACCGCCACCTATGCCGCATTGGCTGATAACGGCAAGCAGGAAATAAAAAGCTATCTTGATTTCTTGGGCGATATAGTATTCTATGATGGCACTTTACCAAATTTGAACTCAAAACCCTACTAAAAATGAAATATCGTAAAAATAAAAAATGGTCTGTTGCTGAATTATTGAATTATGATTATTTTCAATATTTAGATAAATCTATTTCCGCATTAGTAACAACTTCACGCGACAGAAAAATATACCTTGCCGCAGGTGAAATCCCCAAATCACATTGGGCGAGGCGTAAGCTTGCACGTATTTGGCTTAATGCTATGCGAAAAGAGATGCCAGACACTTCTTTACCTGGCACCACATTTCTAACGGTTAATAGAATTATAAACTGGAGCATTGCCGGACTAGGAATTATACTTGGTGTATTATACGGTTTTGGCGTTTTAAAATATACTGGAACAGAAGCTATAAATCTATTAATAGCTTTTGTTTTATTAGTATTACTCCCTTTATTCTTCACTCTGATAACTTTGGTAATGATTATTCTTCGTAAATATGCAAGTAATCATAACCAGAAAAGAGAAAATCCAATAATTCAGATGCTATATCAGAAGGTAACCAAACATTTTATTTCTTCTGAACAAAAAAGGCGCGGTGCAGAAGCATTTTTCAATCACATATCAATTCGCCTAAAAAAATATGGCTCTACTCCTGCCTGGATCATTACCGTGCGCCTACAGTTATTTGCGGTAATGATTCAATTTGGCAGCTTGCTTGCCGTGCTGTTTAGCGGAGGTTTTCATGATCTTGCTTTTGCTTGGCAGACAACAACCAACATAACACCGGAAACCATACACAACCTTGTCACATTAATTTCTGCACCTTGGCACAATTGGGCATCCAACGGAGTTCCAACTCTTGAAAATGTTGCCGGTAGCCGAGTTATTCTCAAAGAAGGTATTTCAAAACTTAATAGCGACAATTTATCCGCATGGTGGCAATTCATCTGCTATTCAATGCTGTTCTATTCCGTTATACCACGCATAACATTACTTTTAGCTTCTTGGGCAATGGAAAAAATCTCCCTGCTAAGAATAGACTTCCGTGATACCGAAAGCTCTGCCTTATTCCGACGAATGACCTCACCTATAATAAATCAGGATAATGAAAATTTTATTCCCGACCCACCACTTCGTGGAGAGACAGAAAACGAGAACCATATCGCCGAAGAGTATCACCCGGATGCAACTTTCAATGTTCTTATACCTGATGATATCAACCCAATTACCGATAACGAAATCCGAACAGCGGTAAAGACCAACTTACACGGTAAATGTAATCAGCTTCTCACTATAATGATTGACGAAGAACAAGACATATCAGAATGGAAAAAACTTATAGCAAAAGAATCGATACTGTTAATGCAGGAAGGCTGGCAACCATGTACCATGGAGTATCTTGATTATATAAAATCACTGCGTAAGGCAATAGGTAACACACAATTAATAGTAGTGGGCTTAACGGGCTCGATCTCCCATGAAACAAAAAAGCCAAAAGAACTTGATAACGATACATTTAACGACTGGAGATATCAATTGAGCACATTGCGTGACCCGGCACTAGAATCAAGAAAGATGATTTTTTAAGATATGCAATCAATACCAACATTTGCCGTAATAGGACACCCTAATGAAGGAAAGTCTTCTGTGGTTTCAACACTCACAGAAAATGACCGCATTATGATAACATCAACACCCGGTGAAACTCGCCAGACGAAGGAATTCCCGATTGAAGTTGACGGTAACGTCATCCTTAATTTCATTGACACACCGGGCTTTCAGCATACAACCAAAATCATAAAATGGTTTGAAAAATATCAGAAACAGCATAAGTCGGCACAGGGTGTCTTAAATGCATTCCTAGAAGAACTTAAAGATAATAAAAGTTTTCATCATGATGTTCAATTGCTTAAACCTATTGCTAATGGGGCGGCTGTAATATTTGTTGTAGATGCATCGCACCCACTTCGTAAGCATGATAAATACGAGATGGAGATTTTACGGTTAATCGGCTGTCCGCGCATGGCCTTAATAAACAGTAAAGATGCGGCAACGGATTACCTAGACGACTGGAAAAGTGAACTTAAGCGTCATTATAATATTATCCGTGAGTTTAATGCACATCATGCATCCTTTGCCGAACGTATCAAATTACTAGAAGCATTAAAAGCCATGCAACAGGAATGGGAAGCAGACCTTTCTACCGCAATTGACGCTTTAACTGAGAACTGGCAGGCAAGGTTAGAAGAAGCTGCCGATGATATTTGCGGCATGATAGATAAAATCATTTCCTATAAAGAAACTGCACTTTTAGATGAAGAGAAAAAAGATGAGGAAGAGCTAAAGAATAACTTACTTGAAAGTTACAAAAAGAACATAAGCAAAATAGAAATCCGTTGCCACAATAGCATCAGAAAACTTTTTAGGCACGACCTTTTTGAAGGCGAATTAGAATCAAAAGTTATATTTGGCGAGAATGATCTTTTTTCAGACGATACATGGCGAGTGCTGGGGCTTAGTCGCCTACAACTCACTGCAGCAGCATCTATTGCCGGGGCAGCCGGAGGTGCAGTTGTTGATTTAGCATTGCCGGGTTTGACGTTTGGAATTTTTTCTGCCAGTGGTGCATTACTCGGCAGTATCTCCGCATTTTTTGGTGCGAAATCTATAAGCAATATTAGAATAGGAAGAAACAGATGGTCATTAAAATTAGGCGGACAAAGACTACAGCTAGGGCCACTAAAAAAAGATTCCCCACTTATCTATATAATTATAGATCGTGCCCTACTTTATTTTGATACTATAAGTCAGTGGTCGCATGCACGCAGAGCAAATGCTCCGTATGTTATACAAATAACAGAACAACCATGGCTGACACGTAACTGGCAAAAAAATGAACGTACCACCCTCGCCCGTTATCTTAAAAACAAAGAATTACGTGACGAGGTTTGTGAAATTCTGGTAGATAAAATGCAATCATAGGAAAAGTTTGCCCACGAATTACTCGAATTTACACGAATAAGGCGGTTGTCTTTGTCGTATTGGTAACCGACTGATAAGCCGCCGGGGTATGTTATGTTGGTGCGGTTGCCGTTTGAATCGTAGGAAAAACTGGCCGCAAAAGAACGCAAGGAACGCAAAGAAAGGGTATTTGTGATGCGGTTCATGTTATCATAATTATAGCTTATGACGGCGTTTTGGTTGCTGGCAGTGA
>CAMZLY010000205.1 GCA_947311825.1 uncultured bacterium
AAACGGGCTGGTACTGATTTCTCCGGCATCAAGGGGAAAGCAATTGATTCGGTTCGTATAATTGAAGATGGGGCGGTACGAACTGTTGTGGAGGTTCTTTTCTCTTATAATAAATCTTATATTAGGCAGTTATATATACTGCCCAAATATGGTACAGAGATTGCTGTTGATACTCAGGTTTACTGGAGTGAAAAAGATAAAATTCTTAAACTTTCCGTGCCGACGACGGGTAAAGATAGTAGCTATATTGGGCAGGTTGCCTATGGAGTGCAAGAGTTGCCAAGTAATGGGGATGAGGCGGTATCACAAAAATGGGCGGCGGTTGTTTCCGAACAAGACAATAGTGCTCTAACTTGTATTAATAGCGGGATATATGGATCTGATTTCTCGGATAATTGTCTTCGTTTAACATTGTTGCGCTCACCTGCTTATTCTGCACACCCGACTGAAGGAGTGTTGTATATGCTAAAGGATCGTTATGTACCCCGTTCAGATCAGGGTAGGCGGTCTTTTCGGTTATGGTTCAATGCCGGTAAGATGACCGAAAGACTTGAGCAGATTGACCGTGAAGCCATTACTAAAAATGAAAAGCCTTTTGTGTTATCATTTTTCCCTCCGGGTGGTGGAAACAAGCCGAAAGCACTTGCTTTATTAAGTGATGATGTGGTTCAGATTACTGCTATAAAACGAGCTGAATCTAATGGAGATATCATCATTAGATTATTTGAACCTACCGGGCAGTCCCGTAAAACAACGCTTTCGATTCCAATTATGAAAACAAAAGTAAAAGTAGCATTAGCCGGTTTTGAGATTAAAACTTTCAGGATTAGCTTGCGAAGTGGAACAGTTAAGGACGTGGATTTATTGGAAAGAAGAATTCGCTGATTATTGGCTATCTACAGTTTTTGTTTTTATACTTTGCCAAAATATTAGAATTCGTGGTATTGTTATTTCTGTTGAAAATAACATCAAACCAAGTATAAACAAAAGGCACTATTTATGAAACTTTATATAATGACCGATATGGAAGGTGTAGCAGGTATTCTTGACCACGACAATTGGGTTATGAGCGATGGTTGTTGGTATAAAACAGGTGTTGCACTGCTTACAGAGGAGGTTAACGCTGCTATTGCAGGATTCAGAGCGGGCGGAGTTAATGAAGTTGTTGTTAATGATGGTCACGGAGCAGGAGGTATTGATCCTACTTTATTAGATCCAGATGTAGAATTATTAAGATATGCACCAGCACCAATATATCCGTGGTGTCTTGATGAAGATTTTGATGCAATTGCATGGGTAGGGCAGCATGCCAAGGCAGGAACGCCTATGAGTCATATTACACATACGGGTTGGTTTGATGTAGTTGATTTTAGTATTAATGATATTTCGATAGGTGAATATGGGAAACATGCATTTTGTGCCAAAGAACTAAATGTTCCATGTATTTTTGCTGCTGGCGAACAGGCTTTATGTAATGAAGCGGAATCCCTTACGCCAGGAATTGTAACGGTGCCCGTAAAGTGGGGGTTAAAGCCGGATGGACTTGACCATTTGGATATGGATCAATATCGACATGCCAAACTTGCAGCACGTCACCTTTCCCCATTCGAATCGCGAAAGAGAATCAAAGAAGGTGCACAAAAAGCTGCAGAAACGTTTTTTAAAAAGCGTAAGCAATTCAGCTTCCCCGAGATTTCACCACCATATACACTCCGAAAAATTGTTAGAAAGACTGCCGAAAAACCCATTACACAAGCTATCGCAAAACATCCTAGCAGTTTAATAGGGGTATTGAATGCACCTCTGGCATGGTAACTTTTGAGCTAAACTCTGTATAGTTATTGGTGAAAAAGATTTTTGGATAGCATTTACATTTTAATGAACTTAACCTTCGTTGCGCCTTTTGCTTTTGAATCTAGGTTGCGTTATATCATGGGTAACCGTCTTTTTGATGATTACCTCCCGGAGGTAGGTAACTACTGTAAAAGGTGATTTTATATCCGCAATTTCAATCTTTTACAACAAAATGATGGTAATGGTGCTATTATGGCTCTTACTGATACAAACAGCATTTCGCAACTGTTTTATTGTGTTAAAGTTGATCAGAATAATTAGAGTCCTTGCACTTCTGTGTCTATGTCAGTTGCCGAATCTAGGATTAAAAGTCTCTTCCGTAAAAAATCGTATACTCTCTGTTAAGTTCGTTTGACATAAAGAGTAGTGGGAGTCATAATTATGCAACTGAAAATATGGAGAGAAACATTGAATGACTAGTAGAACTAAGAAAATTCGCATCATGAGTGTGGTAGGAGCACGGCCCAATTTTATGAAGATTGCACCGTTTATTCATGCTCTGCAAAAAGAGAGTGATACCTTTGAATCTTTTCTGCTTCATACCGGGCAGCATTATGATGCGGCAATGTCTCAGTCATTTTTTGAATCGTTGGATATTCCTAAGCCGGATGTTGATTTAGGCATAGGGTCCGGTTCCCATGCTGAACAGGTTGGTCATACTATGATTGCATTTGAAAAAGTTGTGCGTCAATGGAAGCCCGACTGGGTTGTGGTTGTGGGTGATGTCAATGCTACTTGTGCATGTTCTATTACTGCAAAGAAAGAACATATTAAACTGGCACATATAGAGGCGGGATTACGTTCGTTTGATGAGGATATGCCGGAAGAGATAAATCGCTTGATGACTGATAGGTTGTCAGATATTCTGTTTACTCCTGATGAGATGGCAAATCAGAATTTACGTAATGAGGGAGTGTCAGAGGAAAAGATCAGGTTTGTCGGAAATATTATGATAGATACGCTTGATTCACGGCGGCAAGAGGCTATGCTGTTAAATCCTTATGATATTATCAATGATAATAAATTAAGGGAGAGTGGTTCGTTGCCGGATGTTTTTGGTGATTATGCTCTATTAACCTTACATCGTCCGTCAAATGTGGATACATGTGAAGTTCTTACCCGCCTAGTTCGTTATTTTGTTGATGAAGTTTCCGTTGTATTGCCGTTGGTCTGGTCGATTCATCCGCGGACAAAGAAACAGTTGGAGCTTTTTGGGTTATGGGATGAAATCTTGAAATGTTCTGGGATTATTCTTGTTAATCCACTTGGCTATTTAGAAATGTTAAGGTTAAATTTTGGTGCCAGAATTATGCTAACTGATAGCGGCGGCTTACAGGAGGAGTGCTGTGTGGCGGGAACGCCGTGTATTACATTACGCGAAAATACTGAACGCCCGGTAACGTTGGTGAAGCATGGGGGATTGTCTGTGCTGGTTGGTAATGATATAAATAAAATTCGCAATGAATTTTCTTTTATGATGAAAATGCCTCGGCATGAGTTTCGCCCCATGTTGTGGGATGGGAATACGGCAACACGTATTGTTGCTGCCTTGAGTGCTTAGTGTTTGATGATGTGCCTTGGGCTATGTGCCAAAAGGTGAAGTATAAACTAAATAGAAAAAGGAAATATATTATGACTATTTTAAGAATTGCATTTGCCGGATTTAGGCATGGACATATTGAAGGACTATATTATGCTGCAAAAAATAACGAAGTACTAGAAGTTGTTGCTGCATGTGAAGATGATGAGACCACTAGGGCGGCATTAGTTGAACGCAGTAATCCTCCGGCAACGATGGAAGAGGAGCGCCGCAAAGAGTTGATTGCTAATAAGATTGAGCTGACACATCGAACTTTGGATGAAATGCTTGAAGATGTTGATTGTGATATTGTTGCCATTGGCGATTATTATTCTCGTCGTGGCGGTATGGCGATAAAAGCTCTTAAAGCCGGCAAACATGTAATAGCAGATAAACCTATTTGTACTTCTCTTGAAGAGCTTGCTGAGATTAAAAAACTGGCAACGGAAAAAGAATTAAAAGTAGGATGTATGTTTGATTTACGTGATACACCATTTGCTGCTGGATTGAAGCAGATGATTGATAACGGAGAGCTTGGCGAAATCCAGTCTGTAGTTTTTGGCGGGCAGCATCCATTAATGATCGGATCTAGGGCTGGTTGGTATTTTGAGCCGGGAAAACATGGTGGAACCATAAATGACATAGCAATTCATGCTATTGATTTAATTCCCTGGTTAGTTGGTTCGGAAGTTGATGTTATTAATGCCGCAAGGTGTTGGAATGCAAATGCGGCAGCATACCCTCATTTTGAAGATGCGGCTCAATTTATGTTAACTCTTAAAAATGGATGCGGAATTTTGGGGGATGTTTCATATTTGGTGCCGGATACTCTTGGTTATAATCATAAGTTATATTGGCGTATGACTTTTTGGGGGACAAAGGGAGTTGCTGAAGTAGCTTATAATCAGGATCATATACTTGTGGCTCGTAATGGAGAAACGGAGTTAAGCGAGGTTACTTTGCCTGAAGGATCTCCGAATAATTATTTACTGGCTTTTATTGATGACATTAATGGTGTTCCGCAAAATGGACTTAATACTGCGGTTGTGCTAAGGTCATCTAAAGACTCGTTGGAAGTTCAGGCATTGGCTGATAGTTAAAGGTTAAGGAAAAATAACAGAATTTCCTGTTCGCAATGATGATTTAAATTCGAGGGCGGTTGGTTGAATAGAGGTCTGATTTGGGATCAAGGTGGATTGAATTTGTATGGGAAAATTTAGAAAATTTAGGGACAGTCAGTTGATCAAAATAAGCTTGTAGATTTTAACCAAGGAGGTGATATCACATTCTACAACATATTAGAGAGTCGCCTGCGTATTTGTTCGCAAATATACTAAATCTAAAATAAGGTAGCCTCTTGCAAAACTATTATCTACTTACTTGTGCAGCTTGCAGTATAATTCGTTCTGAGAACGAACACTACAAGTTTTATGCTCATTTAATACGTTTTAGATAATAAAACGGTTGTAACGTTGGCTCTATGAGCCAAAATTTTTAG
>CAMZLY010000206.1 GCA_947311825.1 uncultured bacterium
ACCAATAACACCGCACATTCAGGTGGCGGCTTAGCATCGGCGGTGAATGTGACAAACTGTTTATTTATTGATAATACCGCTACTGTTTCCGGCGGTGGAATAATTAATGCAACAGTTAATGATTCTGAACTCATAAACAACAGAGCTAATGTAGAAGGCGGTGGCACTAGTTGGAGCACAGTATCCAACTGTACTTTCAATAATAACAACTCAGGTAATGGCGGAGGTGCGTATAACTCTACTGCCTACGACTCTATTTTTATAAATAATAATGCCACACAAAATGGTGGTGGAATGTTCAGTAATACGGCTGTAAATTGCACTTTCCACCAAAACTATGCGGATACTGACGGTGGCGGTATGTATGCTGGCTCAGTAAGCAACAGCATTTTTGTCAAAAATACAGCAGTACAATATGGTGGTGCAATAAGCATAAGCGAAGCTGACAACTGTCTAATAAGAAATAATTCAGCCAGCTACGGTGGGGGGGCATTTAAAGGGCTAGCAATTAACTGTACCATCACAAGCAACTCCGCCTCATTGTATGGTGGCGGCATTTTCAATGGCGAAACAAGAAACACTATTCTATGGTATAATTATGATGTCTATGGAGTATCAAATCTATATAACACAACGACAATAAATACTTGTTCACCTAACGTAATAGATGGTGTTGATGGAAACATTACCAATAAACCATTATTCGTCAATATTGCAAGTGGCGACTTACACCTCAAAAGCATCTCTCCCTGCATTAATGCCGGTAAAAATAGTCTAGTAACCTCCAGCACAGACTTAGACAACAATCAGCGTATTCTCGGTGGCACAGTGGACATGGGTGTCTTTGAATATTCTTATGATACAGACAATGATGGCATAAAAGACTCGTGGGAAGTTACACATTTCGGAAATATAACCAACTGTGCACCTAACGCCGATTCTGATACTGACTACATGAACAATCTTGCCGAATACATTGCCGGTACAGACCCAACCAACAATAAATCATTTTTTCACATTACAAACTCAATATCAGGCAGTAGCGGATTTGCCGTTGAATGGGAACCTTCCATAGGTGGACGTATCTACAATATATTATGGACAGAAAGTGTAACCACCAATAATTTCCAAATACTCAACAACAATATACTCTATCCACAAAGCACATATACCGACACAACACATACTGCGGAACAAAAAGGATTTTATCGTATTAAAGTACAGCTTAACGAATAAAAATATCATTAATTTTTCAATAATGAGCCTCTTACAAAACTATTATTTATTTTTATTCGTGCTTATTTATTCTTATTTATGCTTTAATTCTCCCTTCTTTTTTACAAAAAACAAAAGGAATAATAAAGATGGACTTAAAAGTAAAAAAACTAACTGACAATGCAATCATTCCTCATTATGCACACCCCGGAGATGCCGGATTAGACCTTTTCTCTATTGAACAAGTTACAATTGAATCCGGTGCCGCATGTTTAGTAAAAACAGGCATCTCGCTAGAGCTACCTCCGGGTACAGAAGGGCAGGTTCGTCCAAGAAGTGGTATGGCGTTAAAACATTCAGTTACCGTGCTAAACTCTCCCGGTACAATTGATGAGGGATATCGCGGAGAAGTGGGCGTAATTCTTATAAATCATGGTAGCACAGCGTTTATCATAGAGCCAAGCATGAAAATAGCACAACTGCTAATTAAACCGGTAATAACAGCCAATATAATCGAAACAACAGAACTTTCCGATACGCATCGTGGCGATGGCGGTTTCGGTTCAACTGGAAATTAAAAAGTAGTTACCTACCTCTCGGAGATAGGTGTTACTGAAATTTTGCGTAAAATATAATTTTTCTTTATTTTTTTATATAAACGATGTATTAAGTAGTTCTTTTTATAGCTGGAATAGGAAATCACATATGACAAAACAAACAATATTATACAGTTCGCACCAAGCCCTTGGAGCACGTATGATAGACTTCGGCGGTTGGATGATGCCGGTACAGTACGAAGGTATAGTTGCCGAACATAATAATACCCGTAACAATCTATCTATTTTCGATATTTGCCACATGGGTGAATTTATTATTGAAGGGGTATCAGCAAAAGAGGATTTAAAACGTTTACTTACTACAAATATTGAACCGCTAGTTGATGGGCAATGCCGTTATGGTTTTATGTTGAATAAGCAAGCTGGTGTAATTGATGACCTTATAACATATCGGCTTGATGAGAATAAATGGATGCTGGTTGTAAATGCAGGCACTAAAGAAAAAGATTTACAATGGATTAGGGGAAATGTTTCTCCCGAAACGGGCGTAACCGATATTTCGGATCAAACAGGAAAAATTGATGTCCAAGGTCCAAAATCAAGACCTGTTATTGAAGAAATACTCAATATAGATTTAAGTGAAATAAAGTTTTTTCGCTTCAAAGAAATAATATGGAAAAACAAAACTATAACAGTTAGCCGAACCGGCTATACTGGAGAATATGGGGTTGAACTCTATTCCGATAATGATACAATTACTGAATTATGGCAAACATTTCTTGATATAGGAGTAAAACCTGCAGGGCTAGGTGCACGAGATACCCTTCGTCTCGAAGCAGGACTGCCTCTTTATGGGCACGAGCTTGATGAAGAAACCACCCCCGAACAGGCCAATTTAATGCGTTTTGTCTGCTTAGATAATGATTTCAATGGCAAGTCAGATTTACTGGAAAAGATGGAAAATGAAGTTGGTCGTACGTTGTGTGGGTTTAAGATAGATGGTCGGCAAGCAGCAAGAAATGGGCATTCAGTTGTTATTGATGAAAAGATTGTTGGCAAAGTAGCAAGCGGCTCGTTTTCACCAACGTTAAATTCTTCAATCGGCACGGCATTTATAGACAGAAAAAAATCTGCGATCAATACCGTTATTGGCATTGACAATGGACGCAAAATCTTAGACGCTACGATCATTGATTTACCATTTTATAAAAGATAAACGAGAGGAATGAGAAAAATGAGTACACCAGATAATCTTAAATATACAAAAGACCATGAATGGGTTCGTATAGATGGGGAAATCGCAATAATAGGTATAACTGATCATGCACAAAATGAGCTAGGAGATATAACTTATGTCGAACTCCCGGCAGTTGGCAAAAAAGTTGAAGCTAACGGAGAATTGGCGGTGATAGAATCAGTTAAAGCAGCCTCCGATATTCTCGCCCCTATTGCGGGTACAGTATCAGAAGTTAATAATGCACTTGATGATGAGCCGGAAGAGGTTAATGATTCCCCTTATGAAAATGGGTGGATTTGTAAACTTACCGATATTGATGCATCAGAAGTTGATGGATTAATGTCTGCCGCAGATTACGAAGCCTTTATAAAGTAATTACGAATTAAGAACTGTGAACTTATAACTTGTACTGAAAAAATATGCCATTTATTGCAAATACAGACGAACAACGTAAAGAAATGCTAAAAGATATTGGTGTTTCTTCATTTGATGAATTGCTCAAAGATATTCCTGCCGACCTTTTTGCTGGCGAAATAAATATCCCTGCCGGCAAAAGCGAAATGGAAGTTACCAATCAACTTCAAAAACTTGCAAACCGTAATGCAAACAATCTGACCTGCTTTCTAGGTGGAGGATTCTATGATCATTTTATTCCATCCTCAGTTGATGCTTTATCTGGGCGTAGTGAATTCTACACTGCCTACACTCCTTATCAACCGGAAGCATCACAAGGTACTTTGCAAGCAATTTTTGAGTATCAAAGTGTAATATGCCGTCTAACTGGAATGGAAGTTGCAAATGCATCTTTGTATGATGGTGGTACTGCATTATGCGAAGCCGCCATGATGGCAATCAATATTACTGGTCGCAATCGTATTGTGCTTGATAGTGGTGTGAACCCCATCTACCGAAATATGCTATACAGTTACAGCAAAAACCTTTCTATTGAATTTGAAGAAATAGAAGTTAAGCATGGGCAAAGTGATCGCACAAAGATTGAAGCTGCATTAAATGAAGATACTGCCGCTATTATATTTCAGAATCCAAACTTTTTTGGTGGTGTAGATGACTTTAGCGATGTAGTAGAAATGGCACATGCAAAAGGGTGTCTCACCATTGCTTCAGTCTACCCCATATCACTTGGTTTAATCAAACCACCAGGAAGTATGGGGGTGGATATTGTGACTGGTGAGGGACAATCGTTAGGAATACCGCTTTCTTTTGGCGGGCCATATTTGGGGTTTATGGCAACACGTATGAAATACGTGCGAAAAATGCCAGGCCGTCTAGTTGGGGAAACTGAAGATACAAATGGTAAACGCGGTTATGTATTAACACTGCAGGCTCGTGAACAACATATTCGTCGCGATAAAGCAACATCAAATATCTGCTCCAACGAATCTCTATGTGCTGTGCGTGCCATAATATACTTATCCTTATTAGGTAAACAGGGAATACAAGATCTTGCTTATATCTGTGCAACTAAAGCAGAATATGCAAAAATAAGGCTCGGCAAAATAAAGGGTGTAAAAGTAAAAACAACAACACCAACATTCAATGAATTTACACTAGAGCTTCCTTGTGATGCTTCCATTGTTGTAAGCAAGATGATTGACAAGGGATTCGCCGCTGGGTTCCCGCTAGGAAGATATTATTCTGGTATGGAAAACTTTCTATTAGTTGCAATAACAGAGAAACGAACTAGAGAAGAAATTGGCATGTATGCCGAAGCATTGGAGGGCATATTATGAGCAAGCTAATATTTGAAAAATCTATTCCTAACCGCAAAGGTTATTCATTACCGGAATTAACTGATAGTGAAAAAGAATGCAACTTGCATATCCCTTCAAAATATTTTGCAACAGAGCCGCCTGAATTACCGGAGGTATCAGAATTAGATGTAGTAAGGCATTTTACTAACTTATCCTTAGAAAATGTCAGCTTAGATGCCAATTTTTATCCGCTAGGTTCTTGCACCATGAAGTACAATCCAAAAGCTTGCGAACGAATTGCGGCTATGGATGGCTTTGCATCACTCCATCCACTACTTCCACAATTGCGTGGTGGAGGAATGCTAACACAAGGTGCACTAGAAGTTCTTCACGAAACAGAAAATCTGTTATGCGAAATTGTCGGCATGGATGCCTTTACTCTTCAACCCATGGCAGGTGCACACGGCGAACTAACCGGCATAATGCTAATTGCTGCCTATCATTGTGATAAAGGCAACAAAAAAACAAAAGTACTAATTCCCGATTCCGCTCACGGAACCAATCCGTCCAGTGCTACTATAGGTGGATATAAAGTTGTAACAGTTCCATCAGATGCTAATGGATGCATGGATATGAACGCATTTGAAGAATCTCTAGATGAATCCGTTGCCGCTATTATGCTTACTAGCCCAAATACGCTAGGGTTATTTAATCCGGATATTCATACCTTAGCTGACAAAGCACATGCAGTTGATGCATTGTTATATTATGACGGAGCTAATTTAAATGCAATATTAGGAAAAATACGCCCTGGTGACCTGGGGTTTGATGTTGTGCATCTTAATCTGCATAAAACATTTGCCACCCCACACGGTGGCGGTGGACCGGGATCCGGTCCTGTAGGGGTAAAAGAGTCATTAATTCCATACATGCCTACAAGCATAATCGTAAAACGACAAGATGGAACATTTGCCTTGGAATATAAACGCGAAAAATCGATTGGCTATATCGCTCCATTTTACGGAAATTTTGGAATTCTTCTCCGTGCCTATGTTTACATTCTTTTGCTTGGTAAAGAAGGTCTTTCCAGGGTAAGTGAAAATGCCGTAATCAACGCAAACTATATAATGGCAAAACTACGTGACAAATATGATCTTCCATACAATCGTAGTTGTATGCATGAATCTGTTTTTAGTGCAACTCGCCAAGCCAAGAATGGCGTAACTGCACTTGATGTAGCAAAAGCATTAATTGATCGTGGATTCCATCCACCAACAATTTATTTCCCATTAATTGTAAAAGAAGCAATGATGATAGAACCAACAGAAACAGAATCAAAAGAAGAAATCGACAGCTTTATTCAGGCAATGTTAGAAATTGCCGAATTAGCAGAAACTGATTCTGAATCATTTCACGCTCTACCTAAAACAAAATCAATCACTCGTCTAGATGAAAAGAAAGCCGTAAAAGATAAAATCTTTTCGGTATAAACAAGCACTCAAGCAATAAATACAGTTAGACTATTGTTGTAGTGATTGGTTGCTAATTAGTTCCCGGAGGCAAAAGGCAAATGAAAGAAGTTAAAATATCAAGAGAACCAATGGAGCTATTTAAAATCTTGAAATTTGAAAATATGGTTGCTAGTGGGGGCGAAGCAAAATTAGTAATTGCTGATGGTCTGGTTATGGTAAATGGTGCAGTAGAGACCAGAAAGAGAAAACAGATTATGGCAGGTGATGTAATAGAATTTGCCGAAGAAAAAATAAAGATACAAATTAATGGACAAGGTGAAATAATAAAGTCTTGATATACAATGAAAAGTATCGCCTCATAGAAAAGTAAAACGGTGCTCTGTGCCGTTCCCAGCACACATATCGGCTCAGACCATCAGGATATTCATAAGCCTGTTGCCGATAATCCCGCATATTCACGATTTAGTCCTGTCGTAATTTTGAGCTGCCCGCAATCGGTGTTGGATATTTTAAAACAACCCAGTATGTTGATATAATAAATGTTAAGATTGTTGCAACCTGTATTACCATTGCTTCTTTATCGGATAAGAGTCCAAGTGATATGGCAGCAAGTGCCACTAAAAGTGAGAACTCACTAGTTTGAGCAAGACGCACAGAAAGTTCTTTAGACAACTCATGCGGCTCTCCGGTTTTTAAGAATGAAAAACGGAAGACTAATGCCTTTAATGGAACAATTACAATTCCCAGTATAACTCCACCGATAAGTAGTTTTGGATCTAGGCGAAGATTAAGTCTAGCTCCGACAGCAAAGAAGAAAAGAATCAGGAAGAATTCTCGTAAAGGCTTTAAATGTTCTGCAATGACAAGGGCAATAGGACATGATGCAATCGAAATGCCGGCAACGAATGCTCCCATTTCATACGATAAACCTATCCAATGTGCGGTTTCAGCCCAGAATAGACACCATGCCAATGTTGCAAGAAATGTATATTCCTGAACAACGCTGAACTTGGTAAGTAATGGAATTATCACAAAGCGAACGCCCCAGAATGATAATAGGCACATTAATACAAATTTTGTTGCTAGCATTAAAAAACTTAATGCCGCATAATCCCCTTTATCGCCGACAAGAAATAGTATAACAAGAATAGCCAACATATCTTGCAACAGAAGTACGCTGGTCATTATTTCACCAGTTCGTTTATGGTGTAGTGTTGTTGTAGGTATAAGTTTTAGACTAACAATCGTACTTGAGAACATCATAGCAGCACCAAGAACAAAAGCACTTCGCACTGAAAAACTAAGAAGTAGTGCAAATAAAAATGAGCACGCTCCAAATATTAATGATGTAATGAATGTAAGTAATGACGTCTTCTTAAAAAGTTTTATTAACTTATGCGGCTGCAGATTAAGTCCTATAAGAAACAACATAAGCACAACACCAATACGAGAAATCTGCTCAATATGTTCGATATCTTTAATCAAAGCAAAACCACTTGGCCCAACCATAATACCAATAGCAATATATGCAATAATGATTGGTTGCTTGGCATAGAGAAAAAGCGTACCAAGCAGAGCGGCTCCCACAATAATTACACAAAGTTCAAATATTATGCTACTGACATTCATATTATTATAGATTAATCATAGCTTTTACTACCCCGTCTTCGTAGCTATCAACCAAATCAAAACCTTTCTTAGCTTCAGATAATGAAAATCTATGTGTTACAAAGCGATCAATAGAACCGGGGTCTTTTGCCATAAGCTCTAGTGCTTTTTCTACACATTTATTTTGACGACGTACACAGTAAACAGTTAATTCTTTATGCCGAAAAGTATTTAGGTCTAGAGAAATTCTGTTGCCTTCAGGAATACCTACAATTACTAATTTACCACCCGGCTTCAATAATTCTAAGGCGTCATCCAATGCATCATGCTGACCGCAACATTCAAAAACAACATCAGCTCCTCGTGGTGCAACTTTAGCAAATTCTTCGATAACATTAATATCATCAATATTACCAACCCAATCAGCACCAGCATCAGAGGCAATATCAAGGCGAGGGATAATACGGTCAGTAATTGCTATTAAATTTGGATTATGCTCTTTTGCTGCCATAAGAACACTTAACCCTATCGGACCTGCACCTTGAATAATCATATCCTTTCCTTCCAGTGCAATAGAATTTTTAACCGCATAAACTCCAATAGATAATGGTTCGGAAAAAACAGCTTGATCAAGAGTGGTATCATCACTGATTGGCAAGCAACACCTTTCCGGTAAAACAATATATTCACTTAAAATCCCCGGTGATTCATCAGGGCAACCGGCAAAACTTAAATTACGACAAGTATTTTCTCTACCAGCAAGACACTGATCGCATTTACCGCAGGTAATAGCAGGGTCAATGGCTATTCGATCCCCAACTTTAAGATTAGCTACCGCAGTACCCACCGCCTCAATCGTTCCGGCACCTTCATGACCTATTGTAAACGGATATTCAACAATACGGTTACCTATGGCACCATGCACATAATAATGGACATCGGATCCGCAAATGCCAACACTATTCATCCGAATAAGAACATCATCGTTATTATTAATAGTAGGATCCGGTACATCAAGTATTTCAAGTTTACGTATGCCTGTTAATTGTGCTGCTTTCATTTTTTATACTCCTTAGAGGCACTTGCAAAACTATCTGCGGGCACTTTTTGATTTTATGCGGCATATTCCGCTTTTTTGCAATTTTATAGACCCTACGGGTATGCTTCAATTGCTCAAAAGGCAGAATATGCTCGCCTAAAATACAAAAAATTGCCTCGCACAGTAGTTTTGCAAGTACCTCTATTTGCTGGAATCAATTTCACTAACTACTCTTTGAAACTGCACGCCACGATCTTTATAACTACAAAACTGATCAAAACTAGCACACCCGGGCGAAAGAAGTATTACATCCCCAGACTTTGAATGCTTAAATGCACGATTTACCGCCGTCTCCAAGTCTCCACATAAAAAACAATGCGAAAATTTATCCCACTCCTTTTTAAATGTTATTGAACTTTCACCAATACAATAAACGGCGTCAACACTGTTTTTTAGTAACTTCTGAGGTTTAGATATATCTTTTTCTTTTAATTGCCCGCCAACGATTAATCTTATCGGACATGAAGTCATCTCTAATGCCGCTGTTAATGCTGCAATATTAGTTGCCTTAGAATCATCAACAAAAATAACACCATCAATCTCTCCTACCACCTGCATTCTATGTGGCAAAGGCTTATAATTCATTAACGCATTTTTTGTATTATCAATATCAAGTGCAAGATACTCACTTACCGCAAAAACTGCAGCCGCAGTAAGCCCTGTGATCTCATTAGCAAATATCGTCTGACGTAAATCTAATTCTATTCCCTTTTGTAAGTTCTTCTTTTTAATAACCCCATTATGATAATAATAATCCGAATCTTTGCTACAACCAAAGCTCTTCCATACCGGTGAACCACTGGACAGCTTCTGCACATCAGTAATAATTTCATCATGAACCAATGCTAATTTATCATCTGTCATTCTATTAAATATTTTTGATTTCAAGGCTTTATAGGTTTTCATATTTCTATGTCTATCAAGATGATCCGGCTCTATATTTAACAAAACTGCAATTTCAGGACTGAAATTAACAATATTTTCAAGCTGAAAAGAACTGACCTCCACTACCGCCCAGTCATATTTACCATGCTGTTCTAAAGCCGCTTCACATACTGGTTTTCCATAATTTCCACACAAAACAGCTTTAATACCGTTCTGTTCAAGCATATCACCACACAACTTGACAAATGTACTTTTACCATTAGAACCGGTAACAGCAATCATCGGCACCTTCAATCTTGATGCCCCCAGCTCCAACTCTGATACAACCTTAATCTTACTACTTTTAACTAACTTTACCCAAGGATCATTACAAGCAATACCGGGACTGATAATGCAGATTTCCGCCGGTATTTCCATAACAAAACGTCCGGCAACCACCTTAGAAAATATATCACCTATGCTTACCGCACCAAAATATATATCAAGATTATCAGCCGGTAACCTAGCGGCTCTATCTCGCATATCCTCACTGTCATTACGATCAAAAATGATCACACGACACCCTTCCGATAACAATAGTTTTGCAGCCGCAAAACCACTAACACCAAAACCAAGAATCAAAGCTGTTTTATAACGTTTCATTTCCCCAAACATATATCTCTATCTCCAAAAAGTAAAACAATACTCTGTGCCGTCCGTAAAACGGTGCTCCGCACCGAGAATTAAAACCCCAAGTAAACCGTTCTGCCTTTTACCTCAACTTCAAAGTTAAAACACCTAACAGTGCAAATATAATAGATAAAATCCAAAATCTAGTTGTAATCTGCGTCTCTGCCCACCCTTTTTTCTCAAAATGATGATGTATTGGCGTCATTAAAAAAACTCGTTTCCCTTTTCGTAACTTAAACGATGTTACCTGAATCATAACACTCCCTGCTTCCATCACGAAAACACCGCCAACAATCGGCAAAACCAACTCCTGCTTGATCAAAACAGCAACCATAGCCAAAGCACCGCCAAGAGCCAAACTACCGGTATCGCCCATAAAAACCTGAGCAGGATGACAATTGTGCCACAAAAAGCCAAGACATGCCCCACCCATACAGCCACAAAAGACCGCCAATTCACTAGCTCCGGCAACATGCGGTACCAACAAATATTCAGCAAAATGCACATGTCCGGCAACATAAGCCATCAACAAATATGAAAATGCCGCCGTTCCACTACATCCTATCGCTAAACCATCTAATCCATCAGTAAGATTAACCGCATTCGTAGCACCAACAACAATCAAAAAGATAAAGAAAAATACTCCAACCGCCGTCATATCCCAAATAACCGGCTCCTTCAAGAACGGCAACATAAGGTTTCTTGTACGCTCGCTCAGTTCCGGGTCTGCCAATAAGGCAAATACAATGGCCGCAACCCATATTGCCTGTAAAAGCAGCTTCATTTTGGCATTTAACCCTTTTGAACGATGATGAATAACCTTAATATAATCATCAAGAAAACCTACTAGCCCCATATAACCGAGAGTAGCCAGAACATAATGCACATAAATATTCCCTGGTGCCGCCCATAACTGACACGATATAAATATTGCCGCAATAATAAGAAGCCCGCCCATTGTCGGAGTTCCTTCTTTCTTGCCATGAATAGATTCTAGTGGTGCGTCCTTGCCAGTACGAACATGCTGCCCTATACCCATACCACGAAGCATTTCTATAACTTTCGGTCCAGCAAGAACACAAATAAAAAATGCAGTACCTGCACCGGCAAACATTCTAACCGTGCTGTATTGAAACACCCTTAATGGTGAAAACCAATCTTGCAACAAATACAAGTAATAAAACATCTCCAAATTCTCCACTATCCACTATTCACTATCCACTATCCACTATTCACTATCCACTATCCACTATTTACTATTCACTATCAACTATTCACTATTCA
>CAMZLY010000207.1 GCA_947311825.1 uncultured bacterium
ATTCACTATTCAAAAGTCTCCCCACAACATTACTTCTGTGGGGTCTCCATTGGGCTGTATTCCCACGCCAGATAGTGCGGTATGCTTTTGGCGTGGCAATAGTTTGCCGCGAACATATACTCCATGTTCCAATGCTCCATGTCCAGAAGGCGTTTTTTTCTGATCTTTATCATGTATTGTTGATTTAACTGCTACCTGTGAGTTCATGCTACCCTCCTATTTTTTATCTTTTGTTATAATATCAACGACTTCTTCCAACTTAAACTCACGCGATCCCTTCAGCAAGACCGCACTATCCTTTACAATATTCTTCTTAACAATAGCCGCCGCAATATTATTATTATCACAACGATAAATAGAAGTATGCGGCATTCCATGAGTTTCAGCACCATCAGCAATAACGCAACCAAGCTCCCCAACAACAACTACCCCCTCCCATTCCATTGATGCAATAAATGATCCCAACGCAAGATGCTCTTCAAATCCAGATTCGCCTAACTCAAGCATACCGCCCAAGACTAACCACTTACTTTTTGACTTCTGCTCATAATAAAAAGTTTCTATTGCCGCACGCATACTTACCGGATTAGCATTATATGCATCATTAACAAACAACACATTATTCACCATGACTTTATTCCATCTTAACGGCATTGCTTTAAAATTCTTTAAAGAACAGATAATATCATCCCAACTAACCACCATCCAGCGAGCAACACCAACGGCAAGTAGCACATTTGACACATTAAAATCACCTGGCAACGGCATAGGTAAAATAATCTCATCGCCGGATATTTTTTCACAAATAACCGCTGTACCTTCTCCCATACGCCTCTCTACGCAATAATAATCCGCCTCATTAGTGAACGAAATAGTTCTAACCTCTCCTGTCGCCGAGCCCCTTAAAACATCAAAATACTCACCATCGGCATCAAGAACAGCGACTCCGTTGCCGGACATTCTTTTTAAAACAACCGATTTTTCGTCCGCAATACTTTTTACAGAATCAAAATACTCCAGATGAACAGGTCCCACATTGGTCACCACACAACACTCAGGTTCCACTATTCCACATAACGGATCCAATTCACCAGGGTGATTCATCCCTAACTCAAATACAGCAACTTCCGTATCTGATTTCATTGCCAAAATACTCAGCGGTAATCCTATAATATTATTCCAGTTTCCTTTTGTTTTTGCCGTCTTAAAAGTTGTTGCCAACATTTGAGCAATCAATTCTTTAACAGTAGATTTCCCCACACTTCCTGTAATTGCTATAATCTTAGGTTTCACAGCCTTGCGATAGTTGGTTGCAATTTCAGATAAAGCCTTTGCCGGATCTTTCACCAATAGACACGGCAAAGAATATATTTCAGAATCGAACTTATCTTCTGCAATAATAGCTCCTGCGGCACCACCATCAAATGCCGTTTTAAGATAGTCATGACCATCACGAACATCTCCTGAAAGAGCAATAAAAACCTCATCATCCCCAATTAAACGCGTATCTATGCAGAAGCCTTTAATAGATGTCGGCATTCCGTTTTTCCAGATACCGTCACACCATTTCGCCATCTTTTCTGCCGTCAACATTATAACTCCCCATATAAAATAGTTCTAACTACCTGTCGATCATCAAATGCAACTGTTGTATTTCCAAACACCTGAAAATTCTCATGTCCTTTACCAGCAACCAATACAACATCATTATCAGTTGCAAGAGAAATCGCACGAACAATAGCCTGCTTACGATCTTCGATTATTTCATATTTCTCAGAACATCTAAAACCATCAGCTATGTCATTAATAATCTTGATAGGGTCTTCATTTCTAGGATTATCTGATGTTAAAATCGAATAATCGGCCAACTTTTCTGCAACCTTGCCCATTGCCGGACGTTTGGAACAATCTCTATCACCACCACAACCAAACACCACAAATAATTTTCCCTTAGTAATTTCCCGCAGCGTCTGCAACACATTCATTAATGCATCATCAGTATGTGCATAATCAACAAATACTTGTGGACCGTTTACTACTCTTATAACCTCTAAACGTCCGGCAACGCATTCAGCCCGCGAAAGAGCACCCACAACTACATCTAAATCTATACCAAGACCAATACCAGCACCAACTGCAGCCAAGGCATTACTAATATTAAAACGCCCAAGCAGTTTTATGTTAACTTCTGCTGAGCCTGCCGGAGTTTCCACTTTAAAAGAACATCCCGCTAAGGTCACAGCGATATCACTGGCCTTAACATCAGCATCATCAGCAATACCATAGGTAATTATTTTTGCCGTAACCTTGGAGTCATAAGCAAGCTGCCGCCCCCATTTATCATCAATATTTATTACTGCAACTGCCGCACTCCCCAAGCTACAAAACAATGCAGCTTTTGCCTCAAAATACTCCTCCATAGTCTTATGATAATCCAAGTGGTCACGAGTAAGATTAGTAAAGACGGCAACATCAAAATCAATTCCGGCAACACGCTTCTGTACAATAGAGTGTGACGACACCTCCATTACGGCACTTTGACAGCCAACTTTCTTCATTTGCGAAAGGAGATCATGCAATACCGGAGCCTCCGGTGTAGTACGTACCGCCGGAATAGATCGCTGTCCAATATCATACTGAACAGTTGTAAGCATCCCCGGATGTTTACCAGCGGACTTTAAAATTTCATCAATAAGATATGCCGTAGTAGTTTTTCCATTTGTCCCCGTTATTCCTATCATTTTCAATGATTGTGAAGGATTACCGTAAAATGCACTAGATAATTCAGCCAACGCTAATTTTGAATCCAAAACCTGCACAAAGCAGATATTCTTTCTTGCTGCGGCATCACAGCCTTCAACTTTACGGCAATCATCCATACTATGTTCAGAAACAATTACTGTAGCACCACGTCCAATCGCACTACCAGCAAATATCCACCCATCCTCTTGATAACCAGAAATAGCAACAAACAGATACCCACTCCGCACATAATGAGAGTCACACGTCACACCATTGACCATACAACCAGTAGCACCATCAACTGATATATATTCAATTCCATTTAATAATTCACTAATTTTCATAACTATCCATTGCTTCACTGTTCACTATTAGTTATTCCCCGGCATAATATCAAGACACCTAACGGACTGCTCTGCAATTTTGCTAAATACCGGCCCCGCAACAGTACCGCCGTAATATCCATTACGCGGTGTATCAACAACAACAATAATTGCTATTTCGGGCTTTTCTGCAGGAATAAATCCTACAAATGACGCAATGTAATCTGTTTTAGAATACCCGCCACGAACAGCCTTCTGCGCTGTCCCCGTCTTACCAGCAACTTTATACCCCGCAACGCGAGCTCTTTTACCTGTCCCGCCATCTTCAGTAACACGTGCTAATAATCTCCGCATTTTCTTCGCAGTCTTCTCCGTAATAACACGCCGAACAGCATCAGCTTTACGACAATACAACTCCTCACCATTACTGGAAACTATCCGCTTAACCACATACGGCCTTACCAAATAGCCACCATTTGCAATGGTACAATAAACGCCAATCATCTGTAAGGCAGTCACAGCAACCCCTTGCCCAATAGCAATACGACTTAAACTTATGCCGGACCAATTAGAAGGATTGTGCAAAATCCCCGCTTCCTCGCCTGGTAAATCAACTCCAGTCCTGTCCCCTATTCCAAATGCTTTCAAATATTTGTAGTATCGGTTCTTGCCAATCATTATGGCTACTTTTGCAGTTAGAATATTACTTGATTTCTTTAAGCCATCTGCCACCGTCAACTTCCCGTGTGCATGTGAATCACGCAAAATTCTTCCTTGATGAAACCACGCCCCTTGTTCGCAATCAATCAGCGTGTTTTCTGATACTATATTTTCGTTAAAAGCGGTAGAGAAAGCAATAGCCTTAAAAGTCGAGCCAGGTTCATACACATATCCTATTGCACGGTTCAATCGCTGATCAGCACTCGTCGTGCTAAATTTATTCAAATTATACGCCGGTCTGCTGGCCATTGCTAAAATCTCACCGGTATTAACCTTCTCCACAATAGCCCAAGCACCGCGAGCTTCATGCTTTTTCATTACAGCATCCAATGCTCGCTCAACTACAAACTGAACATTTTGATCAATAGTTAAAGTAATATCAGAACCATTGATCACCGGTATATCACGACCTTCAGCCCAATATAACTCTTGATTTCTTGCATTTACACGTGAATTTCTAACACCATCACATCCGCGCAAATACTTATGTGCCCGCTGCTCAATACCCGCACTTCCAATTCCATTATTATTTACAAAACCAAGAACATGACATAGCAATTCATTTTGTGGATAACACCTTATTGTTGTATCATCAAAATGTACGCCAGGTAACTTTGCTTTATATAGACTCTCCAATTCAGCATCTGGGACAAATCTCTTAATCAAGAAATAACGCCTTTTACTATCAAGCCCATTTTTTAATTTATCAAGTGGCAAGTCAAATTCTTTAGATAACTTTTCAGCAACTTCATCAACAACCCCTTTGTCACTTATCACTTTCGGATCAGCTTTTACATGCTTAGCATCCAGTGTTAAAGCCAATATATTCTTCTTACCGTTACGATCAAAAATACTGCCACGTTTTGCAATAACTGACCTCTTTCGATAATGCCGTCTCTCCACTCGAAGAACCGTACTTTCATGCTCCCCAATATGCAAAAAGGCTAGGCGTACGCCCAGCCCTACAAATGCAACTACTAGTGCAACCGAAGGCCACAACAAGCGTAATATGACACGGTCATTAGTCATTCATAACAGTTCCTGCCAATCTCGATCCCCTGAGCAAGGTCGAATCCAAGCTGGCTATATTGTGTTTATCTACGGTAGGACTATTTAAATGCACCACTTGACTAGCTGTTGGCCAGGTCATAACAATATTATGCCTTTTTAACGCTGCATCAATATTTGCCGGAGACTTTGCTTCCGTCCACCGATACTCTTCGTTAACATAACGATTCTTCAAATCAATCTGCTGTCGCTCCATCCTTTTAATATCATCACCCAAAACTTGACATGAATAAACCAAATATGAATAAACAAGTGCAGTCACAACCACAACAACTACAATCCCAACAAAAGGAGCCGGCTTGGAATATGCATACACCATCTTTTTTCTATTTTTTCTTTTTCTTACTTTCATAAACTATTTTCCCTCACTAACTCATAACCAATTTAGCTACTCGCAGTTTTGCCGAACGAGCACGTGGGTTCACCTCATTTTCATCATCGCCAGCCATTACCAACTTGCGATTTACAAGCTCCATCAACGGCAATTCACCTATCCATTCACTACCACCGGAAATCAATGAAACATTTTTACCTACATGTGCCGCAAAAAATCTCTTAACTATCCTGTCCTCTAAACTATGAAAACTTATCACTGCCATACGCCCTCCATCACGCAATAACGAAAGACCACCGGCTAATCCTTCTTTTAAGGAATCCAATTCATGATTTACTGCGATCCGTAATGCCTGAAAAGTTCGTGTTGCCGGATGTATACGACCGCGCCGACCGCCAACAGCTTTCTCCACCAAATCTGCTAATTCCGAAGTTGTAACAATCAAGTTCTTTTTCCTACTCTCAACTATAGCCATTGCAATGCGACGAGCTTTTGGTTCTTCACCAAATGTTCTCAATATTTGCCGTAATTCCTGTTCAGATAAATTATTAACCAGCTCCGATGCTGTTTCGCCACAAGACTTATCCATTCTCATATCTAGTGGCCCATCTTTCATAAAACTAAACCCTCTTTCTGCCTCTTCCAATTGATCAGAAGAAACTCCTATATCCATCAAAACTCCATCCACCTCATCAAATCCATTTTTTCTAGCAATCTCTGCAATATTTGCAAAATTACCATGTGCAAAAGTACACTGCCCTTTCCACTCTTTTAAGCGATCCTTAGCTCTCTCCAACGCGTGTTCATCCTGATCAATCCCCAACAAACGCCCCTTTTCCCCCATAGCCTTTAACAAAAACTCCGAATGCCCGCCAGATCCCAATGTTCCATCTATGTATACCCCGCCCGGCACAACATCCAACAATTCCAAAACCTCTGCCACAAGCACAGATTTATGCACCATATTATAATCCGACATATTCAGCAGCTTCCTGTAAACTTGCCTTGTCCATGACCACTGACTTCTCAAAATTCTCAGGACTCCAAAGTTCAAAAGAATCAAATGCTCCAACCAGAACAACTTTATCCGTCAACTGAGCCCCACTTAATAAATTATCATTAATACGCATTCGCCCCTGAGAATCCCAAGAAACAAGATCAGATTGCGATGCCAAAACACGTGCAAACTGCCGTGCCTTCTTATCTGCTATCGAATGCTGACGCATCTTTAAAATCCGTTCCTGCATAAGAGATGCCGGAATAACAGAAAGACAACAATCATGAACATGCGGTAAAACATACAGATTCTTAGGTTCTCCCACCTGAGCACGCCAACCCGACGGAATAGTCAGTCTGCGCTTCGGATCAAGAGAATGGGTATAGGTCCCGACAAATATGCCTTGCCCCTCGACTTCCTTCTCTAAGAATATATTCGCACTGTCCATTATGCACCCTTTCTTGACACAATACACCACATTGCCCCACCTTTTGTCAAAAACAAACAGATAGTGATTTAATTTTTTTTTTAATTAACCGGTATATGTGCCTATATCAATTTGTAAGGCAGTTCAGTCTTAGTGTTCGTCCGTGCCAGTCCACGCCCGTCCGTGCCAGTCCACGCCCGTCCGTGTTCGTCCGTGTTCGTCCACTCGCTTTAGGTCATTTTTCTATCTAACAACAGTGCCGCTAGGTAATTCACCATCAATAGTAACTAGACGCAGGAGGTTACCACTACCAGCAGCGAGGATCATACCGTTAGATTCAACGCCTCTAATTTTTGCAGGCTTAAGATTTGCAACAACAACTATCATTTTTCCCGGCAATTCTTCCGGTTTATAATTTAAAGCTATACCAGCAACTAATTGCCGTTTTTCTTCGCCAAGCTCCACCTGTAATCGCAATAATTTATCGGCACCTTCAACCTTTTTGGCTTCAATAATCTTGGCAGTTCTCAGTTCTACTTTAGTAAAATCAGTATATTCAATCTGTGCAATACCCTCTGCCGCATCTTTTTTAGTCTTAGACGACTGTTTTTGCGTCTTGTTTTGCAGTTTCTGTTGGTTGCCACCCTTGTTAGAGTCTTTTTTTACATTTATTCGCGGAAAAAGAGTCTCTTTAAGGTCAACTTTCGTGCCGACCACTGTTTCACCCCAGTTTTTAAGGTTTTTATAATCTGGGTCACCCGCTTTTAAACCTAAAGCTAAGCGTAATTCACTCATTTTGGCTGGCATAACAGGATACAACATACCACTTATTATCCGCAACACTTCGGCGGCATAATATAAAACAGTGCCTAATTCTTCGTACTTACCCTCTTTACCAAGTGTCCACGGCTGCTTTTTCTCAAAATATCGATTCACTTCGCGTACTACACCAGCCAGAGCTACAAGACCTTGATCAATTCGCATATTTTCAACGCAATCAACCATTTTTGCTATTGCATCAATGGCAACATTCTTCAACTGCACCTCATCTTCACCTTCAGTACTCGATGCTGGTATTCTCCCATCACAATGGGTATCAATCATTTTCATCAAGCGACTAAGCATATTTCCTAAGTCATTAGCCAATTCCGCATTATAACGACGTATAAATGCATCCTCTGTAAAACTTGCATCCTGACCAAGTGTCATTTCCGCCATCAAAAAATATCGAAATTGGTCAACTCCATACTGGTCAATAAACTCCATAGGATTCACAACATTACCACTTGATTTGCTCATTTTATTGCGACCAACAAGCCACCACCCATGGGCAAAAATAGTTTCCGGCATATCCAACCCCATTGCCTTTAACATTGTCGGCCAATAAACTGTATGCGTAGTCAAAATATCTTTCCCTATAAGATGGTATGATGCCGGCCACCATTTTTTGAACTTCTCATCGTCAGAAAGATAACCGGCGGCACTGATATAATTAACCAAAGCATCAAACCAAACATAAGTCACAAAATCATCGTCAAACGGAAGATCTATCCCCCAGTCCAAACGACTTTTAGGGCGAGAAATACATAAATCAGTCAGCTCTTTACGCAAAAAGCCTAAAGTTTCGTTACGCCGATAATCGGGCTGAATAAATTTAGGATTATTATTTATATAATCTATCAGCCATTCCTGATATTTACTCATTCTAAAAAAATAGTTTGATTCACGAATGCGATCAACTTCTCGTCCACATTCGGGCTCAGGGCATTTACCATCATCCAAATCTTTTTCAGTATAAAACCTTTCACAAGTTACACAGTACCAACCATCATATTCAGCCTTGTAAATCTCATCTCTATCAAAAAGATCCTGTAATATTTTCTGAACCACCTCTTTATGACGAGACTCCGTGGTGCGGATAAAATCATCATTAGAAATTTCAAGTTTTTTCCACAAATCCTGAAACCTAACAACCGTCATATCAGCCTGCTGTTGCGGAGTTATACCATTCTTCGATGCCGCTTGAGCAACCTTCTGCCCATGCTCATCTGTTCCAGTCAAAAATAACGTAGGCTTCCCAATAAGGCGATGATAACATGCGAGCACATCCGCCAAAATTGTGGTATATGCATGCCCGATATGCGGCTGATCATTAACATAATAGATCGGCGTAGTAATATAAAATTTCGAATTATCCATACAAATTATTCCTTTTCACCAGCATCAGACACCTCTGCCGGTAAATCTTCCGGCGTCAACACTTCATCAGCATCAAGTAAACTATCTTGTTTATCAAAAAGATCTTGTGCCTCCCCTACAACGGCATCAGTAATATCCACCTGTTTAGTTGAATAGACCAGTCGTGCACTATTATCCAGAACTATCCATAATTTACGTTTACGGGCAACTTGGGTAATAAACGGATTAAGACGTTTTCTAAAAGTAAGCAAAATCCTTTGCTGATGTTGCTGAACACCGCCCTTAATTTTAAGTATACGTGCAGAATACTCGCGCGACATACTATTCATCTGCTTCTTCAGCTCGATTTTTTGTTCATTTGACGTAGCAGCATCAAACTCGGCCTTCATAGCTTTACTTATCGCCTGATACTCAGCATTTACTTTTTTCAGATCCCCTGATGCTATTTCTCGCCATTGTGATACATCAGCCTCAATTAACGGCGTAACCCCGAGATCCTGTGCCGCTAAAGCCAGATTAATTATACCAACCCTAGGCTTACCCATATAAATAACCGAAACAATCAATAATAATGCCAGCATTAAAATATAAACAATTTCAAACATCCCCAACGATTTTTTCTTCTCAGCCATTTCACTACTCCTTTATTAGTTTTGTAAGCACCCACTTACCTACTGCATCACTCCAACATTACTAGATTTATCATTCATATTTTGTATTATAACAGTATTGCCCTGAATATCATACTTTTCACCAAGTACAACATCAGCAGTAACTGTTCTATTACTAGTTGCCTGATTTATCATTATTATACGAAACTTATCAGGCACAGTACTACCGGTTGCCGCTGGACCGTTTACCGAAACCGGCTTGGGAACGTTTCGTGCAATTCTAACTGATTTAACAATAATAGAGCCTCGATTATTTTCACCCTGCATTTTCACTCCTTTAAACACAAAAGCCTTTGTATCGTCGTTAATATCAATCAATGTCTTAAATACCGCTGATCCAACTTCACAATACATCAAATCAAACACCGCACTAGATGCAGGATCTTTAATGTAAAACCGTGTTAACCCTTTGTTTCGCAATGGACCACGTACAGCTTCCTCCATGCCATCACTGCCAACATACAAGGCCGTCACCGAAATACGATCACGTATTTTAAGGGTGCCCAATGCAGCAACCAAATACTTAACGCTAACATCTTGATGCAACGCCTGCACCTCAACAGCTCCCATAAAAAATATATTAACCAAAAAAACTAAAAACATTGTCCGTCTAAGCATATTACAACCCTCCAGAATTTTACATATTAATTCACTAAAGATTATCTGATAAACGATAATCACTAAAAAACAGTATATACAATTACGCTGAAATGTAAATTATTTCTTTAAAACATTATTTATTGAGGTGCTTGCAAAACTACTGTGCGAGGCAATTTTTTGTATTTTAGGCGAGCAGATTCTGCCTTTTGAGCAATTGGAGCATACCCGTAGG
>CAMZLY010000208.1 GCA_947311825.1 uncultured bacterium
GAAATGGAAGAAGATGGCTGGAAATATCTTTATCGGCTAGAAGAAAAAGCCAAAGATTTAGGGATTGCCACCATGATTCTACAGAATCTAGGTGTGGTTGATCATGAAATAGTAAAAGAGGCCGTTCGATTAAAAGCTGATTTAATTGTTATGGGGTTTCCTGCAAATATGTCGGGTCAGATGCGACGTCTCGTGCTTGGTTGTATAGAAAAGACGCTAGAGAATGCACCATGTAATTTTCTTGTAGTAAAGTAGAAAAAGAATTTTAATATATAGATTATTTATTGGAGAAAAAATGAAATTAAGTGAAATGTTTGATGACGGTAAAATCCTTGTAGATATAAAAGCAAAGAATAAAAAAGAACTACTTGGTGCTTTACTGGATATTGTTGTAAACGGATATAATCGTGATGAACTTTTAGATTCTCTTTATGAACGTGAGGAACTTGGTTCAACCGGCATAGGGCATGGAGTAGCTGTGCCGCATATTCGTCTTGATTCCGTAACAGAGCCGGTAGTTGTATTTGGTAAAAGTGCAGAGCCGATTGATTTTGATGCAATGGATGACGAGCCATGTTCATTATTTTTTCTTATTGTCGGTCCGACAAGTTCAGAAGCACAAGACAAATACCTACAATTGATGGCAAAGATATCACGTTTAATGCGCACACAATCCGTCCGTACTGCCCTAAATGCCGCCACCACCGTAGAAGAAGTAAAAACCATTATCAGCGACAGTGAATAGAATCCTGGAAATATACGCAACTGTTCTTACCACTCCAACTTGGCTGGATAAAAACAGTAACTATACACAAATGTTAGGGTATAAAGAAAGACGATAACAATGGCAATATTTGAAATAAAAGACAAAAAAGTTAATCGAATAAAACCAACTGAATTTAAGTTAGAAAAGGACTTACAGAAATTAGTTGAACAAAATTTGGAGACTTTTTTTAATTGTAGGTTTATTGCAAGTGAATTCTCGACTGGGAATATTCATTCTGGCCGAATTGACACATTAGCAATTTCGGAAGATGATAACCCTGTAATAATCGAATATAAAAAAGTTGCTTCATCTGATTTAATTAATCAAAGTTTATTTTATCTACATTGGATTACAGATCATAAAGGAGATTTTCAAGTAGCTGTAAATAATGTACTGAAAGAAAATATCGAAGTTGACTGGTCTGATATAAGAGTAATTTGCATTGCCCCTGAATTTAAAAAATATGATTTGCATGCTGTTCAGGTTATGGGTGCAAATATTGAGCTTTGGCAATACAAGATTTATGAAAATGGAATAATCAGTATTGAAGAAGTTTATAAGAGAACAGAAGTAAGACCTCATACTTCGGTTGAAAACAATGGTAAAAATCCTATAATGGTTGCCGCTGGGAAAAAAGCAGCAGAAACTAAAAAAAATGCCACATATACCATTGAAGAACATATCAATAAAGTAAATGCTGATTTGATAGAATTGTTAAATGAAATTCGCGAATATATTGTAAGTCTTGACAGTTCAATAGAAGAAATACCAAAAAAATATTATATCGCCTATAAGACAACCCAAAATTTTGTTTGTATCGAAACGCAGAAAAAGAAGATAGTGCTTTTCTTAAAGTTAAACCCTGACGAAATAGGAAAACTACCAAAACAAGCAAGAGATGTTAGAAAGATTGGACATTTTGGAACTGGTAATTTGGAAGTGACAATTAAAGATATCATGGATTTTGAAGCCACAAAAGAATTGATAAATCTCTCATTAAAAAATATTGGTGGATAATAATTATGGGACTAAGTGAAGTAAAATCGTAATTGAATAAACTTGATAAAGCAAGATTAATCAAACATATATCAGAACTTTATAAAAAGTATAGGCCTGTAAAAGAGCAGTTAAAAAAATCATAGTTTTCTGAGAAATATACTCCGCTTAAATATTTATAAAATGCTGTTTCTGTGTGCTATAAGGCAGTTATGGGGATTTCTGCCGTATTTGTTTGCGAAAGTAGGAACAATAGGTTTTTAGGGGGATAATTTCATTGATTTTTACTGCAATAATACTGTATCAAAGGTCTGTTAATCGTTGGTCTTGAGTAATTTAAAAATTTATTGGAAATAATATGTGTGGAATTTGTGGATTTAATTGGAAAGATAAGAAGCTTATAAAGAGCATGAATGATGTTATTCAGCATCGTGGACCTGATCAGGATGGGGTTTATTTCTGTAAGGATATTTCGTTTGGACATCGTCGTTTGAGTATTATCGACTTGAGTGAGCATGGGCGGCAGCCGATGTTTAATGAGGATAAGTCGGTTTGTATGGTTTTTAATGGTGAAATATATAATTATGCTGAACTGAAGCCGGAATTGATAGCGTTAGGGCATAAGTTTATTAGTGATTCTGATTCTGAGGTTATTATTCATGCTTATGAAGAGTATGGCATCGATGTGTTGGAAAAATTACGTGGTATGTTTGCGTTTGCTATTTGGGATAGCAAAAACGATTCAATGTTTCTTGCTCGTGATCGGATAGGTATAAAGCCGTTGTATTATTATCATAAAGATAAGAAATTTGTTTTTGGCTCGGAAATAAAATCTATCTTGGAAGATGAAACTATTCCGCGTGTAGTTAATTTGCAGGCGATGTATGATTATATAGGCTTTGAGTTTGTGCCTGCGCCACAGACTATGTTTAAAGATATTTATAAGGTGCCTGCCGGACATTATCTGTTGCTTAAGAATGATGAGCTTGAAATGAAGCAGTACTGGGATTTAAGCTTGGCACCGGCAGAGAAGCCTCTTTCTTTTGAGGCGTCGGTTGAGCGTGAGAAGGAGGAGTTGGAATTTGCGGTTAAGAGTCACCTGATGAGTGATGTGCCGTTGGGTGTGTTTTTGTCCGGTGGGCTGGATTCCAGTGCTTTGGTGGCGATGATGCGTAAGCATATTTCTGGGCCGCTAAAGACTTTTACTATTGGTTATAATGACAAGACGTTTAGTGAGGTTGAATATGCTAAGCAGGTTGCCGATTATTTTGATACGGAGCATCATGTGCTTATTCTTGATAAGCTGAAACCGGAGTATGTGGAGACGGCGTTGTGGCATCTTGATGAGCCGATGACTGATTTGTCTGCTGTTCCGCTCTATTTGTTGTGTAAGCAGGTTAAGGAGCACGCAACCGTATGTTTGAGTGGTGAAGGTGGTGATGAAAGTTTTGCCGGTTATGATAGATTTAAGGCAAGCCGAATGGATTCTTTTTATCGCTATGTGCCGGCACCGCTGCGTAAGCATATTATCAATAAGATGATTCATGCACTCCCTGATCAATCGCAAAAGAAGGGTGCAATCAATATGCTTAAGCGTTTTATTGAGGGCACGGAGTTGCCGCGTGAAGTTGGGCATTTGCGTTGGCAATATTTTTCTACTGAAAAACAAGATGCACAACTCTTTAAGGCAAACATCCGGCAACGGCTTGACCAAGATCGTTTTCGTTTGATTCGTGATTATGCAGAAAAATGTGATGCTACGGATAGGGTTAATAGTGAAGTTTATCTTGATATGCGTTTTATGATGACTGACAGTGTATTGATGAAGGTTGATAAGATGAGTATGGCTAGTTCTCTTGAGGTACGGGTTCCGTTGCTTGACCATAAGTTTGTTGAGTATATGGCTGGATTGCCGGGAGGATGGAAGTTGAAGGGGATGCGGACTAAGCATGTGTTTAGAGCTGCATTGGAGGGGATGTTGCCGGATAATATTGTCAATCGTGGTAAGCAGGGGTATAGTTTGCCGGTGAAAAATTTATTACGTGGTCAACTTAAAGATTATATGATAGATTTGCTAAATAATTCTTCGATTATAAAAGAGACTATGGATATTGATTTTGTTAATCATCTTATCAAGGAACATGATGAGATGGTGCATAATCATAATCATGTTTTGTGGGCATTGATCAATATTGCTATTTGGCAACAGAAGTTTGATGTGAAGTTGAAGTAGATTGCCCCGAATGTACAAATAAAAGAATAAGGGGAAACAATGTAGCTTCTCAAATTATAGATTTAGAATTTATGCCACCACGGGGTTTGCCCCAGTGGAGCAGTGATTGGCACTCAAAACAGCAGTGTTCAACACTCCCCTCCCGCCATTCGTGCCGCTTTGCGGCA
>CAMZLY010000209.1 GCA_947311825.1 uncultured bacterium
CGGCTAGGCTGGAAAATAACATTATCGTTGGGTGTGACTATTATGAGGCAACCATAGCTTTATTTTGCTCATCCTTCGGTGTCATGTTTATTTGAGGCAACACGTATGCCACCACTGGGCTTGTCCAAGTGGAGCATTGATTGAAAACCAGTATCAGCACTCTCGAAACTTTACCCCTCACGCCATTCGTGCCGCAAAGCGGCACAAATGACACGAGGGGGGCGGAGCTTAAGGATATTTTAGATTTTTATGGTCGAAAATTTGTGTAAGAATTTGATATTAAACTTATTCAATTCTTAATATTTATCCGTTATAATTTAAGAACAAGGAACACCGATTAGCGATTCCGTTATAGATGGTGTCGGAAATTATTGATTATATTTCATATTTTTTTGCACCAGATAAAAACGGTAAAGGTCCGGCAAGGGCGTCTATTATGCTTCCTGCAAAATTTTAAGAGAGACATCAATAACTATATCTTTAACCTTTTCTTTATATTTCAACATGTGTGGTGCCTTAATATGGTCTAACAGTGCTTCTAATGTTTCCCACTTTTCAATAATAGTGACAATATTCTTATCTAGGCTTTGCGGTGGCAGTCCTGAATTAACATCCAGAGTAGGGGTGTACTCCACGCAACCTTTTTCTGCCTTAACATTTGGCACATTTGCTTTGAATATTTCAATAAAATCTGCAACCATCCCATCTTTTATTTCTATAGACGCAATAACATTAATCATATTAATTGCCTTTTTTAGCTTTTTTGGCTTTTTTCTCTGCCCGTTTTTCTTTTAACGATTTACCTGCTTTTTTTTGGTCTGATTTATGTGTATCTCTTCCTTTAGCCATGACTCTCTCCTTTGTTATAGTTTGTTAAATTATTGTTTAGTGTATTCCCTCTTCGCCTAGACTGCAAGTAATCATTATGTGAAATATATAAGAGACTTATAAATAAAATGATTTTTTCTGATATGTGGGAAAATAATCTTAGGTAGAATGTTTTACAAGTACCTCTTCTATTTTTTGAACATGAGAATGGCGGTGGTGGGGTAATGATACCTGTTTAGTAGTTAATCATCGTCCCACTGGGGCAAGCCCAGTGGTGACGTTACATAAATGGTGTTTTTGAGAAAATACTCTAAAACGTATTAAATGAGCATAAAACTTGTAGTGCTCGTTCTCAGAACGAATCATGCTGCAAGCTTCGCAAGCAAGCAGATAAATAGCTTTGCAAGAGGCTCTATCTTTTATTTTCTGTATAAAGTGCCCGCAAATAGTTTTTGTAAGTACCTCCTTAGTACAAAAACAGCATCTCGCCATACTTTGGTAATGGCCAAGCAGCATCATCAACAATCATCTCTAGTGCATCAACGGCACTTCGAGTTTTGTTCATAGCCGTTATAATATCGGTAGATGATTCGCTTGCAACTGCTTTTTCAAGAGCCGTATTGCTATTACAAAGATCAGCTATCAAACCGCCAGCTTCTTCTAGCATGGCAGTCAATTCATTTACTCCAGCCTCTATACCAACCTGTTTGATTTTGAGTAAATTGGAAACAAGTTCTTTTTGATATGCAATAGCTATTGGTAAAATAGTTGTTTTTGCCATATCAAGAGTCAGACGACCCTCAATCACAATGGTCATATCATAACCTTCAGAGAAAACTTCGTAACGAGACAACAATTCAGTACTGCTGAAAACTTTATATTTCTTGAAAAGTTTCTTGGCCTTAGCTGATGTCATAGCTTTAAGAGCTACCGGCGTAGTTGTCAAATTAGGCAAGCCACGCTTTTTGGCTTCTTCTGTCCAATCAGCATTATAATTATCACCATTAAAGATTACACGTTTATGATCTTTTATGATCTTCTGTAATATTTTCTGGAGAGTTTTATTTCGAGTTTTATCACTACATTTTTCCAGTTCAGTGGCAATATCATCTAATGCCTCTGCAACAATTGTGTTAATAACAATATTGGGACCGGCACATGATTGAGTTGATCCTACAGCTCGGAACTCAAACTTATTTCCAGTAAAGGCAAATGGACTTGTCCTATTTCTATCAGTAGCATCACGAGGAAGTACAGGTAGGGCATCAACACCAATAGCCATTGAGCCACCGCTCTTAGCTGACTTAGCACCACCACGTTCAATCTGCTCAATCACATCTGTAAGCTGCTCGCCAAGAAAGATTGATATAATTGCAGGCGGTGCTTCATTTGCACCTAAACGATGATCATTGCCGGCACAAGCCACAGAAGCACGCATCAAATCTGCATGTTTATCAACAGCCTTTATAACAGCACACAAGAATGTTAAAAATACTGCATTTTCATGCGGATTAGTTCCCGGATCAAGCAAGTTGCGCCCTGGTATAGAAAGTGACCAGTTATTATGCTTGCCAGAACCATTAACACCAGCAAAAGGCTTTTCATGCAACAGGCAAACAAAATTATGGCGTTCAGCTACCTGCTGTAATGTTTCCATAATCAACATATTATGATCAACAGAAAGGTTAAGTTCTTCAAACACTGCTGCAAGCTCAAACTGTGCAGGAGCAACTTCATTATGCCTTGTTTTAGCAGGAATACCAAGCTTCCAGAGCTGTTGATCAACATCGGTCATAAAATCTATAACTCGACTCTTGATAGAGCCAAAATAATGATCGTCTAACTGCTGATGCTTTGGAGATACATTACCAAACAGCGTACGACCAGTCTGCATTAAATCAGGACGTGCCATATATAATGTTTTATCAACAAGAAAATATTCCTGTTCAGCACCAAGTGTTGTTACTACGCGATTACCAACATTCTCACCAAAACAATCTAATACGCGCTTTGCCTGAATGGATATCGCCTGAATCGAGCGAAGCAAAGGAGTTTTCTTATCCAATGCTTCACCGGTATAGGAGCAGAATGCTGTTGGAATACACAAAGTTGCACCATTATTACCGCGTTTAATAAAAGCCGGACTTGTAGGATCCCAAGCAGTATAACCACGTGCTTCAAAAGTTACACGTAAGCCACCGGACGGAAAACTGGATGCATCAGGCTCACCCTGAATCAAATTCTTACCTGAAAAATCCAATACGACCCCACCATTCTTGTCAGGCTCAATAAAAGAATCATGCTTTTCGGCAGTTGACCCAGTCAACGGCTGAAACCAATGAGTATAATGACTTGCACCTTTGCTTATTGCCCAGCGCTTCATTGCATTTGCAACTGAATCAGCAATGCCAGGATCAAGAGTGGTACCCTTTTGTATAGTTGCGAGAAGTTTTTTGTAAACATCATTGGAAAGATATTCCTTCATAGTCTTGATGTTAAATACATCTTCACCATAAATATCTACAATAGAACATTCTGTGCCCGAACCATCTGAAGCTGCTTTACGTGTAGCGATATCTACTATTGCCTGTTTTCTAATTGATGCTGTCACTTTATATAAAACCTCCATTTTACTTTTTATCTATTTTTAATTTAAAATTACCGTAATAGCAATAGTTATGCCAAAAACACAATTTCATGGTTATCTGCCCATAAATCAAGGTTTAAATCAGTATTTATCAATTTCTAACAACGACAACACGCAACAACAAATACAAAAATGTACCAGCCGATATGCAGAAGATACATTTATGTAGTAATACAGAGTGCCGTTATACGAAAACTCGCTGTTCACTGCTCACTACCAACTGCTCACTGCTAACTGCGATCGATCAGTAGAGCCACCGTTTTATGCCGCCTTCTGAGCTAAGCAGAACTCCACGCCGCCGAAACGCCCAACACATATAAGATATTGTGACAAAAAATGATGCTGGTACACGGCTTAATGCACCGACCTTAACTCCCAACAGTGTTGTCTTACCCCCCATCCCCATCGGCCCAATATTTAATTGTTGCGCTTCTTTTAAAATCTTATTTTCTAAACGAGAAATCACTTTTACTGTCGATTTATCGCTCATTTTACGCTTAAACTGTTCTTTTGAATGCTCATATCCAGTAGCACGATCACCGCCAATACAGACGCCAAGAACACCAGGAGCACAACCATGACCTTGTGCACGCCAAACGGCATCTAGCACACACTTTCTAACACCATCAAGATCGCGACCGGCCCCCAAACCAGAATCAGGCAAGCTATACTGCACCCCCACATTCTCACAACCGCCACCTTTCATAATCAAAATAACTTCAACCGTTTTTCGTGCACCCTGTTCGAAATGGAATACCGGTGCCGAAGGTGCAACATTACTTTCAAATGATGCTCCGGAAACAGAATCAATTGTATTCTGGCGTAAATAACCTCTTCTAGTTGCCTTAGAAACAGCCAACCTCGCTTTAGATGCCAACATATTAGTATCAAAACCTACAGGGACTCTAAAATAGAATATCAAGGTACCGGTATCCTGACATAACGGAACATCTTTTTCACGAGCTGAAGCTATATTCTCTAAAATAACAGAAAGACTCCAGCTAGCCCTACTGCCTTTTTTTTCACGGTTATAGGCTCGCTTTAAACAGTTTTCAATATCATGCGGCAAATCTGTTGATGTACGTCTAATCAACTCAAATATATTCTTTTCCCAATGGTTCTGGCTCATCTCATTTCCTAACTCTTTCTTTTAACAAATCAAACAATTCATCTGGAACATGCAGCGTACCAAACCCACGCCCCAACCTTATGGACGGATTAACATCGCCGTGAAAATCAGAGCCCCCGGTCACCAAGAGATTAAATTCATTGGCTAGCGACAAATACTGCTTGCGCAAATAATCAGCATGCATCGGATAATGAATCTCTATCCCTTCCAGCCCCATATCATGTAATTCACCAACATAATTCCGAAGTGCGGCTTTACCCAAATCTAATGTATAGGGATGAGCAAGCACCGCCACACCACCGGCAGATTTTATCATTTTAATACTATTCTCCGGTGGTAGACGAAAACGATCGGTATAAGCGGGTTTCCCTTTTGCCAAATACTGATCAAAAGCCTGCTGCTTACCTTTCACAAACCCTTTATCTATCATTGCCATTGCAAAATGCGGACGCCCCACTACATCATCACCAGCAAAGCTAAGAACTTCTCCCCAAGTCAACTCAAGCCCCAAACCATTTATCTTTTCCAATATCTTCTTATTGCGATATTCACGTCCATCACGTATAGGAAGTAATTGCTCATCAAGCCCCGCATCAGTATGGTCAACATAATAACCCAGCATATGCAACGTACCTTTCGACACATCAGAGCTTATCTCTATACCGGGAATACAAGTCAAACTATCATCACCATACTCGGCATTAGCCGCCAAAAAATCAGCAATACCGCGCGTAGAATCATGATCAGTCAATGCCAACGCTGACAGCTTTATCTCACGCGCCATGGCTACAAGCTCCCCAGGCGTATAAGTACCATCAGAAAAAGTTGAATGACAATGCAAATCAATCATTTATTCCTCTTCCCAGTAAGTCGCACGTGATTCCGGCGTTTCATAAACACTAATGCGATATATTTTATAAGTCTCACAATTCAATTTCTTCGATAAATACTTATAGAAAAATTTTGCAATATTCTCTGAAGTCGGATTATTAACCTTAAATTCATCCAACGTATTTAGCTCCACATGATCGCACATATCAATAATTTCAGCAATTGCACTTTTTAGATCCTTAAAATCCGCAAGAATCCCAATTTCATTTAACTCGCTACCGCGTACAAACACCTCTACATCCCAATTATGCCCATGCAATACAGCACATGCCCCTGGATATTCTACCAAATGATGTGCCGCCGAAAATCTTGTTTTAACACTTAATTCAAACATTTCTTAATTCCTAACAATTAGTATAACATTTCTTAACCTGCCCTACTGTTACACTGGTAAAATATCCGGCAATGGCAGTATCATACCCTGCCGTATGTGCGAATGCCTTACGTGACAGCTCAAATCTTTTCTCTATAGAGATACAACCATTATTACTATTAAGCTCTTCAATAATCCCTGCATAATCGGACGGGTCAGTAACTGATGCCACCCGCAAAAAATTCTTTGCCGAAGCACGAATCATACAAGGACCACCAATATCAATATTAGTACGAGCCATTTCCGGCGTAACACCATCTTTCGCTACAGTTTCTTTAAACGGATAAAGGTTCACTACCACCATATCAATAGCAACTCCATCAACTCGCTTCAAATCATACTGATGAGACTGATTATATGTTTCGCTCAATAATCCAAGATAAATTTTAAAATCAAGAGTCTTAACTAAACCGCCCTGCATTTCCGGTTGTCCAGTATAATCCGACACCTTAATCAAATTCTTATATGCTGCATCACCAAGAATCTTCTCTATTGCAACATAAGTTCCGCCGGTAGAGTAAATATTAATCTCGGGATTAACTGCTACCAACGTAGGAACCAGGCTATCAAGCCCACTCTTATCCGAAACACTCAGCAACACATTTCTAACTTTAACCTCATCATCAACCTTCTCTACAATATTAAGTGCCATAATTTTTTCCTAATTCAATTTATCGTTCATAATTCATCGCTTCAAACAATACTACTCCCATAATCAGATAAAATTCAAACTTTCTTTTCATATATTCTCCTGTTATTCTTTGCATCATGAAAATTTTAGCTATAGAACACTCAACAAACATTGGTAGCATTGCGCTTCTTAATGACAACAATATACTACAAGAATCCACTTGGCAACGGGCGGCACGCGAGCCAAGTATGTTAATAGAGCAAATATCAAACATTCTAGCTCAACAAACCCTTTCAGCCACAGACATTGATATTTTTGCCTTTGGACAAGGACCCGGCATCTATTCAAACCTAAGAATATCACTTTCAGCCCTAAATGGACTCGCCCTACCCGACAAAAAGCCCGTCTACGGAATAAGCAGTGCCACCGCACTCGCACATGCACATATCCAAAAGTACGGACTAAAAAAAATAACCATAATCGGTGATGCCCGCCGCAATCGTATATGGTACGCACCATTTACAATTAAAAATAGACAGCTGCAAGACAAGCAACCGTATCAGCTTTTACCAATTGACGAACTACCAAACTATTTTAAAGCAGACGACACCATAATCTCACCAGACTGGAATCGCCTTGCCGAGCCACTTGCCAGCATAGAAACTAATAATGCAAACATAATCCAGAGCGATACAATCCCAAAAGCATCAATAATAGGACAGCTCACAAAACAACAAGTCGAACAAAACACCCACCCCGTATTCCCATTAGCACCAATATATATACATCCACCCGTATTTGTAAAACCCAGATCCTAAAGCACGAATAAAAAGAAAACAAAAAACAAAAAGAGTTGCCACGAATGCACGAATAAAAAAG
>CAMZLY010000210.1 GCA_947311825.1 uncultured bacterium
ATATTCCCAAAAACCTTCTACAAACCACGACCGCCCCAAGAAAACACTTTATTCTTTTTTTTCGACTCACTTGGTCTTTAAGGCTTCTTAGCCCAACCTAGGTGCGAGCTCTAACCCTTTTTATTGCTCTTTTTTTTTTAGGGCAACCGGTGCTCCATAATATATAACGATCAATTGTATGCGGAGTCCCGTCTCAATAGAGCGGGATTCCGTCATACAAAGTGTTATGTCTCGTGTTTACTACACTTAAAATTCATATTCTATAAACATAGCAGTACTTAATTGATTTGGACTTATTGGCGTAAAATATTTTGTATAATCTATTTCGCCCCCAATGCTAAATCTTTTATAAAAATTGTATTTCATTTGGGTTCCAACAGAAAGTCCAAAATCATTATATGCTCGATAGTCAAGAAATTCTTCTCTCCATGCACCATGATCAATATAGCGAACATGAAACAATTCTCCTCCCGAGAATCTAAAACTTAATCCATAAAATGATGAAATTGAAATTTTATCAACTCGATAAAACTCATAGTTCACCAGAGTATTTATTACGTCAAAATGCCTAGACAAAGTCAATCCATTATAAATGAGATCTTTTTGATCACCACCAAGCCAATAAAAACAATAATTAGCTGAAATTGATATCTTATTGTTGATTTTTCTACTGTAACTTAAATATGTTGGGATTGGAACAGATTTTAAGTTATGAATTCTATAAATAGATTTCTCAAAAAAATATGCACCAGGCACTCCAATTCTAATTTCATTTTTTTTATTTTGGGCTTGAGTAGTTAAACTCAAACCCAAAACAATTATAATAAGCCAAATTCTCATATCAATCTGATTTAATAAAAGATTTTGTTATTGACACTTCTCCACTTTCAACTCTTATAAGATATAAACCACTTATAATGTTTGTGATATCAATTCTTTCGCTCATTGAATTAGATTTCCACTCCTTTAAAACCCTACCATACATATCTATTATAGATATGTGTTTAATATTTTCAAGACTTGGACTAAAGGATAGACTTAAAAATTCGTTAGATGGGTTGGGATAAATTTCAATAGTATAAACACCTCCATTTTCTGACGAATTAGAAAGCACTTTCTTTAGAGATTCCTTAGAAATTTTATTTTGATTTCCTTGATTCCCAAATGAAGCCAACATGTTTTTCCCTTTTATACATGGTGCACCCCAACAATCATCTATTACTACTTCCATTGCTCTTGATGAACCACTCGAAGATGTTACAGATACTTGAACTGTATATGGAAAATAAGGTGGGGGTGGACCTAAATTTGTAACATTTAAGTTCTTATTTCCAGAACCAGATACAGTTGCGGTCCATTGATGAGGATAAGTCCATGTAAATGATGAGCCAGGGAAATCATATGCAGAATAATCGGCTTCAAATAAAAAGATTATATTGTAACATAATAAATCTGGGCCGACTAAACTCAAGCAAGGTCCATTAAACAGTGATCCTACTCCACAAGCAGACCAAGCATTTGTCGTTTGTATTTCCTCAAAAGAGCAAGGACCAAAAATAGTTCTTGCTGCATTGATAGCTCCCTGTCTTGCATCAGCATATTGAGAGCCGTTCTGAATAAATGTTGATAAGTTATAATAGGTGATATCGGCACTATTGTCAATTCCTATTGGTTGTATGTTTACCCCGTTATGATTGCCTCCTACAGAAAGAAGATTAAACCATCGATTTTGAACTCCACAATTTATATGCTCTCCTCCATCGTCAAAAGCACCAAAATACCATCTTGGCCCTTGCCAAGTATCAGGCAATCCCAAAGCAGATCTAAAATTTGCTCCATTAGCAGGTGTGCCCATTGCAGGTGCTAAAAATGCTCCAGGGTTAGCTAAAGACCTAACGATTGTTCCGCCTCTAATATTAACCGGTGCATCTTCTGCAATCGTCCAATTATTTAATGCACCTTCAGTATTTCTTTCAATAAGAACACCAAATATGTCTGAAAACGATTCATTCAATGCACCGGGTTCGTTAGCTCCTCCTAAACCAGAAAGATTGGCTGTCATCCCATGAGTAAATTCATGTCCACAAATATCTAATGCGCCCAGGTATAAACCGCCAAGGGTTCCAATTTCAATGTATTCTCTGCCTCCATCTCTGAATCTTCTTGCAGTAGCATTATCCGAATCTGCCCAAATTCTAACTTGTTCTCCGTCATTATCATAGCCCTTTCTTCCATGTACATCCCTAAAATAATCCCAAGACTCACTTATTGTCCAGTGAACTGTAGTCCCTCTTTGATGATTTGCACCCCATTTGTCATTTCCATCAGTAATGTTGGATGTCCACCAAAAATTGTCATCATTGTCATCTCCATCAAATGGGTCAATATCTGGACCACTTCCAAACTTAGTATGAATATTCCTTCCATTATCATTTGCTTTGAGTATATGATACCACCATCGTTTCTTTGTATCGATTGTCTGAGTACCATAGCCATATAACAATGTTGCAGGACCATTTTCATCTCCCACTGGTTTTAATCTTAATATATTTCCAGTATGAGCATCAATATATACTTCGTTAAGAGAAGAAGGATTTGTTGCCCTAATTTGAAATTTCCAAGTAAGCCTATAACTTTCTTTGATAAAATCAGCTCCTACCACATGACCAATTAACAATTCAGCCTCAGGATAATAAGTAGCGTTAGCATCTTCTAAATCTTTCTTAATGGCTTGCTCCCAATCTTCATTTTGCCAAGCATATTCTAATGCACCTATTGAATCCATAGCAATATTTACAGCTTTAGTTGATGAAAGTGTGGGGTTTTCATTTATTTCTAAATCCTCTATCAATTTACCATGTGCGATTTCGATGTAACAATCCTTCCAATGTTCTGACCATTCCCCACCTTCAACTTTTAATCCTTTATAATACTGCTGAAATCTAACATGTGACCATCCATATTTGTCAGACCACTCTTTTTTAACTTGCATCTGGTCATTTGCTTTTAGGCCAGTAGCATCTTTAGAAATAGTCAATAATTCACCTGGTAATATCTTAGCACTCCGTTTTAAGTAGAGCCATCCAGCCGGATCAACTCTCTCTGTTTTTGAACGAATTTCTTCGTTGCTTTCTTGCAAAATTTTGGGAACAAATTGTCCGAAAACACTCTTGTTTGACAATAGCGTAAATATCACTATTATACCTACCGTCAGTCTACATTTTAATTGTACTTTTTTCATAATAAAAAGTTTAATTGTTAAAAAATGTTGTCTATTCATGAGACATAACGGTCAATGATAAGCGGAGTGCGCAGCGAAAGCAAGCATTCCGTCTTATCTAGTGTTATATATTTTGTTTTTTCACTTTAGGGCGTAGAATTTTCTGTTGTTTTAGCGGGCTTCGGACGAGTGCTAGTCCAAGTTCCACGGGAAATTTTCAAGCGCCATTACAGCTAGTTTCCCAACAAAGATAAGAAAAAATCCCGAATTGGGCTAGCATAAACCCAC
>CAMZLY010000211.1 GCA_947311825.1 uncultured bacterium
AGCGTGCGGTGCCACCCGCACAAAAACGGAAGCGCACGGTGTGCCACCAGACTGGTGGTAGGGCGAGCTCTCCGAGACGAGCCGTAACACTCTTCAACCCTGAACTCTTAACTTTCGTAGTAAAAATCACTGAACAAACAGTCAAATATAAACTTTACAAAATATTATTTATGTCATAATTTAACTATGAACCTAATTGCAAAATATTGTAATAATGCTGAAACAACGGCAATGTTAATAGATAATAGATGACGGTATCCAGTTAATGCGACAAAATATAAAACGCCGACATCCAGATAGCACAGAAGAGTAAATAGACATCTACTTCACGCAATTTCAACTGAGAAAAACATGCATAACAAAAAAGAAAAAAAACGACGAAGCGGTATTCTACTACACCCTAGTTCTCTGCCGGGAAAATACGGTATCGGTTCTTACGCTGGTTCAGCCTATAATTTTATAGACTTTCTCCATCAGACAGGACAAACCATATGGCAGATATTACCACTAGGTCCTACTGGCTATGGGAACTCACCATATCAATGTCATTCAGCTTTTGCCTTGAACACATATCTAATTGATCTAGATGAATTACAAAAAGATGGGCTACTTGATACCACAGATTTAGAAATAAACAAACCTTTTCGTAGTAGTGTAGTGGAATATAAACGTGTCATAAGATTTAAAATGCCATTATTAAAAAAGGCATACCTAAACTTCATAAACTCAAATGATTCAGAAACAGAACATAAATTTACCGACTTCTGCAATCATAACAGCAGTTGGCTGGAAGATTATGCACTTTTCATGTCATTAAAAGATCGCTATGAAGGAAAACCATGGGATTTATGGCCTACCGCTATTGCACAACGAGATGAAGAAACTATAAAAAAGCTCTATTTAGAACTTAAAACAGAAGTAGAAACCCATAAATTTATTCAATATATCGCCTTCAAACAATGGTTGCAGCTAAAAGAATATGCTAATGAGAAATCTATACTTATTGTCGGGGATATTCCGCTTTATGTTGCTCCGGACAGTGCTGATGCCTGGAGCGACCAATTCATTCTTCAACTCGACAAAGATGGAAGGCCTAAACTTGTAGCAGGTGTGCCGCCTGACTATTTCTGTGAAACAGGACAACTTTGGGGAAATCCAGTGTATGACTGGAGCCATCTAAGTAAAACAGGCTTCCAATGGTGGGTTGACCGTGTTAGAGCAAATTTAGCACTCTTTGATTATATCCGAGTTGATCATTTTCGTGGACTTGCAGAATACTGGGGAGTGCCTTTTGGAGAAGAAACCGCCATTAACGGTAAATGGTATCCTGCACTAGGTCACGAAATGCTCACAGCATTACAACGAGATATACCGGAACTTGCCATTATTGCCGAAGATCTCGGAGTTATTACTGACGATGTAATAAAACTCCGTGACGACTTCGGCCTTATGGGTATGAAAATCCTGCAATTCGCATTTGACTCAAGTGAAGAAAATGATTTTCTTCCACATAACTACACACAAAACAACGTAGCCTATACAGGAACTCATGATAATGACACTGTGCATGGCTGGTACAACAAAGCATCTGATGCCGACAAAACCCTAGCCAAAGATTACTTAAACTGCCATACCACTGACATCAATTGGGGATTTATCCGAGCCACCTGGGGCTCTGTTGCCAACTGGGCAATAGCCCAGATGCAGGACATTCTTAACCTCGGCACATCAGCTAGAATGAATATGCCCGGCAACGAATCAGGCAACTGGATCTGGCGTATGCAAGAACAAGATATTACACCGGAAATAATTGAAAAGCTAAAACATATAACCCGCCTTTTTGGCAGATAAAAAGAAAAACTACAGAGGCACTTGCTTAATCAAGGTACATGTCAGTAGTGCTTTCCTAAACAAATTCAGTTCTTTTTGCAGTGTTCGCTCTATGAGCGAATCCTCCCCCACAGGGAAGCTCATCTTTAGGCGAGTTCTCTCGCAGGAGAGGCATCAGGGGGCTGACGCACTACAGTAAACGGGGAATTTAACTGCCGAATCTAGGGTAATGCTTTTTGCGTCGTTTTTTATTCTAAGAACCGACATCGCATTCCCCATTAAGCCCCGTCGCATTCAAAGCACGGGTAGCACCGCACACTCCTATCAACTGCGACCAGATAATGCCGCTAGCCACCAGTATCATACCAATAATACTTAGGATATCAGGCGATTCTGACTTGAGTAATGTCCAGCTAAAAATTGCACCAAACAACGGTAAAATAAATTTCCACAGGTTAAGCTCTGATACTGGCACTCGCTCTAACAGCCTAAACCAAATAGAAAATGCCGCTGCAGAAACTAAAGCCAACCAGAATAATACTGCATAAAAGAACCACGGCAACACAAGTGTCGGAACTCCTTCAATAAATAATCCCATTATCAAAAGAAAAATACCACCCAATAACATCTGCTGTGATGTCAACGCTACCGAATGTAATGTATCAGCCCGCCCGCGTGCTACCACAATATTACCAAATGCCCCACTAATAGAGCCACACAACAAAAGCAACAAACCAAACCCTTCTTTTGCTCCAATCGGGTCCCACGGTTTACTAGACAAGGTTAATAATACAATACCGCTGATACCAAGTACAATACTAATAACCTTACGTCGTGTCATACGGTCATTAGGCATTACAAAATGTGCAACTACAGCGGCAATCAACGGGGATGATCCAACTAAAACAGCCGCCTGTGCACCACGTACAATGGTTAAAGATAAATAGAAAATTGAATACAATAGAACTGTATTCAGTAACGACGCAAGAAAGAGCGTCGAACGATGTCTACCCCATAACTCACGCAATGCGGGCAAACCACCACTCAATGGTATTAAAAGAATGCCAGCGAGAATAAAACGTATTCCGGCCAAAACAAGCGGCGACATATAGCCAAGTGTATACTTCACCCCCACAAACGCCGTTGACCAAAGCAAACAAGCAAAAACAGCCAAAAACCCATCTCTAATGGTCATTATCCAATATTCCCCTTAATTTAACCTAACCAGACCTCCAGATTGGTTCCACCCCATTAGATGCCAGTCTGGCATTATTACTACGTTACCCACTGCTCAGAAGCAATAATAGAAGCATTTTAGCCATAAAAAGACAATGCAAATCATCTTTATATGCAATTTCTTATATTTTAGGCAAGACCTCACTAGTAAACATCAGCAATTATCATTTTGCAGCATCCCTATGAACAGGAACGCCCTAACGGGCATACGACAAACAGATTTTTTTTTCGATAATCCACGGCTTGTAGTTCCGCCGTAAGGCGGTATCCTCTCACAATGAGAATTGCTAGGTAAATATTCAAACAATGTCCTTAAACCCAGATTCTGAATCCTTACTACTGAATTCCGTTGCGATTCTTTATCGCTGAACTTCAAAAGCATTGCTTGCAAAATATTTATAATATATATACTCTATAAAAACTAAGTAAATAACCAGTTTGCTTTTTATGAAAATGGAGGATTAAAATGCAAGTATCAATTCACAATATTATATTAGAAAATCGTATTCGTAAAGAACTAGGAGACCTCTCTCCTCTCATGAAAAGCTTACAAAAACATGGGCAACTAAATCCCATCATAATTGATGAAGATAATAAACTGATTGCCGGACACCGCCGACTGGAATCGGCCAAACGGCTTGGATGGTTATCCATTGAAACCATTTGCCTAAAAGAATTAAGCAATTCTGACAAAATCGAACTAGAAATTGATGAAAATATTCATCGTAAAGAATTAACACCGGACGAAATTAAAGATGGCTACGATCGCCTTGAAAAACTAAATAAGCCACCTGTAATGAAGCGTATTAGACTGTTTTTTAAACAGTTATGGGCAAAGCTATTCCGCCGGAAAAACAAAGAAGGAATTAACAAAAATGAAAAAGAGATCAATAACAAAACTAATTAATGAAGCAGCAAAAAAATCTAAAGTCGGAAAATATAACAAGGAAGACACATCACACAAGCGCAAAATAGACTGGCCTGTTGATTGCAATATCGGCCCCGGTCTTGAAGGTGCTATTGCGTGCGAAACGAAAATTGGTTACATCAACGGCTCTCGAGGACAAATGATATATCGTGGATATGATATATTTGACCTTGCAGCCAATTCCACTTATGAAGAAGTTTCATACCTACTCTTATATGGCAATATGCCGACAATAAAACAGCTTGAAATATATAAGAATAAGATGATTAAATACCGGACAATTCCAAATACGCTACGTAATCTTCTGGGATTTCCCATAGAAGATATGCACCCTATGGCGGCCTTACGTCTCGGAACAAACCTCATGCGTCACCGCCTAACTTGGCGTGACAGCGACTCTGCAAAACCTGATTTCACTGAAGCTATCGCCTCAGATGAGGATTCCATCCCCATGGAAACACAACCGTACGGAGAAAAACATGCGAAATATGAATTTAAAAAACAAAAAACAGGTCGTCCAGCTGATGCAAATAAGATTACCGATGATGCCATAAGTCGCGATACTTGTATCAGATTAACGTCCGGTCTAGCAACACTTGCTGCAGCAATTGCACGAATCAGAGAAGATAAGCTTCCTATTGACCCAGATCCTGAACTTAGCCATGCGGCTAACTTTATCTATATGATGACAGGAAAAAAGCCAAACAAAGAAGAAGAAAGAGTAATGGATGTCTGTCTTATTCTACATGCTGATCATGGTATGAATGCCAGCACATTTGCATCACTGGTTGTTGCATCAACATTATCTGACATCTATCTTTCTATTGGTGCAGGTATTGCCGCACTAAGCGGACCACTACATGGTGGAGCCAATGAAGCAGTAATAAAAACGCTAGAGACAATAGGGCCTGTAGAAAATGTTGATGCCTGGTTTGCCAAAACCCGTAGCAAAAAAACTAAGATTCCAGGTTTTGGTCATCGTGTTTATAAAGCCTATGATCCAAGAGCCCTTATTCTTGCCCCTCTAGCTAAACAGCTAACAGCAGATACCCATGAAGAAGGTTCCGTTTTTGATACAGCCAATAGACTCGAAGAACTTGTGGTATCAACACTAGGCAAAGAAAAAGGCATTTTTCCTAATGTAGACTTCTATTCAGGCTTGGTATATCGCGGACTAGGTATTCCAGACGCCATGTTCACCCCTATTTTTGCCGTTAGCCGTGTTGCAGGATGGACAGCTCGAATAGATGAATATCTACAAAATAACCGCATATTCAGACCACGTGCGGCATACACCGGTGATTTCGGCAATAAATACGTACCAATAAAGAAACGATGAATAAAAATCAGAAATCATTTGTCCACCTGCATCTCCATACATGCTTCAGCCTCCTCGATGGAGCATGCCGATTACCTGATCTGATGGATGCAGTAGATGCCATGGGTATGCCCGCTGTAGCCATGACCGACCACGGCGTTATGTACGGTGCTATAGATTTTTACAAAGCAGCCCGCGAAAAAAGCATTAAACCTATTATCGGTTGCGAAACTTATGTAGCCGGCGGACATCGTAGCGATAAAAAAACTCGTAGTGCATCAGGACACCTACACAATCATTTAGTTCTGCTTGCCAAAGATGATATTGGGTATCATAACCTAATGAAACTGCAATCTGCCGCCCAAATGGACGGGTTTTACTATAAACCGCGCGTTGACAAAGAATTACTGGCAGAACATAGCGATGGACTAATTGCACTTTCCGCCTGCTTAAACGGAGAAGTATCAGCACTACTAAATAAAGATAATATTGACGGTGCCGTTAAAGCCGCTGGTGAATATGCCGACATCTTTGGAAATGATAATTTCTATCTAGAAATTATGGACCATAACATGCCGGAACAACGCAAAGTTAATATGCTAATGCAAAAAGTAGCTGCACAGACCGGTCTGCCCATAGTTGCCACCAACGACACCCACTACCTCAAAAAAGAACACGCTGCGGCACACGAAGTTATGCTTTGTATGCAGACCCAGACCGTCATGTCAGACCCCAAACGCATGCGCTACGGTAGTAACGAGTTCTATTTAAAAAGCCGACAAGAACTAGAACCATTATTTACAGATTTCCCCGGCGCACTTGACCTAACTCTAGAAATTGCAGATCGCTGTAATCTAGAGCTAGAAATGGGCACACTACACTTCCCAACCTTTGAATGTCCAGATGGAATGCACGAAAAAGAATACCTTATTCAGGTGGCCTACGACGGCATCCGCCGCCTATACAACATAAAAGATCCGGCAAACCCTAAAAATGCCGACGAACAAAAAGTAATGGATCGCTTCGACATGGAACTAGGAGTCATCGAAAAAACCGGATTCGTTAACTACTTCCTCGTTGTATGGGACTTCGTTCACTTTGCATATACAAAAAACATCCCAGTCGGTCCCGGGCGCGGCTCCGGTGGCGGTAGTATTATGGCTTACGTAATGGGCATAACCAAGATTGACCCGCTACGCTACGAATTGATTTTTGAAAGGTTCCTTAATCCCGAACGTGTATCCCCACCAGACTTCGATATTGACTTCTGCCAAGCACGCCGAGAAGAAGTTATCAACTACGTCAAAGAAAAATACGGCAGAGATAAAGTTGCAAAAATCATTACCTTCGGTTCTATGGGAGCAAAAACCGTCATTCGAGATATAGGAAGAGCACTAGAAATCCCCTTTTCCGAATGCGACCGCCTATCTAAAATGATTCCAGAAGAACTCAAGATGACACTCAAAAAAGCTCTTGATGCTAATCCTGAATTCAAAAAAGCCTATGAAACAGAAGAAAACTGTAAAACTATTCTAGACTTCGGCTTTGTACTAGAGGGACTTTACCGTAACCCTGGTACTCACGCAGCTGGTGTTGTAATTGGCGAAACCATACTTACCGACATAATCCCGCTAACACTAGACAAAGAAAAAGAACCTGTAACACAATATACCAAAGAACCACTAGAAGAAATCGGCCTTCTCAAAATGGACTTCCTTGGGCTAAAAACCCTCACAGTTATCCAAGAAGCTATTGATCTTATCAAAGAAAATCGCAATATAGAAATAAACATAGACAACCTACCACTAGACGATAAGCCAGCATTTGAGCTCCTAAACCGCGGTGATACCGTTGGCGTATTCCAGCTTGAAAGTGCTGGTATGCGTGATCTATTCCGCAGAATTAATATCGTTAATATCGAAGATATCTTTGCACTTATCGCTCTTTATCGACCTGGGCCAATGAATATGTTGCCAGACTATATTAAAAGAAAATCAGGTGAAGCAAAAATTCATTACGACCACCCACTACTTGAGTCAATTCTGGAAGAAACACACGGCGTAATGATCTATCAAGAACAAGTACAACGTGCCGCAAATATTCTTGCAGGCTATTCACTTGGCGAGGCCGACCTACTACGACGGGCAATGGGCAAAAAGAAAGCATCTGTAATGGATGCTCAACGTAGTAAATTTATAAAAGGTTGTAAAGAAACCAACAATATAACCGAAAAATTATCAGGAAAAATCTTTGATACCATAGCCAAATTTGCAGGATATGGATTCAACAAAGCACACAGTGCCGGCTACGGAATTGTTTCATATCAAACCGCATATCTAAAAGCCAACTACCCTGAAGAATTTATGGCGGCTCTTACCTCAAGTGAAATCGGAAATTTTGACAAAATACCTATATTTATAAATGAAATAGAAGAGATGGGGCTAAAAGTCAAAGCTCCGGACATAAACTTAAGCCGAACCCGTTTTTCAGCAGAAAAAGATGCCGTCCGTTACGGTCTTGCCGGAACCAAGAACGTGGGAACCGCTGCCGCTGACGCCATTGTAGCCGAACGCAAAAAAAACGGAAAGTTTACCGGACTAATAGATTTCTGCGAACGAGTAGACAATCAATATGCAAGCAAAAAAACTCTCGAAAGTCTAATCCGTAGCGGTGCAATGGACACTCTAGGACCACATAGAGCAAAACTATTTAACGGTATTAACTTTGCAATAGCACGTGCCACAGAAAAACAACAAGACCGCAAATCTGGGCAAGGAAATCTCTTTGATATGCTAGCACCACAAAACACCGATACAGGCGAAGAAGATCTACCCGACTGTGCCGAATGGTCAGAAAGCGTTCTCTTGAAAGCAGAAAAAGAATTGCTCGGTGTTTATATGAGCGGTCACCCATTAACCCGCTATTCATCATTACTAACACGATATCAGCAAGCAACAATCAAGGAAATAGAAAAACTCGAAATCGGCACAAAAACCCGTATCGGAGGAATCATCACATCAGTTCGCAAACTTCTCACAAAAAAAGATAAAACCCCCATGGCCTCCATTCAAGTCGAAGATCTTGAAGGCAGTATAGAAGTAATGGTATTCTCAGACTCATACGCAAAATATGGAATGTTACTCGAAGACGATGCCGCTATCCTGATTTGCGGGGAAGTCGGGGCACGCAATAATATACTACAATTAGCTGCCGACGAAATTTATCCACTAGGCGATGCCCCCAAATACTTCGCACAACAAGTGCGCATTCATATTCCTGTAACTTATGCCGAGCAGGGTAAAATGGGAAAAATAAAAGATATAGTCCGCATACATCCAGGAACAACACCATTAATAATCTGCTTGATTTTCCCCACAGGTGAAAAAGCATTTATTGAAGCCGGCACCGGCTTTAGCGTCTGTGCTGACGAAAACCTTATCCATGAAATCGAACACGAACTCGGTGAAAAAAGTATATATGTCAGCGTAAACCAACAGGCATGCCGCTTTAATCATGATAAAGGACGCTTTCATCGCAAAAAACAGAAACAATAAACTACTGAACTAGCTCCCCTAACAACCATCATTCACGCCTCCACTCTTCTAATAATCCCAACTAATAGAAGCATTAAAATTGGCTAATTCCTGGTTTAAACCTAGGGGAAAAGAAGCTCTTTTCCCCTTTTAATACAACACACTAGCGTTTTGCCACTCTCACAATCTTTGCTTTTTTCTTAACATCCTCAATAACTTTAACAACTGCTACTGACTCATCAATAGAAATAGGAAATTCTTCATTATCAACAATAGATGCATATAAATATTTCCAAATACTACCAGTATCAACTTTAAGCTTAGGTTTAACCCTAATTTCCTTTTCTATCCACTTCAGATCATCAGGATCACCAAAGCCTACTCCAGGATCACCTTTATTTGCCTTACGCTCTGAAAGTTTCTTTCTTGTATCAAGATAACGTAGTTTCAGCGTCTTTTCATCTTCACTAATAAGACTGCCCCGTGTCCCGTATACAGCATAAACCGGACTCGGCAACGCAACACCACCTGATATTTCTACATCAACAATACGATTATTCCTGCCGGTTAGAATTATTTTTAAATGATCCTCTGCATCGCCTACTGCGGCAACAAGTTTGAGAGAACCCCAAATATCTTTAACTTTATAATCAAGAAATTGTAATGCATGATCAATAAGATGTGGCCCCCAATTATTAAGCTGACCGCCGCCACATGATTTCAACGTCTGCCAATCATTACGCCGACTATAACTATGCCGACAAAGCTTTATCTCATAAATATCACCAAGAATACCACTGTCAATAATTTCTTTAACGTGTACAAATCCGCTTTCAAATCTTCTATTATGACGAATATATAATGTACCCTTGGCTTTTTTTGCAGCAGTACGAATCTTTTTTGCCTCATCATAAGTTTCACAAATAGGCTTTTCCAAAAACACATCTTTACCTGATTTAAGTGCCAACAAAACAGTTGAAAAATGATCAGTAGTACGATTCGCAATACTTATAAGCTCAACTTCCGGATCAGCAATCAAGTCTTCAGCCTTCTTATAAACTGTAGCTTTTTTGACTTTTCCGTGAAAACGATCTCGCTTCTCCTCTAGCGGATCACATCCGGCAACAATCTTAAACTTTGTCTTATACTTATCCAACTCAGAACAGTGCATACTATATCCTGCACGCCCTAATCCGATAATACCAACCTTAACCTTACGCTTCTTTGCAACTGTCATAATTTATTCCTTCTTAGTCGTTCCGTCTTAAATAGTCCTGTCCTATTTCCCATAATACAAACGCAAATAATATTGATATTACTCACACAAAACAAGCCAAAAAATCACCCCGCAATAAAATCACCAAAATTCTCTGAATATATTTTTCTCAGAGATTCTTCCGGCAAGTTAAGCCCATTAAAACGATCCTTTGTATCCGGCATCATATATATATCATCTGCCGGAACCATCACATCACCATCTTCCTCAAGCCAGCCCTGAACCATTTTAGATCGCTTCAGCGAAGTAGTATGACTGTCCATCCCGCAATCAGTCCCAAAAAGTATCCGTGAATCATATTTTATAAAAAACTCACGGGCTGCATCCACTTTTGTAGAACAATTATGACACATCTCAACCCCTGGAGCTGTATCAATACTAATATTAGGATGGCGCTCCAAAAACTCTGCTGCTGCAACAAGGTCTTCCGACATAAAATAAAAATGCGGCAACACAAGATTCAGCTTCGGATGCCGATTAAACACATTTTCCGCCTCAGCCTTTATCAACTCATAAGCAGGATAAGAATCATCATAAGTCCACCCTTTACCATCTGCCCACTGCGGCACAGGACGAGGATCACTATCCCAAAATTCTGCCGGATCAGCTATATGCCACAAAACCGGAAAATTGGTTTCTTCCAGCTTATTAAATAACGGAGTTAAAACAGAATCATCAAGCGATACCCCCAAAGCTTTTCGTAATCCCGGTTTACCAAACAAAATCTTCAAGCCATCACACCCCAATGCCATCAGCTCCTCAAGCTCAGCAACCAGTTTTCCCCCATATCCATCCAAATTAGTAGCATCATACCCCTCAAAGAATAACCCTCCAAAAACATACACTCGCCCCAATTGCTGCTCCTTAAACCATAGTGCGTTTTCCAACCGCTCACGACAAGTCTCATTTCCCAAACCACCGGAAACCATAATAGCAAACTTATCCACCTCACTATTATTCATATCACCCAACAACTTCCGATAAAGCTCCTCAATAGAATGCGAAGCCGTTGCCGGACCAAAATGCGTATGTATATCAAATTTCTTCACGCAGGACAGAATGTATATTCTACCACAAAAAGTCAAATCAATTACGGCACTTCAACTTTTACTCTAAATGATTCAAGGCGAGAGCTCGGAGTAGAATCAGACATACTATCGGAACCTCCTATGCCCACTCTTGAGTCACCGGAAAGATTCTCCCATGCATTACTACTCAGATTAGTACATCCTTCCAGTGTATAAACTCTTTTTGTTGATGATTTGAAATAAACCGTTGCCGTAGAGTTATTCGTGAATGCCGTAATCTTGAAGTAATCATTTTGATTAATTGGACTAGTATCAGCAATATATTCCTTAATATTCACTACATCATCGTTATCACTATCTATTGCCGCATCTGCCTTATCGGTCGGATCCAAGCCATTCAGATATTCCCAGCCGTCAGACATCCCGTCACTGTCACTATCAGATTTATACGCATCATATTCATAACACCCGATATCCCATTTAGCTGTACCGTTAACATCACCGTCGATGGGTCTCGTAAGACCATCAAGATCATCATCAACAATACCAGCAAGATTAGTTCCCGCATCAACGCATGGCGAATAAACCGCAAGATGATAATCATTGCTTGCACTGTTCATGAACAACGGCTCCATATCAAGATTTGAATCACCAGCATCCGGCGATGCATTACAATTCACCAGTAAAGAAACACCCGAATAATTATAATTGCTACCAGTAAGCACCATATTATCACGCACAATACAATTACAAGCTTTACCTCCATAAATACCGCCTACTTGCCCCCCAAAATTACTTACAATCGTACAATTATAAAGATAGCTATTATTTGCCGCACCACCATTTCCACCATAATAAGTCCCCAAAATTTCTGCACCGGGAGCATTATTATCATAGAACAAACTATTATATATTTCCCCGCCCCTAGTCCCGCCACCACTATCACTAATGGTATTATTTTTTGCAATCACAGAACGATATATATCTGAATTATATGAACCACCACCATCAGAAGCAGAAGTATTACCAACAATTATCGAATCGTAAACCTCTGAATCTGATGCCCCACCACCATATTGAGAAGAATAATTATTTGAAATAATTCCGCCGTAAAAATTACAATTCGCAATCCCACCGCCTATTGCAGAACTGCCAATAGCATTATTGCTTATAACATTACAGTTATACAAATCACCACTATATGCCCCGCCTCCCCAAGCGGATACTTGATTGCTAATAAAAGTAGCATCAAACGCATACCCAAAAGCTAAACCACCCCCAAAAAAACCGTGATTGTTTTTAAATACACAATTACTAACAACCGAGTGATTTACACCAGAACCAACATTACCGTCAAAAATACTGTCTTTAATTTTTCCAAAATATAGACCGCCACCATAACTATTTGCCGCATTAGTAGCAAAAACACAATCACTAATTTCAGCCAGTCCACCATAAAGATTTGCACCACCGCCAGATTTCTCAAAATAACTGTCACCACTACTTCTGGTATAACCGTTGGTCAAAGTAAATCCTTCCAAACATCCGGCAGACATATAAACGCAACGTACAGCATCATCACCAAATCCATTATATGTACTTGCAGATTTGCCCTTAATCATAGTACTTTCCGCTCCATTGACACTACGAACCACAATATCCCTAGCAATAACGACTCTATTACTACTTGATGGGA
>CAMZLY010000212.1 GCA_947311825.1 uncultured bacterium
GGCGACTTTAGCGGAAGGGCGACTTTAGCGGAAGGGCGACTTTAGCGGAAGGGCGTCTTTAGCGGAAGGGCGACTTTAGCGGAAGGGCGACTTTAGCGAAAGGGCGACGGGAATTCATGTAATTGATCCAATAAGCTCCATTACATTCGCAATTACAAATCCCCATTTATAGTGCCGTATACTGGTGATACTATGACAGAATGTACAGCATCCGGCTACGACGGTGCGGCTTCGGTAATCCTAGATTCAGCAATATATACAGAAATGTAAAGATTTTGCTCAACTACCAAATCAGGGATTATAAACCCGCGTCAATAACTCTTGTGGAATTTCATTAACAAACCGTGACGGATCATGAAAAAGCACCCCGCCATCACGTAAACGCCTCATCTCTGGTGCACAGATAATAAGATCATCTTTAGCACGAGTAACTGCAACATAAAATAAACGTCGCTCTTCCGCCTCACCTTCAATAGATTCATCCACAGAACGCGGTGAAGGAAACATACCCTCTGATGCCCACAAAATAATAACAACAGACCACTCCAACCCTTTCGCCTGATGAACAGTACTAAGCCTAATTGATGCATTATTATCAAAAGAATTGTCACTACTCTGAGCCGTATCCGTATTTGTCAACAACGCCATATCACTTAAAAATGCCTCTATAGTATCGCAACGTCCTGCATGCAACATTAACTCTTTAATATCATCGACTCTTCGATCAGCATTATCATAATTCTTAGTTGCATAACCCTTATAAAAAACATCCAAAAACCTAGCTATAATCTCACCAGCATCACGCCCCGTTCGCTCACCAATATAATCAGTCAAAACCGGCTCTATAGATTGCCATAATGGGCGAGCTACAACACCAACACCCTGATTAACAATATCACGCTGTGCTGGATCCATTACATCAAAACGATTTCCAAGTTTTTGCCATATTTTAGCAGTAGTACGCTCCCCTACTCTTGGCAACAACTCCAACATCCGCCGGAACGAAAGTTCATCACTAGGTGTAGCAATCAATTTAACAACACTACAAACATCTTTAATATGTTTTTGCTCAAAGAAACGTAAACCGGAGGTAATAACATGCGGAACTTTTGCACGCGACAATTCAAGTTGCAATTCCATAGAGTGAAAATGTGCACGATATAAAACTGCTATTTCAGAAGCCTTACAACCTTCATATTTAAGTTGATCAATCATTCGCACAACATATCGTGCCTGATCATATCCATCACGAATTATTGCAACTCTCGGTTTGCGGTATGGAGCTCGCGTTGCACGAAGCTCTTTCTGAAACTGTTCAGGATTCCCAGCGATACAAGCATTAGCAACAGCCAACACTTCCGGTACACTTCGATAATTCGTCTCCAACTTATGAATTTTTGTATCCGGGTATCGTTCAGGAAACGACATAATATTCTTAAAATCAGCACCACGCCACGAATATATACATTGAAAATCATCTCCTACCACAAAAACATTACCATGTTTACCAGCAAGACAATCAATTAATTCCGCCTGTATAGAATTAGTATCCTGATATTCATCAACTAAAATATGTTGAAACTTTTCCTGATACCGCTCAAGAATCTGGGGTTGTTCCCTAAATAACAGCAAACAATTTACTAATAAATCATCAAAATCCATTGCATTTAATTCACGCTTTTTCTTTTCATACATCTTATGTACAGATAAAACATCCCCAGGATCAATAGCTGTTTCATTATAGCGCTCATACACAATATTTTCTAAAGTATCTTTCGAATTTACACCTGTACCAAAAAGAGAGAGCAATACATCCTTTTTAAGGAAATCCTTACTATTAAGTTTAAGTTCTTTAAGACTCTGTCCCACAATAGTGCGTGCATCATCTCGATCTATAATAGGAAAATCTGACGGATAACCAAGATGACGACCATAACGACGCAAAATTCTATTTGCCATATGATGAAAAGTCCCACCCCATAAACCGGCGATACCACTACCAATAACCTCATTAGCACGCTCAAGCATTTCACGAGCAGCTTTATTCGTAAAAGTAAGCAACAAAACACGATCCGGCATAACACCTTTTTCTTCAACCAGCCACGCCATACGATAAACTAAAGTTCGTGTTTTCCCTGTTCCGGCGGCAGCCAAAACTAATAACGGCCCATTGGGAGCCGTTGCAGCTGCATATTGTTCTTTATTTAAAATTTTCTCTAAATCTAACACTTAATTACTAAACCTTAATTATTTATTACTTCACACCCACACCCGCTCTATATATCAGTTATACTTTATATACAATCTCATAGTTCAAGCAACTGTACTGTGATATGATTATAGTGTCAAATTGATTTCAGGCTTTTATTATTAAGTTGTAGCTATTGACTTAATTGCTCAAGCCCGTTTTTTCTTAACAACAAAAATAATTCCTCCAATTAATGCATATAGTAATGTTACCGCAACATAAAGCAGTGCCATCAACAAAGCATCTTCATGCGTTCTGCCCACTTGCGTAAAAAACAACACATATCCGGCATCACGAAAGCCAACCCCATAAATAGATGCCGGCACCGCCTCTAAAAGTGAAATCAACGGCACAAACATACAAAAATACAAAAATGGAATATCAAACCCAATAGTGGTAGAAAGCAAATAGACAAATACAATTACCGTAAACTGAAAAACAAACGACACTCCCATAATTTTGGCAAGTACCCCCTGCTTTTCTTTATACGCAGTGACAGAATCAAGAAACTGATTAACCATGCTGCTGATTTTATCAACCCTATCAATCCTGGTAATACGCATTCCCCAACGTAGTAATTTTTGATTATACAAAGCCCATATCATCACCACAATAACCACAAATACCGCCAACGGAACAAATAAAACTCTACCATCTTCTAACATCCCATGCCCAGCAAGCGGAAAGACAAACCCCATAATTGCCAACGCTAAAAAACCGGAAAGACGATCAATAAATACCGAAGCAAAAGTATGCACCGGTCGCGAACTCTGTTTCGCTATATCAACAATACGATATGCATCGCCACCAATATTGGAAGGAAGAAAAATATTAAAAAATGATGCTATCATATAACTGGACAACAACCCCTTAAATGGAATATGAATATCATCAGCCAATAATAAGATTTTCCACTTCAAGGTACTTATAGCAGTATTAAAAAACAGTAGTCCAAACAACACCAACAGTAACCATCCATTAATATTTCCAACCATAGAAATAATTTCTGCAAAATCAACCTTACGGTAAAGAAAAAACATCAATCCGAAACTAATCAGCAACTTAATAATAAAAAATATTTTTTGTTTGTTCATAAATTTATAGTGCCTTAATTTTCTTGGCCGGTGCCCCCACCGCCAGACTATTTGCCTCTATAGCCCCATTAACCAATGAATTAGCACCAATTACGCAATGCCGCCCAATTCTCGAAGCATCAAGAACCGTAACTCTAGCTCCTACCCAACAGTTTCTACCGATAATTGTCTCCCCTTTTGTCTCCATTCCGCTCTGTTCAGCAAACGGCACTTCACTTTTATAATCATATTCCCCACCACTAAGAAAATAGGAATATGCTCCAATCATTGTCCCCGCACCGACAATCAGACTATTAGAAGAAAACACCGTGCAGTTAGAGGAAAAATTAACACTATCTTCAAGTCTAATATTGCCATTCTTACAATATACAATTGTTCCACGCCCAATAAAAACATTATCACCAATAGTAATTCCAAAATTATTTTCACCCTTGGCATCAATCATAGCATTATCATCAATAATAACACCACTCCCCAGCTTAATCTTCTTAAAATGCCTGAATGTAACATTACGACCAATCAACAACTTCCCCTTCACCTCCGCAAACAACGATGGATAAATCTTGCTACGCAAAAACACACCTGCCGCACCGGGAATCCAGCCAAAAAAGAACACCACAAATTCAGCCCACAACAAATGCCCAAGCGAAGTATCGCCATAACACAAATCACGATAACGTCGAAATTGTGACTTATCGCCACCTTTTATAGATTTAACTTTCATAATTCACATCCGAACCTCTCAATAAACTATATTTACGCAACGTCACCTCCGGGCTTGCCCCGGTAAAAAAATGGCACAACCTCTCAATAAAATATATTCACGCAACGTCACCTCCGGGCTTGCCCCGGTAAAAAAACTGGCACAACCTCTCAATAAACTATATTTACGCAA
>CAMZLY010000213.1 GCA_947311825.1 uncultured bacterium
ATAGGTATTTCCGGCGGCAATATTATTGAATCGGGGACACGTGAACTTTGCTCCAATTACTGTGAAAATTTTGAACAAATCTTAAAAATTATTAAATAGTTCAGGGTGAAGATTCTGGTAAATCTCTACAAAATGGAAATGTATCCATTTTAATTGGATGAGAATAGTTTAACCACCACCGGATTGTCGGTGATCAATAGATCTATGATAAGGTCGTTACCATCTATTTTGATTGGTACATCAAAACTTGTTTCGGTGATAATATCTACAGCCAGTGGATACTTGCAGAAGTTTTTCCATCCGCTGATACGAATGGAGACTGTGCGGTTATTGAATTCATCACTTACAGGAAGCTTTGACCAGACCGCCAGCATTCGCCTGTCAGTAAATTCTGGATTTGAGAACCCGTAGGCACATATATCGTTATCTGCATTAATAGCGGCACCATCCCAATTGTTAATCAATATATTGCGTTTCATGCTGCGATGCAGAGGAGCCTTCTTGACATTTACGATCACTTTATTGTCATATTCGTAACCGGCAAAAAGAGAGTTTATGTGCCGGATGGCGTAGTATGATGGTTTTGGACTGTAATCTGATCGGAGAAGACCAAAATTTGCTTCAGGATTGAATTTATTCGAACTATAATCGTCCAGAAAATCGTATTGGCATGCGACTTTGATCGCCGGTATTGCCATGCATTGAATGAAACGACGTATAAGGTAGATCGCTTGAGAGTTTTCGGTAAACCCGGCATACATCTCCTTCTCGTTGTCTCCATTGAACCAGAATGTAGACCATCCAAATTCTGTCAGCCATAGGCTGCGCATCTGTCCAGTATTCTTAAATATATTAATATATGATAACATCAATCCAACAAATGAGCCGTTTTTGTCGCCTGTAAGTATACCGTCTCGTTTCTCGTTACGCCAACTATACGGTACTCGTTCCGGTGGCATACTGAATGAGTAGGGATGATCTACTACTCCATCTACGTATTTTGATAATCCCAAAGTAATAGCACGGAAATTGGTTGGAGGACATGCCCCAAGGCCAATGCAGACCGCATTTGGTCGAACCTCCTTGATCGCATTGGCTCCTGCATTAGTGTATTTAAGGTGTGCTTTAACCCATTCCGAAGTGGAGTTATCTTTTTCTTTTCCATTCCAGGTGCCGCCATATTTTTTACGCCAATCTCCGAAGTTTTGTGGTTCATTGCCCAACTCGAAAATATCGGTGATACCTTTCATCGCTTCAGCAATAGTCCGGCATCGCTCAATAAACTGCTCTTCTGTTTCATTGCTACTCATGTCAATAAGAGCAATGATATTGATGTTTTTTTTCTTGGCATAGTGCATCCAGTCTAGGACAAACGGTTTTACTCGGAGTTTTCCGTCGTCACTCTTTTCTGTGCCAACAGAATCTCTGATCCATTTAATACCGGCATCTGCAATCATATCTGTGAGTTTGCGGTATTTATGCCAGCCGGCGAATGACCCTATGTTTCTTGGTGCAAAGGAGAAATGAACGTTTACTCCGATGATAGATTTTTCTGTTTTACTGCTGGCTCGTGGATCGTCGATGCCCACGAGGGGAGCGTATTTGCCGATAAGCTCGGTGGTCTCGGTATGAGTTCCTAACTTGCTTTCCAACTTGATTTTTATTCGGTATCGGTTATACGGGTTGCCGTTTTCCTTAAAAGGTGGTTTGTAGGTGAAATGGTAAGTTTTGTTTTCGGCTGAGAGAGAAAAGCGTTTGATATCATCACGTCCCATTTGTGGAAATGTCAGACTCAATGCCGCATCAGTTGTTCCAAAAGCTGTACAATCAATCTCAAATATTTCTACTCGCTTATTCCATTTACCGGTAATCTGCCAATTAAACGTTATGAAACTGAAGTCTTGCACCGATATTATGTTCTCTTGCAATGATGGCTCGGCAGCCCTAATATTTTCCGCTCCAGTCAATATCATAACTCCAACAGTCAAAATAACCCGTATGCTATGCCCTAATATTTTATCACTTATCATTTTTGTATTTTTATTTTATTTTATAACAATAACAGTGCCAAGCGGTGCGGCTTTAACAGTTAACTGGTGTTGGTTTCTGAAAAAATCTGCTTCGCCCCAGATTCCTGCACCTACCTGACGGAGCTGCATATAATGTTGGATGCCGGCATTACCCACAGTTTTGATACGTATGTATAGATCTTGGGTATTAAGCCCGTCAACGGAAGCTCCACTAGCCCCAAACATACCGGAATTAAGATAGTAATTACCGCCGGTTCCAGCAATGGTTACAAGATTATGCCAATTTGATCCATCGGTACTGTATTCTCCAACAAGGCTAGTTCCGACCGCTCCGCTAAATATAGCGTAGTTATCGTTGTAATTAAACCACGATATGGGTGCATTAAAATGCATTTTATAGGTTAGAAATGCTGACACGGTGCCTACGCTACTGGCGGCCAAAGTCGGAGCGTTTGTTGGCGCTGAATAAAAAAAGCTCACAACCTCAAGTTCATAGACCCCATTGGTGCTACCATAGGGCATATATATCTTCGTTGTCTTATTGACTGCATCATAAACTTGCTTAGGACCATACACATAGCCATCGGTTTGGACATCTGCAAAGGTTCGGACAACATCCGTCCCCAACACGATATTAATTGTATCACCGACTAACAGTGCGTGGACAAAACCAGCCTGCATCATTACAAAGACAACTACTGTCATAATGCTGTTTGATACCTTCATAACTACTTCTCCTTTATTTTAACTCTGGGATATATGCGTTAAAATCGTCCTCACCCAGAGCTTTTGAAGACGAAAACGTTTAACTATTGAAAAGGGGCGGTCGATTCGCCCTCAAAAATATTTATCGTGGGTGGCTGGAGTAACAATGGTCCAATCCATTCCTTTTTATTCTGCATCCAGTCTAAGCACACATCTAGGTATGGTGCCGGGTCGGGAGATATTATGCAGGTTAGCGATGGTGTTAAAAGCCGTGCCTCTCCCGCACCTCCGTCTAAACTGCATAGCGACAGGTCGTTTCCAACGTTTAACCCATGATCATAGAGTGCACGTTTTACGCCAATGGCAGATGAGGCGGTGGAGCAGAGAATGGCTGTGGATTTTAGTGTTCCCGTTTTTAATTTGCGATTCATCACCTCGTAGGCTCTTTCTGCTGTCGATTCATACCTCTTGACAGGTTCATCGAGCAGTTCGGTGTCGTCCGTATGCATTGCCGTCCATAGTTTCCATTGTTGTAGGCGTAGTCGAGTTACTTGATCATGTTGTTGCGTATTTAAAAATGCTATATGACGATGTCCAAGTTTACTAAGATAATCCAGCATGCAGTGAACTTCCATCAGTGGCGATGTTAGCCACATGGAAGTAATTCCAAGAGAAGATAAATCTACATCAAGCATAACCACACGGTTTTTAGAATGATGCAGTTGTTTGTTTAGCGAGTCAGGTAGTGGTGTGGTGAAGGAATCCATACAGAAAAAAGTTCCATCAAACTCGTTTAATGCTGCATGTATGGCATGGTCGTTCCAATGCGAGTATCCGATCACTCTGATGCTCCAGCCCCGACTTTTTGCAAGCACCTCAATTGAACGATGCCACCGTTCGTAAATAGGGCTTGGATATGACGGTAGTAATAAGGCGACTTTGGGGAATGTGTTCTTTTTATTAATCGTAACACTACTATTAGGTTTCCGGTTCAATAAATCCTTGGTGATCAATATTTCGACTGCCTTGTGTGCCGTACGGCGATCCACCTTTGCCTCGCAGGCTAATTCAGCATCTCTAGGGAATGGTCGTAGCAGATAATCTCCTCTAAGGATACGTTCCTCTAAGGATTCCGCAAGTTGAACATATTTGTTTGATGATCTACTTATATTCATAAATACAAGATATCAACAATTATTGTGTATGTAAAGTGATTTTTCTTTTTTTCTTAAACCTTTTTTCTTAAACCTAGTTGGTTTTTAGAAAAACAAGGTAGGGCGAGCTCTCCGAGCGAGCCGGAGGGTATGATAAGTAGTGAATGCTTATTTTTTTATATAGTTGCGGGGGGATAGTCCAGTTATTTTTTTGAATTGACGAGAAAAGTAGTTGCTGTCGTCAAAACCGCATTGTGCTGCAACTTCAGAAATATTCAAATTGCTATTCAGTAGTGATGATGCTTTTGCAACTCTTAGGTTTAATAAATAATCAATCGGTGTTCTGTTTAATATATTTTTAAATTTTCTGATAAGAGTTCTTTTAGACATCATTCCGACTTTTGCTAATTCATCAAGTGTAATTGATTGGGTGTAATTATTTTCTATATAAGTGGTTACTTTTCCTAGCTGTAAAAGAAGATTGCTATGTGCAGTATTGGAGTTTTCGTAATATTGTGACAGTAAGAATATAAGCTGGATGAAATACGAGAATGTTAGAAACCTAAATCCTGGCGGATGCTCTGTTAGCTGTTGTTTTATGTTGGTGATTAACCTTTGTGTGTTTTTGAGTTCTTCCAGTGACAGGCGAAGGCGACTTTTATAACCATGAATATCTCTGTATTGTGGCTCTATCTCAAAAAAAGCATGATAACCTGGAAATTCTTTTAAATCAGCTATTGGCAACTGTAGTTTATCGGGTATATAAAAAATATTTGTGAGATTTAACTCTTTTGTGTTGCTGTATCCATGAGCTTCGTTTGGCTTGATAAGAAATATATCGCCAGCTCTAATGGGATATTTGTTGCTCTTTGTGAAATGTGTTCCCTGCCCCTTATTAATAAGGACAAGCTCATAAAAATCGTGATTATGAAGTTTTAACGGTGCTTGTATTGGTATCTCATTATAACTTACAGCTATTTCTTTGCTAATAAAAAGCTTATCTGCTTTTTCTATTTTCGGGATATTTTTCGTTAAAATCTGCATAATTGGCAATATAGTGCTTGTTTTTGGCAATAAAGTCAAGGAATTGTGGTTTAGTACTTGGTACTATCTTTTTATCTTTTTGTAAGTATGTATATAAATCATAATAGAGGTTGCTGATGAATAAATCGTTTGTGAAAGAGTTTAATAATCCCGGCAGTGAATTTCGTGGGGCTCCTTTTTGGGCTTGGAATGGTAAATTGGATGAAGATGAGTTAAGGCGGCAGATTCGCTTGATGCATGAGATGGGACTTGGTGGTTTTTTTATGCATTCGAGAGTTGGGCTTGACACTGAATATCTTTCTGATGAGTGGTTTAAATGTGTAGATGCTTGCATTGATGAGGCAGAAAAACTAGATATGCAGGCTTGGTTATATGATGAGGATCGTTGGCCATCCGGAGCGGCAGGCGGATTGGTTACAAAAAATCCTGAATATCGTATGCGTCATTTAAGTATGGCGGAATTTTCATCAATCAAAGATATAAAAGCGACAGAAAAAACTGTTGCATTTTATTTGGCAAAAATGGATGGCAAAAATATTGTAAGCTATCGTAAGATAACGAAACAAAAATTTCCGAAACGATTATTAAAGAATCATAGAATCCTTCACGCTTATGTACAACTAGAGGAAAACAGTAGCTGGTATAATGACTATACATATCTTGATACGCTTAATGATAAAGCGGTTAAAGAGTTTATTAAGGTGACACATCAGAAATACGCAACAAGAATTGGTGATAAGTTAGGAAAAAGGGTTCCTGGAATTTTTACTGATGAGCCTAATTATGGAAGAATGGGTGTTCTTTCGTCTGAAGGCGTGCCGGAAGTACCATGGACTGGTCGGTTGCCGGAAGTTTTTAAAAGTCGCTACGGTTACGATATATCTGATTATCTGCCGGAATTATATTATAATATTGTTGATCAAGAAGTATCGAAGGCCAGATATCATTTTTGTGATTGCCTGACGCATCTGTTTGTTGATGCATTTGCAAGACAAATTGGTGAATGGTGTGATGAAAATAATATGATGCATACGGGACATGTATTGGAAGAAGACACTTTATCGTGCCAGGTTAATACTGTTGGTAGCTGTATGCGTTTTTATGAGTATATGCAGGCACCGGGAATGGATTTGCTTACTGAACATTGGCGGGTTTATGATACTGCAAAGCAGGTTTCTTCGGCGGCAAGACAGTTTGATCGCAAATGGCGTTTGACTGAGACTTACGGATGTACCGGTTGGGATTTCTCATTTGAAGGACATAAGGCACTTGGTGATTGGCAGGCGGCATTGGGTATCAATTTAAGATGCCAGCATTTGTTTTGGTACACAATGCAGGGTGAAGCAAAGCGAGATTATCCTGCCAGTATTTCTTATCAATCACCTTGGTGGAGTTATTATTCTAAAGTAGAAGACTATTTTGGGCGTATCAATATGGTAATGACCCAAGGCAAAGAAATTAGAGATATCTTGGTTATTCATCCTGTGGAAAGTACCTGGACCATGATTCGTGCGGACTGGAGTAGTGATGAAAAAGTTAAGGCATTTGATAATAGCATAATAGAATTACGTGATTTGTTACTCGGTAATAATCTTGATTTTGATTATGGCGATGAAGAAATAATATCTCGTCATTCAAAAGTTGCAAAGAAAAATAAGAAGCCTGTATTTTCAGTTGGTTATGCCGACTATAAAGTTGTGGTAGTTCCTGAAATGATAACTATGCGTTCATCAACTTTGAAATTACTACAAGAGTTTAAGGCGATTGGTGGAACAGTTGTTTTTGCAGGAGAAGTGGCGAAGTTTGTTGATGCGGAAGAATCAGATGCAGTTGTTCTTTTTGCTGCGGAATGTGTTAATGCAAGTGGTAATAAGTTTGTTCGATCAGTGGAAGAATCTGGTAGACGTATTTCAATACAAGACGAAAACGGCAAAGAAATAATGCCGGTTCTTTACCAGATGCGGGAAGATCGAAATAATATCTATCTATTCATTTGCAATACAGGTCATGACGGCAGTTGTAAATATAATACAGAACCTCTAGTCCGAGATCGAAAAGAAGCATTTCCTGCGGTACAAGTTATATTATACGGTGCACTAAAAGGCGACGCTGTAGAATTGAATCCTAATACCGGAGAACTCTTAAAGGCTAATGCAGTCGTTAGTGAGGAGTCTGTTGTTATATCAACTGACCTTCCGCAGATAGGGTCACGATTATTTGTTATTCCGAAAAAACAACAGAAATGCTCATTACCGGCGGTAAATAAATTAGAGGAAAAAAGACGAATAGAGATTAAAACAAAACAATGGAATATTATTCGTTCGGAAGATAATGTTTTGGTTCTTGATAAACCTAAATATAAAATTGGAAAAGGAAAATTTAATGCTGCCAAAGAAATTTTAAGAGTTGATTATGCTGTACGTGATGCGTTAGGTATTCGGCATCGTGGCGGAATGATGGTACAGCCTTGGGCACGAGTTAAAAGCGAAAATACTAAAAGTGTAAGTGTTAAATTGGAGTATTCCGTTTTTATAGATCAAGTTCCATCCGGTGCGATATGTCTAGCATTGGAATGTCCTGAAACATTTTCCTCAATTACATTGAACGGGAAGAGATTATCGCCTGATATGGAGTGCGGTTGGTGGTGTGATCTCTCTTTACGTAAGTTGGCAATTGATCCGTCGGTATTGCATAGAGGAGAAAATATATTAATCTTGGAATGTGATTATAATGAGAATCATTCCGGCCTAGAGATTATTTATTTACTAGGAGATTTTACGATAAATATCAAAAAAGATATTCCGACAATAAAGTCCACAGTATCTACTCTCAAGGTTGGCGATTGGTGTAAGCAGGGATTACCATTTTATTCAGGTTCAGTGAGTTACTGTAGTAATATTAATGTAAAACTAAAAGAGGGGGAGCGTGCTTTTGTTCATATTCCTGAATATCGAGCAACGGCA
>CAMZLY010000214.1 GCA_947311825.1 uncultured bacterium
AACAATAACTCGCTCACCGCTCTCTGCATCCTCCAGTTCAATTAAACCCACATTCGGCAGACTAACCTCACGCGGATCAGTAACAGAAACAGCTATCACATCGTGCCGTTTATTCAATATATTTAGCGGCTGTTCATATCCTTCACCAAAAAAATCAGAGACGAGAAACACGACACTGCGCTTCTTCATTGTCTTCCCCATATATTCCAAGGCACCGGCAATATCAGTTTTTCCACGCTTAGGCTCGAAGGTAAGCAAATTCTCAATAAGCCGCAAAACATGCGATGCACCCTTGCCCGGCGGAACAAACATCTCAACCTCATCAGTAAAAACAATTAAGCCAACTTTATCATTATTTTTAATGGCAGAAAATGCCACCAATGCACATAACTCTGCAGCCACTTCATTTTTAATACGCTGCGTGCTACCAAAAGAACCTGATGCCGATAAATCAACCAGAAACATAACCGTCAACTCACGTTCTTCAACAAAACGCTTAACATATGGATGCCCCATGCGAGCCGTTACATTCCAATCAATAGAACGAACTTCATCACCAAGTTGATATTCTCGCACCTCATCAAACTCCATGCCGCGCCCTTTAAAAACACTGGCATACTCACCAGCCAGCGAATCATTCACCGCCTTGCTAGTGTATATTTGAAGATAACGTATCTTTTTTGCTAATTCTTTTGAAATCATGGCACTTTTACCGTTTCCAATATTTTGGCAACCATATCCTCAGAAGTTTTTTCTTCAGCTTCTGCTTCATAAGTAACAACTACCCGATGCCGTAAAACATCCATTGCCACACTCTTTACATCTTGTGGAGTAACATATCCACGTCCCTCAAGCAACGCATTAGCTCGAGATGCCATTGTTAGAAAAATAGTAGCACGCGGCGAAGCTCCATAACGGATCATCTGTCCAATATCTAATCCATACTTTTCTGGTGCTCTTGTCGCATCAACTATATCAACAATGTAATCTTTAATTTTATCATCCATAAAAATCTCATCAGAAAGCTCACGTAAGCGAATTATATCTTGAGGCGTAATAACCGCATCAACTGATAAATCAACTTTTGTCTGTGACATTTTATTCAATATCTTTAACTCCTGCGTCTTATCCGGATAGGTGATTTTCAATTTAAGCATAAACCGGTCAACCTGAGCTTCCGGCAACGGGTAAGTCCCCTCTTGCTCAATCGGATTCTGTGTAGCCAACACAATAAATGGGTCATCCAATATAAAAGTTTCATCACCAATTGTCACCTGCCGTTCCTGCATAGCCTCGAGCAATGCACTCTGAACTTTTGCCGGTGCACGGTTTATTTCATCAGCAAGAATAATATTGGCAAAGACCGGTCCCTTCTTGACAGAAAACTCACCACTCTTAGGATTATAAATCTGCGTCCCAACCACATCAGCCGGCAACATATCAGGCGTAAACTGAATACGCTTAAAACTAGTCTGCATCATTTGCGACAAAGTTGTAACGGCCAATGTTTTTGCCAACCCCGGAACTCCCTCCAATAACACATGACCATTACATAATAACGCCATCAATAATCTGTCAATCAATGCCTCCTGACCAACAATAACCTTATGAACCTCTGTTCTAACCTGTTCCAGAATAGCACTCTCTTTTTCTACTCTATCATTAATTCCTTTTACATCTACTGTCATCATATTCTCCTATTAGTAACCTTTTTTAATCTGTGTAAATCCACATAATCTGCGGATCCCCCTTTTCAATCTGCGTAAATCTGCGTAATCTGCGGATCACCCTTTTCAATCTGCGTAAATCTGCGTAATCTGCGGATTAAAACGGCAACTCATACTCCTTTATCTTCCTCTGTATCGTGCGGCGTGAAAGCCCCAGCTCTTCAGCCGCAATTGTCCTGTTTCCCTTGTAACGTGCTAATACCTGGGTAAGAATCTCCTTATCTATTTCCTCATAACTCATCCCCGCTGGCACAATAAACTTGGAATTATTTGCACTGGCAACTTCATTAATATGAATATCATCTACACCCAACTCGGAGCCACGTGCCAAAACAACAGATACCTCAACCACATTACGCAACTCACGAACATTTCCAGGCCAATCATACTGCTCTAAACGCTCATAATATTTTTTATCTACTTTTGTAATACTACGATCATGCTCTTCAGAAGCCATAGCAAGAAACCGCTCAGCAAGTGGAATAATATCATCACGCCTCAAACGCAATGGAGGAATATTAATGGTTGCCACCTTCATTCGATAGAGCAAATCCTCACGAAAATCACCGGATGTCACCAGCTCGCTTAAATCACGCAATGAAGCCGAAACAATTCGTACATTTACCTTAATTGCATTCTGACCGCCCACTCTCCATAACTCTCGTTCCTCAAGAACGCGCAGCAACTTAACCTGAACAGCTGGAGAAGCATTACCTATTTCATCAAGAAACAACGTCCCGCCATTTGCACGCTCAAACGCCCCTTTGTGTTGCTGTGCCGCTCCGGTAAACGAACCTTTCTCATGTCCAAACAGCTCTGAATCCAACAAACTCTCCGTAAAAGCACCGCAATTAACCGCAACAAATGGTTCTTTTGCTCGACCACTATCAAAATGCAATGCCCGTGCAACCAACTCCTTACCAGTGCCGCTTTCACCATGAACAAAAACTGTCGCATTGGTATTTGCTAATGCTTCAATCTGCTCCAAGACAGTTTTCATACCTTTTGAATGTGCAACAATTGATCTTGCAGCATAGCGCTCGCGCATACCATCCTTTAAAACCAAGACCTCATCCCGTAAACGATGTATTTCAACAGCTCTTTTAACTTTTGCCTGAATATCATCAAGCTCCAACGGTTTAGAAATATAATCGTAAGCCCCCAGCTTTAAAGCATCCACGGCCGATGATACAGAACCATGAGCAGTCATAATCAATACAGGTACATTCTTATCAATTCGACTCAAGCTGCTCAAAACATCAACTCCACTTATATCCGGCAACATCAAGTCAGATAAAACCACATCAAAAGCCATTTCCCTAAACAGCTTTATCCCATCTTCGCCGGTTACAGCCAGCTCGGCCTTAAAGCCGATATCTTCCATCGCCTCAACAACCGACTGCCCGCCATGTGGATCATCTTCAATAACTAATATTTTTACTTGATTCATATTTACACCATCTATAATTTTATCTACGTGGCAATGGATTAGCACAAACCATACCAAAAAGCAGTTAATAGTTACTGGTTAATAGTTAAAGATTAAAAACAACTATATTCTCATATACACGCCAGAAACACCAGCCATATATCGACATATTGTCACACGGCAGTGCGAAATAAAGTCACATCAATACGAATTAAAGCACGGCAAAGAAAAATATCCCCCTTTTTTATCCCGTTTTTGTAGCGTTGGCCGTCTCGGGCCAAGCGTCCACGCTGTGGCCACAATGTACAGCGGCTTTGCCGCTGTCTTGGACAGAGACGGCCGACACTACATTCCCCCCTATAGCCTACAGCCTAATACTTGGCACATATACTGCTATTAAAACGTACCATGAAAAAGAATTATGACACA